>JAJDBG010000055.1 GCA_029261475.1 Nitrospinaceae bacterium
GTTTTTTCGCGCTCTAATAGCATGATGCGACCGGCTTCCAGTGCCAAAACAGAGGCTTTGCCCTGAATCATGCCTTCGAGGGTTTCTGGGCCAACACCGGGGCTGTCGTAACGATAGTCTTGATGGCTTCGACTCACCTTCACCACCACTGCTTTTTGAACCAGCTTGCAACCTCTTTCTATGGCTCGATTGGTGCCCTCAACAGCTTCGACGGCAACAACGACCCGGTCTTTTACAATGAGCGTTTGCCCAATTTCCATATCGGCGAGTTTTTGCGCAATGGGCAGACCGAACTGGATGTCTTTCATCTCTTCTTCACTGGGCTGTCTTGAGGTGAGGGTAGCTTTGGCAGGAAAAATTTCGGGCATGTATTCCCTTTGATCGAGCAGTCGCAAGTTCTCTTTATCCAATTCTTCAATCACAGCTTCCATCAATACCTTATCCTCGCGGCTTTTCAGGTTCTTGATGATTCTCAGACTTCGGAGATCAAACAATTGAGGTCGGAAGATAACGCTTTTATCCACCTTGCCAAGAATAATCAGGTCGCGAACTTGTTCTTTCTTCAGGGTCTTAAATATCTTGTCCAGTTTTCCGACACCGATACAGTAGCTCTTTTCCACATAAGGTTCCAGATCAGCCTGGATTTTTGGGGTGAAGGCAATGGCGAGGATTTTGAGTCCGGCATTTTTCGCTTTTTGAGCAAAATAAAGGGGAACTTCCCCGGCCCCGGCAATCAAGCCCGTCAGTTCTGGCACAGTGGTCGAACTCATAGTAACAAACGTTTCAAATAGGGAGCGGTGGTCGAACTCATAACAACAAACGTCCAATAACAGGGGGGATTTCGGGGGCTGTAGGATTCCCCGGGTTTGAGCTTATTTAGCCGAGCGGTTCTTGTTAAAATGCTCAAGAATTTCCAATGCAATTTCCAGAGAATACAATTCTTCTGCCACTCCCACTTGCCGTGGACTGCCGTTTTTCAAACAATCAATGAAATGCTGGAGTTCCAGTTTGAGTGGATTCTCCTTATGAACAAAAATTCGCTCAACTAAGGACTCTTGCTTATAACGCAAGCTTCCCTTGCTCACTTCATGCTCAGATGAAGATTTTCTATGCACGTAAATTTCCTGATCGGTGTAGTCCAGCTTGACGTAGGAATCTTTTTGCGTAACTGATAAGGTACGCTCTTTATTTTGGGAAGCCCTGCTTGCAAGAATATTGGCAATGCACCCGTTCTCGAACTCAATTTGCGCAGAGACGAGATCGTCTTTCTTGGTAAATACCGAAGTACCCACCACAGCCATACGTTTGACTTTGGAACGAACGATATTCAATGCAATATCAATGTCGTGGATCATCAAATCGAGCACAACACCATCGTCTTTGATGCGATCGGTGAAGGGGCTCATTCGCTTGCATTCCAGAAAAATAGGGTCTGTAACGATTTTGGATAATTCCTGCACCGCGCCATTGAAACGCTCGACATGCCCTATATGCAACACAAGATTTTTTTTAATGGAAATATCAAATAATTCTTTAGCGTCTTTAAGGTTATTCGCGCAGGGTTTTTCCAAAAGAACATGGATACCAGCGTTGAGAAAATCTCGTGCCACTTCAAAATGCATATGAGTAGGTACTGCCACGACCACAGCGTCAACCAGGTGGAATAACTCACGGTAATCGGAAAAATGCGGAACCCTGTAACGCTCGGCCATATCCTTGACACGCTCTGGGTTAACATCAGAAATACCAGATACCTGCACACCAGACAATTCAGAAAGAACCCCTACATGGTATTCTCCCATTCGGCCAACACCCACCACACCTACTTTTACATCATTCATTATTTGGTAATTCCCCGCTTGGAATGGTTGATAAAATCAATAAGATAGCTGATTTCTTCCCCAGAATCAATTTGAGCCTTCATTGCCTCGACGGCTTGGCCCGTATTCAAATCCTGCTGTTTCAGAATTTTCACGGCTTGTTTTAGAGCAGATCGCGTCTTTGGAGGGAATTGATTTCTTCGCAATCCAACAGAATTGATCCCCACCAGCCGTGGCGGCCTACCTTCCACCAATGAGAAAGGTAAAATATCCTGAGTGATTGCAGTGACACCACCGATCATGGCAAACTTTCCAATTCGCACAAATTGATGGACACCAGTCAAACCAGAAACGAACGCTCCCTCGCCAATGACGATATGACCCGACAGGCCAACCCCGTTGACAAGGATAACACGATCTTCCAGAACACAATCGTGAGCGACATGGGCATAAGCCATCAACATGCAATTGGCACCCAAACGAGTAACACCGTTCTCTACACCAGAACGATTGACAGTCACATACTCTCGCAATACGCTTTTTTCCCCGATTTCTACTCTCGACGGAATATCGCGATCAAAACCCATGATTTGCGGATCGCCACCAATAGCCGCGCCATGGCTCACTTCACAGTGAGCCCCTAAAACTGTGCCTGAGTGGATGATAACACTGGTTCCAATTTTTACATGGTCACCAACGACTGCGCCAGACTCGATCACACTGAACGGTCCGACAGCAACATCTGCCCCCAATTGGGCTGTGGAATGAATTTGAGCTGTGGGGTGAATGGAGTTCATCTAATTTTAAACATATCGACCATAACCTGTGAACGAACAGGCAATGCATCGCGCAGTGTTTTTTCTACTTTTTCACAAATACAAATATCATTTTGCACAACGAGGCTGGGCTGTGCGAAACCTGATAAAGGGGTATTTTCAATCAAAGCAAAAGAAAAATAATTGTTTCAAAATTCAACAATCGATCGATTCTCAGTCTTTACCCGCCATAGCTTGCAGTGTGCATTCTGCGGCGAGTTCTTCTCCAACAAAAGCCTTGGCCTGAAAGCGGAACAAAGTCCCGCGTTGTTTGATTTTTTCCAGCTCCATACGCAGTTGGTCACCAGGAACGACAGGACGACGAAACTTCGCACCATCGATTCCCGTGAAAAATACAGAACCCTGGCCTTCTTTTTTCAAACAACGTAAAGCAAGGATGCAACCCGTCTGCGCCATAGCTTCAATGATCAACACACCCGGCATCACGGGAAATTCCGGGAAATGACCTTGAAAGAAGGGCTCATTCGCCGTCACGCTTTTTATAGCTACGATTCGTGTTTCCCAATCGCTCTCGATCACCCGATCCACCAACAACATAGGGTAGCGATGTGGAATGACTTTTTTTATTTCAACAAGATCCATCATTTGCAAGTTCTCCAAAATCTGCAACACATATAAGTTCCCTTATAGAGAAACTTATTTAGCACCATACATCTTATCGTAAACACGTACAGCGGCTGAAGTAATGTCTTTTCCATCATCAGAATAGAGAACAGCCTTCTTTTCGAGAATCATTGTGAAATTTTTCTCTTTGCCGACTTTCCTCAAAACCGTGACCATTTTTTTGATCAAGGCTTCTGTCATTTCTTTTTCTTTTGCGCTGAACTCTTCGCTCTTGTCTTTAACATAACGCTGAAAATCGCGTCGTTCTGCTCGAAATTTTTCCTCTTTTTCCTTTTTCAGAGAAGGATCAAGCACCATGCTTTGCTTGTTAATGTCCTCAAGCATCTGAGCAATGCTTCTTTCCCTTGCAGATATAATCAGTTGCTCTTGCTCGAACTCTTTTTTGAATGCCTCAGACTTTTCCTTCCACTCCTTTGTTTCCGACAGGGCTTTTTGCAAATCTATAAACCCCGTCCTTCCCTCAGCAAACGCTGTGCCTGAAAATAAGGCGACCAGGAAAATGGATAAAATGAGGAGACTTGATTTTTTGAATACTCGAAATTGTCTTAGCAACATGGTTCCTCTCAAAAATTTTCGATTTGAAGTGTCCTGGACGGCGAGAGTGACTACCGCAGGCATAAATTATGTCGGTGAAATGGACAACCTGTATACCATTCTATGTTATCAAAGGGGGGTACATCAAAGATTTTTTTAAATACCCTTGGAGGGAATTCAATCGTCTACAGGATCTCAAGCACTCGTTGGGCATTGAGCGTTCTAAATATTAACCAGGCAATCTTTAAAACCCCACAGGCATTTCCAACTGCTCTTAAAATGCACTTCCTGCAGAGAAGTGGAATTCTGCCGGTTTCTCGCCTTGTTTCTGATCCAGCTTGATTCCGTAAGCAAAACCCACAGGACCAAAAGGACTGATGAAACGTACGCCCACACCAATACTGGAACGCAGTTTGCCAAAATCAATGGAACCAGCAGTGTTCTGAAGACTCGCTCCATCCCCAAAGACGTTGCCTTGATCATAAAATAGAAATCCGCGAAATCCTTTTGTGAAAGGATACTGCAGTTCAAGATTGAGTAAAACCGATTGACTGCCGCCGATCGGGTTTCCAGAAGCATCTTTTGGCCCAACATCTCTAATGGTAAAACCACGCAAACTAGAGGGACCACCCATAAAATAGTTTTCGAAAATTGGCAAGTCATCGTCATTGTAACCATCAGCCCAACTGGCTTCGGCGTGGATCGCTCCTACGAGCTTGCCTATCACTGGCCGATAGTAAGTCACTTCATAACCCGCCTTTAGAAAGTCGCTTCCCCCAAGCACACTTCCTGCAAAATCAAATTTTAAAACATGCCTCCAACCGGTCGAAGGATTCAGGAAATCATCCCTTGAATCGTAAACATAAGACGGAGCAATTCTGCTGGTGGTCCGATTTTGATTCTTCAGAAAACTTGTCTCCAAAGCTGTGTCGACGCCACTGACTTTTACATTCTCAAGACCGTAACGAACGGCAATCGATTCGTATTCGCTAATGTTTTTTCCGAATCGTATCCCCCCACCCCGGTTTCTGGACCTGAAACTGAAGAAGTCTGTATCTGTATTAAAAAGATCGATTCCCGCCAGAATATTGGAGTCGAAAATACGCGGATCAGTAAACGAAAGATTGAAATCGCTTCTCAATGACGAGAGGTTCGTGCTAAAGACCATTTTCTGACCCCGACCCAAAAAGTTGTCCTGGGAAATTGAGGCGTTGAAAATAAGGTTCTCTGTAGAACTGAACCCGGCTCCTACGCTGATGGACCCCGTAGGTTGTTCTGCAACTGTAGCCGTTATATCAATGAGATCTTTTTCTTTACCACGGTGTGTGTCGACTTTAACATCTGCAAAATAACGTGTGTTGTTGAGTCTCTGCTTACTTCGTTTTAATTTATCGCTGTCGAATAATTCGCCTTCTTTCAAGCGAAATTCACGTCGAATGACATTGTCTCGTGTACGCGTGTTTCCAATGAGTGATATTTCGCCAACATAAACTTTACGACCCTTGTCGATCTCAAAACTCAAGTCAACAGTGTTCGTTGTAGTATCTTCCTTAGCCAGGGGATTTACATCTGCGTAGGCATAGCCTTCTTTGGAATAAAGTTCTGAAACACTTAGAACATCTTCACGTATTTGCGACAAGTTATAAACATCTGAAGCTTTACTAACGATAGCCTTACGAATATCAGCTTCAGATATATTGTCGTTGCCCTTGATATCAATTTTTCCAATCTTGAACTGCGGACCTTCTTCAACAGGCACAACGATGTAAATGGCTTTGTCTTTTTGGTTGATATCTATGCGAGGCTCAAGAACGCGAACTTTGATATAGCCATGGTCCTGATAATAAGCCTCAATACGGAAGGTATCGAGCTTCAACAAATCTTTCTTGTAAATTCCCGACTCATCCAGCCAGGAATACCAGGATTCTTCGCTGGTCTCCATTTGCTTTCTAAGTTCTTTGTCCGTGAACCTTTTATTACCAACGAAACGGATTTTTTGGATCCCAACTTTGTCACCACGCTTAATATTTACCAGCAGATTAACTAGGTTGTCTTTGGTCGGCGTTGTATTGATAGTTATTTCGGCAAAGAAATACCCTTTTTCTCTATAGTATTCGGTGATCGTGGTAACGGTCTCGTTCAATAAATGCTGATGAAAGGTTTCCCCCTGTTTGAGAAAATCCTTGATCTTTCTCCAAACCTCAACAGTATCAACCTGGCTGTCTCCTGCAATACGAATTTCCCCAATGGATAAAATTTCCTCCACCTTGAAAAGAACTTCTATGCCACCAGCTACGGGAAAAGTTTCCACTCGAACGTCTTTGAACTGCCCCAGACTATAAATCTCCTCAATATCCAGACGCACTCGTTGTTGTGAGATCGGCTCACCCACTTTGGACTTGATGTAATAGTGGATGGTCGAGGATTCCACACGCTTGTTCCCAACGATCTTGATAGAACGAATGATATCACCACCATCCATCGCATAAATCGCAGGGATGGGTTGGAATAGGAAAAGAAATAGGAGGAGAAAGTGTAGTTTTCTAAAAAATAGGGGCATTGAGTGAAACTATTTGTTATTAATTGAGTTATCGTACATTTTATAGCCTATTGAATTCAAGCAAAAAAAAAGCATCAGGCTTCTGAACCCTAACGGTTCAGGAGCCTGATACCTTTAAATATTTGATTAAACGTCTTTTTTTTGAATTTTATATCAAGCGTTTACAGTATCGCTCTTTTCAGTGAAAATAAGCTCATCTCCCTGCAGACTGGCCTCAATATGGCCTCCATCCTTAAAACGGCCTTTCAGCATTTCGTCAGAAAGGACATCTTCCAAGTACTTTTGCATGGCCCGTTTTAGAGGTCTCGCGCCAAAATTTTTGTCATAACCTTTTTCAGCCAACCACTTTTTGGCACCATCGGTCATTTCCAAGGTGAGACCCTGTTGGATCAACTGCTCATTCAACAGTTGCAGGTTGATATCCAAAATCTCCACAATATGAGAGAGAGTCAGAGGACGGAACACAACCGTCTCGCTGATACGATTCAAAAACTCGGGATTGAAGGTTTTTCGCAGATCCTGCTTCAATTCCTTTTGCATCTTGTCGTAGTTCATCTCGTTGCTATCATTATGAAAGCCCAAAGAAGACCCCTTATCCAACATTCGTGAACTGATGTTGGAGGTCAAGATGATGACGGTATTCTTAAAGTCAATTATCCTGCCGTAGCTGTCTGTCAACCTTCCCTCATCCATGATTTGCAACAAAAGATGGAACACATCAGGGTTGGCTTTTTCAAGCTCGTCAAAAAGAATGACCGAATAAGGTTTTCTACGTACTTTTTCCGTCAACTGACCGCCTTCCTCATAACCGACGTAGCCGGGAGGGGCTCCTGTCAAACGGGAGACATTGAATTTTTCCATGTACTCGGACATATCGAGTCGAATCAAGGCATCCGCATTGCCAAACATAAAATCTGCCAATACACGAGCCAATTCTGTTTTCCCGATCCCTGTGGGTCCAAGAAAAAGGAAGGTTCCAATCGGACGACGCATGTCTTTGAGGCCCGACCGCGACCGCCTGATAGCGCGGGCAATGACTTTGATAGCCTCGGACTGCCCAACAACTTTATTGGACAGTTCCTCTTCCATATTCATGAGGCGGATGCTTTCTTTTTCTTCAATACGCGACAGAGGTATCCCCGTCATGCTCGAAACAACTGCGGCGATGTCATCTTCTGTGATCGAAGGCTCTTCCTGATCTGTGCCCTCTTCCCACTCGGCACGCGCTTTTTCAAGTTTCTCGCGGAGTTCTTCTTCTTTGTCTCTAAGCTCTACGGCCTTCTCGAACTCCTGATTCTCTATGCGAATGGTTTTTTCACGCACCAAAGAATCCATATCCTTTTGAATCTCTCGCATCTCCGGCGACTGCGTCACCTTTCTAAGCCGCACACGCGATCCGGCTTCGTCGATCACGTCGATCGCTTTGTCAGGCAGGAATCGGTCGCTGATGTAACGATCAGAAAATCGAACCGCTGTGACAATCGCCTCATCCGTGATTTTCGCCTTATGATGCAATTCGTAAGGAACTCTCAAGCCCTTTATAATTTCTACGGTCTCTTCCGCTGAAGGCGGGTTCACGACCACAGGCTGAAAACGACGCTCAAGAGCACCGTTTTTCTCGATGTATTTGCGATATTCTTCCAACGTGGTCGCACCAATACATTGTATTTCACCGCGAGACAGAGCTGGCTTGAGCATATTTGAAGCATCTACCGAGCCTTCAGCCGCTCCAGCTCCTACTATCGTGTGCAATTCATCTATGAACAATATGATCTGCTGATTTTGCACGATTTCCTTCATGATGCCCTTCAATCGCGCTTCAAACTGACCCCGGTACTTGGTACCTGCAATGAGCGAACCTAAATCGAGCGAAACAACACGCTTGCCAAACAAAGTATCGGGCACTTCTTTTTCGATAACCATCTGCGCCAGACCTTCAACAATAGCCGTTTTGCCAACACCCGGCTCACCGATCAAAACAGGATTGTTTTTCGTTCGGCGACTGAGGATTTGAACCACTCGTTCTATTTCTTTACTTCGCCCAATGATGGGATCGAGCTTACCTTCCAATGCCATTTTCGTTAAATCCCGGCTGAATTCATCCAAAGTCGGGGTTTTGCCAACTTCCTTGGCACCTTCGGTAGGTTCTTTAAACATTTCGACGATTTTTTCCTTCACATCATCGAAGAACAAACCAAAATTATTCAGAACTCTACAGGCAACGCCTTCTTTTTCCTTGAGCAATCCAAGCAAAAGATGCTCCGTACCTATGTAATTGTGGTTCAGTGATCTGGCCTCTTCGACAGCAAATTCCAAAACCTTTTTTGCTCGCGAAGTGAAGGGAATATCTCCAATGATCAAAGAATTGGAACTGCGAGGCAGATTTTTCTCCAATTCTTTTTTTAGTAACTCTACGTCCACTCCAGATTTTTGAACGATAGCAACAGCAATGCCGCCGCCATCTTTTATCACGCCTTGTAATATATGCTCTGTCCCCAGATACTCATGCCGATAAAGTTCGGCTTCTTCTCTGGCGAGTATGATGACTTTTCGAGCTCGTTCCGTAAATCGCTTAAACATAACTGGATGTTCCTTGCAAAGAAGAAGATTATAATTCGGAATCGGGCCGACTTGGTCCGACTTAAAAGTACTATATACAAATGCAAAGGTAAACCTGCACCCTTCACATAATAACTTTCAATTGATCTTTGTCTGTATGAACTTCTATTTTATGAGAATTTTTTGACCGTTACAACTTAAAATTACTTTAGATTCAATGAAGCTTCTGATTTTTATTGGCCAATGAGCTCTCGATCAAAAATTTTACTCCCTTTCACAAACCATTTTGCGGAAACAAGAGTCTCCCCTTTCAAGAAAAAGAACATCCCTTTTTTAGGATAACGGGCGATCTTATCGTTGAATTCACTAGGGACGCCATAAAGGCTTATCAGCTTGCTTATGTTGTCTCCGAGCTTGAGTCCTTTATCGAATGCCCCTTTGAATGTGGGCAAAGCCTCAATTTCCTCAACAACAGTTTTCCCCGTCAAACTGTGTATGATGACTCCCGCCTCTTTATATCTTACAAGTACGCTGTCCGTCTCGGGAGCGAGTCCTCGCACTACAATCAACGCTGTGGGGATGCCCATTAGATTGTAAGCCTTATCCAAGGGCATGCCAACGGCAAGATTTTTACCGATCACCAAACCGCCCTCTTTCGGTTTTTCAGCTTTTTCTTTCTTAGCTGGCTCAGCTGGAGGTGGTGCCTTTTCGTCCTCTGCAAACAGGGGAACAGCCATGCAAATAATCAAGCCTGCCGCCAAAACCAATTTTCCGATATTCAAGGGAAGTATCTCCTTGTAAAAATTTCTGTCTCTATAAAACAAGAGGGCAATGAGCTTGCACCTGCACAAGCCTTTATGTTCACCTAAACATTATACCCCAATTATAAGGAAGTTTCTTGCTTCTAAGTCAAATCTTCTTCCAGCTCAGGTTCTAAGCCAAGATTTTTACGACGATCCCGCTTCTTCCTGGTTTTATCTTTTTGAAATTTTCTCCACTCGGCCTTGTTTTCTTTTTGAGGAATACTGCTTTCCATTTCATCCTCATCGTCCTCATCCCATATGCGAAACACTGGCCTCCCGGGTTTGGATGAGACTGCGGGAAGATGCTTTTTCGCTTCTTCATGATTCTTCCCGCTAGAACCCGACTCCATTTCGTACAGATCTTTGGCCTGCTTGGACGGTCTACGCTTGCACAATGCGTCTCCACGAATTTTGATTTCTTTGGCGTTGACCAAGCCTGCCTTTAGCTCTTGCGGTATTCCTGAAAAACCGCACAGTGCCCCCATCCAGGCACCTACGAGTGCTCCCGGTTTTTCTGCCGATCGACCGCGATTCAAAACCTGGGTCAGTGTCGGTTGAAAAGTGCCGTCTCCCTTGAGCACTGTCATCAAAGCCAGCGGGATCAATGTCAAAACGCTGGCTTGTGAAGGATGGTGTATCTCTTGCTTTGTCGATTCGCTGGCGTGATTGCACACCCATTGCAAGATCTCATCTTGCGGCTTGGACCAATTTTCCCAAACGCCCTTCAACATTTCAGTGAATGCCCCGCGTGTATGGGAATTCTGCTCTG
Source organism: Nitrospinaceae bacterium (assembly GCA_029261475.1). Classification (GTDB taxonomy): domain Bacteria; phylum Nitrospinota; class Nitrospinia; order Nitrospinales; family VA-1; genus Nitrohelix. The sequence continues at coordinate 10,506 of JAJDBG010000055.1, forward strand.
CGTAAACGTCGGGAAATCCCTCTTCCAGAGTAAGCGATACTCTTTCGCTATGCTCGATCAACTCCTGAAAAAGTTCTTTCGCCTTATTGTCTGATAAATCTCCAGGTCCCCATTGCAGGAAACGCAGGGTGATGAGCCCGACCGCCCCAAGGGCAGTGATTTCCCAAAGGTTCCGACTCATCATCAATCCGCTCTCAAACCACAATCGCTCCAGAGTCGTCGAAGCTTTTTTATAAAACAGCGCAGAAGGAATTCCCATCACCGCAAAATTGCAGGCTTGAGAGAAAATATCAGCTGGCAAAGGCTTTTCACGATCTCTAATGGATTCTACTGAACGAACAAAAATACCTTCGGGACGTCTGAAAACACCAAACTCGCCTTCGGGTCCGCCAAGGCTCAATGCCAGCAAACGGTCGGCGATGCCCTGCACGCCCGATTTTTTATCTTCCAGCAAACCATCGCAAACGGCGAGTGCCATCTGCGTTTGGGTTCCATATAGGCCGCGCATACGGTAACGCTTGACTCCCTTGCCTAAATGGGGTTTGACATCCAGATACTGATCGACCTGCTTGAAAAGTTGTTTGATCGTTTCCGGCTTCAGTCCTTTGACAGCAGAAGCCATCGCATCGCCAACAGCAAGCCCCGTCAAACAACCCGATATTTTGTCTTCCAATTGCGCCATAGTTATTCGATCAAACAGAAATGAAGGGTGTCGCCTGATCTTGCCGGGCAATGACCATCTCGGCAGGACAAGAACCCAAAGCCTGCCGGGCAGTGATTTCGGCAATATCGACACAGTTATTGGTCTCGCTCAAATGCATCAAGACCGCCGCTTTCAATCGGGAATGCGCGACTTTGGCGAGCAGTTCACCGCAAACTTCATTCGATAAATGTCCCACCGGACTTTTGATTCTCTGCTTCAAAGGCCAGGTATAAGGCCCCGCCATCAACATATCCACATCATGATTGGCTTCGATCAACAAAGCGTCCGAACCACTCAGATGGTCCACGACCGTAGAATTGATAGTCCCAAGGTCGGTCGCATGACCGATTTTTTTACCGCCGCAATGCACCGCAAAAGCAACAGACTCGCGCGCATCGTGCGGGGTCGCATAAGGTTCGATGAGAAGATCGCCAACGATTTGCGGCCGCCCCGCCTTCAACTGTTTCCATTTTGGCAATTTCCCCACACGCTCCTGAATTCCATTGAGCGTGCCTTCGGTAGAGTAAACCGTGGCCCCGGTTTTGCGCGCAAGCGGACCCAGCCCCTTCCAATGATCCGAATGTTCGTGAGTCACAAACACCGCATCGAGTGAAGAGAAATCCGCATCCACCTGAGCCATCCGCGTGGAAAGCTCGCGAAAGCTCAGCCCGGCATCTAATAAAATGCGGGTTTGAGATGATTCGATGTAAATCGCGTTGCCACCGCTACCGCTGGATAAAACGGAGAACCTTAAAATGGGGGAAACCTCCAAAAACAGATTTTAGTGTGGATTTATTTTTGTTGGAAAATTTGAACGATCAAAATTTGGGGGGCTTGGGAAAATCTAGAATCTCATCCGTGAAAAAACGTTTTTCGCAGTCCTGCACACTGTTCTTGACCAAAGATTTCTTAAAAGCATAATCGATCTTGAGCCAACGCTCCGCAAGCTCCGGTTTGACACCACAGGCCTCAATGCTCATTTTCAAAATACGATTGCGCTCCTCAAACATCTCGTCAGTGATATTCATATGCTTGTGCGCAGGCTTCGGCAACTTGCCAGAATACAACTTACCGCCTCCCATATTGGAAATCATGAAATCCGTTTGCTGATTTTCAATGACCTTTTGATCCACATCAGCAAAAAAATGCTTCAGCCAGGCATGCTCATAAAGCTTGTCGTAAAACAGCTTATGCACACGTTCCAGCATAGGCCGTCCGCCTACTTCTTCAAGTAAAGATTTTTCACTCATAGAGTTCTATCAATTCGTTTTAGAGTTGCCACTATGAATCACGCTCAAAATATCCATCAAATACTGATCGTCCGCGTCAGAAAATTTCACAGCAATCGCATACCTGCCATCGGGTCTTTGATCGCAACGCACCACCTCAGTCATAAGCTCCGTCGGCTCGATATCTGGAGAACCGGGGAATTTGAGCTTGAAAATTGTCCCCGGCGACGTTGCGTTCTCAATGATAAAAGACGCACCCTCAACCGTGAGGTCCTCCAACTCAGCAGACAAAGACCCACTGGAAACTTCTATAGTCGTCGTATCTGTAAAAGAAACTCGCGGAAATTTTCGTGATTCTGAACTCATCGCAGACCTCAATTTTGCGAAGGAAAGGAACTCCTGCTCCAATACGCATCCAAGCCGCCTGATAATTGCCGATACAGCTTAGAAAACAATGCGCCAAGTATATCAAGAAATGAATCGAAGACGAAAAAAAACTCCACATTAAAGCTATTTTCAAAACCTTTGCACAAAGCCCCCTCGGCGCGGGTATACAAACGAGAGGAACCCAAGCAATCGTCTTCCTCAACCCAATCAATAATCTCTGCTCTATTGATTTTTTTGCAGTCACAAAAATGGAAAAAACACAGCTCTTTCTATGATAGTATTCCCACGGTCTATGCCGATACAATCAGGCACTGGCCACGCCCCCTTCAGCCCATGCGGGGGGAAATCCTGATTATTAGAAACCACGCTTGAATAAATATCATGATCGATAACAAAGATTTTCTGGATTCATTGTCTGCCCGCAACATCCGTTTTTTTGCAGGCGTTCCCGATTCCCTGCTGAAAGATTTCTGCGCGTATTTGACCGACCATGCGGAGCCAGAGGCTCATGTCATCACCGCCAACGAGGGGGCGGCTGTGGGACTTGGCATGGGACACCATTTTGCAACGGGCGGGATTCCACTCGTTTACATGCAGAATTCGGGCTTGGGCAATGCGGTCAATCCTTTGTTGTCACTGGCCGATCCTGAGGTCTATGCAACACCCATGCTATTGCTAGTCGGCTGGCGCGGCGAACCGGGGGTCAAAGACGAGCCGCAACATGTCAAACAGGGAAGCGTCATGCTGGCGATGCTCGACGCGATGGACATCCCCCACGCCATCGTCGGACCAGACGATGACTCGGCAGAACCCGCTCTCGATAAAGCCATCAAACATTTCAAAAATCGATCCGGACCTTTTGTGATAGCAGTACGTAAAGGGACTTTCCAAACTTACAAACTTGCAGACTCCACCTCAACCGAATATCCCATGACCCGTGAAGAAGCCATCGCCGAATTGCTGGAGCCGATGGCCGCCTCGGACGTGGTGGTCTCGACCACAGGCATGGCATCGCGCGAGTTATTTGAATTGCGTGTGAAACGGGGTGAAGGACACGAACGCGATTTTCTCACCGTCGGCGGCATGGGCCACGCATCGCAGATCGCACTCGGCATCGCGCAACAAGTAACAGACCGAAAAGTTTATTGCATCGACGGCGACGGAGCCGCGCTGATGCACCTGGGATCGCTTCCCATCATAGGCATCTCAGCCTGTGCGAATTTCAGGCATGTACTCATCAACAACGGCGCGCACGATTCCGTAGGCGGTCAACCCACCGTCGGTTTTGACATTGATTATGGAAGCATCGCGCGATCTTCAAGATATAAAACTATTCTGCGAGCCGATACGAAAGAAGAACTGATCGCCCGGATGGAAGAATTCATAAGCACGCCCGGCCCTTCCCTGCTGGAGATTCGCGTCCGCAAAGGAGCGAGAAAAGATTTGGGCAGACCCACAAAAACCCCAGTAGAAAACAAAACCGCACTCATGAAATTCCTTGCCTGACGGAGAACACACAAATAAAACCTTCAAGCAAAACGATTAAAAATAGTAAATTTTCGCCCTAAACTTCAATTTACTTTGGTGAAAAAAATGAAATCAAAGACCTTTATTATAACTCTATTTCTTTTAGCGTTGGCAGGTAATGCCAGTGCCCAATGGTTTGAAAATGGAAAGCTTTCTTCTCTTAATTCATGGAGAAAAAATTGGGGGACGAATGGTGGCGCAGTTCTTTACCTGACCGATAAACCTAATGCACTTTTTAGAAATTGGGGAAAGCCTGGGGTTCGTCTGAGTGCCACTGAGATCGCCAAACGAGGCAAACCCATCGTAGGAGTTATTATTTTTGCGGGTTGCTCTAAAGATGATGAGGGCCATTGTAATACATCGGTAAGTTTTCAAGTGTTTAAACCGGATGGATTGCCTTATGGGACGAAGGAGCATGGCGAGCTTTGGATTGGAAAGCCTGCTCCACAGCAAGGAACTGTACAACTTAGTATTGGAGCCATAGGAGTCAACATAGAACCCAACGATCCCAACGGAATTTATACAGTCCGAGCTCACCTTCATGATAAAATTTCTAAAAATGAAGTTGAACTAATAAGAACATTTCAAGTATTTCCAGATAAATAAAAATTCTTGAATTGCGTAGACATGTCGTTATTCGACCAATAGTGAGAAGTAAATATTATAAAGATTGATCTTCACATTTTAAGCAAATGCACACATTTGAATTACAGTTGATAAGCCTAAATAGACTAACACCGCTAATCAGTTCTAAATGCTTTAAGGAATTTCTTTAACGCTAAGAGAGGTTTTAAAATGGGATTTTTTAGTGGCATGACTGATGCCTTATTTAAGGAAGGGCCAAACGGAGAAAACCTATTCTTCCCAAATGGCTGTATGGGTTCAGGATACGTTTTAAAAAATAATGCCCACAAGACCAAAATCCAATATTCAATGAAAAAATGGATCATGGCTATGTTTGCCATAATTATTATTAACTCGGTTTTCGTGAAGTGGATTGCTTATCCATTAATTGCAATACATTTCATTTGGTATTTTTTTTGGATAAAGGAGGTCACTAAGGAATTGCCAAAATCATCAGTAACGCTAAAATATTCTGAGTCCTTATATCTTTCAGCGAAATCAACAAATCTTGTGTATTTAATTCTACTCGAAATTTTAGCTTTAGGAGTTGTTACGGCGAGCATAGTAATTCTGCTTAAAGGAAAAGAAATTTTAATCCCACTTTTAATAATCGGTTTCTTCGGAGTGGGTGTGGTTACTTTTGGTTATCAGATCTATTTAAAGTGTCTTCGTAAAAAGTAAAAGACTACTCATTTGTCCATCCCGTTAATGATTATGGGTAATTAGGGGTCAAATCTATGATTTATATTAATTTTTTCTTCCTGTGCTTTGGTCTCTGCCATCATTTTTTAGTATTTCGTTGCTTCGAGATGACTCAGATCAAATCCTTTTTCTTTTATTTTCATTTTTAGCTTCTTTAGGGTTTCTGGGTTCATTTCCGGGGAGCGGCTCAATATCCACAGGTACTGGCGTTTGGGTTCGCTGACTATGACGTGTTGATAGTCTTTGTCGAGGTCTACGATCCAATAATTTCCTTTGAAGGGCCAGAAGAACTGAACTTTTAATTTTGCGTTGCTCTGTGTGTCTGCTATTTCTGCTGTGCCTATGGCTTCTTTGAGTTCGCCTTGTGGTCCGCCTGTCCTGCACTGGTTGATGACTCTGATGCGGCCGTCTTTCATCTTTTCGTAAAATGCGGTTGAGGCAAAACATCCTTCTTCAAACCAGTTGGGGTACAGGGCGATCTCGTACCACTTGCCGAGATAACGCTCCAGGTCGACGTAGGGCACGGTCTGCAATTCGGGTGATTCTCTGCTGGGTATACTGGAGCAGGCATTGAGAAGAACAATCAGCGCGCAGGCGATTTGTAATTTCAATAAATTTTTGGCGTGATGGATCATGTTTTTCTCTCCCGTGATTTTAGCTACAAGTGTTCGATCTGATTTCATTATCCGACGGGTGTCACCATGCGGATCAACACCCATCCGACGATCAGCATTTGTGCGAGGTTGATGCCTACGCTCAATCTGTGCAAGAGATTGAAAGTTTTTCCTGCCTTTGCATCGCCTTGCAGTTGCTCGTCGCGATAACGGTTGATGCGCGGGGTCAGCCACAACCAGGCCCATAGGAAAAGCACAAACACGCCGACAAGCTGCAATGCCTCTGGGTGATTCCACAAACAAAACGCCGCCGCGAGGGTCATGCCTGCCATGGCTTGACTGTATACGGGAAAGGCTGTTCGTATGAATGGACCGGATGTCTCGGGCGGTAATTTTGTGAATACCAGCGGGGTCATGATCGCCGCAAAAAAGAACATTCCCCCTATGACCAGGGCTAATAAAAAGATTCCGCTTGTATGAAGAATTTGAACTGTATCCATGACGACCTCAAGTGTTTGGGTGGGTTGGGATACGCTATTGTTGCTCTAGGTATGGGCAAACAATGTATCGACGGCTTTGTGGCGATATTTGAATATTTTTTCCAGATCTTTTCTGATGAATCTTCCTGCGACCAGGTCCCCTGCACTGCCGAACGGGGCTTGATATAAAATGCGGTCCTTTATCAATGTTCCGCCATTTTTATTTTCAAACTCGTGGGTGTGATGCCAGTGACCGTAGGGTCCTTTGATCTGGATGTCGGTGAATTTGCTATCAGGTTCCCAGCCTGTGATTTCCGATTGCCAGCGTATGGGTATGCCGTGCAGGGAAAGGCTGTAATTGATTTTTGTGCCTTCCTGCATCGTTGGCGTTGACTGCCTGAGTACTTTGAATTTTAAAAATTCGGGTGTGAGTTTTTCCAGATTCTTAGCTTCTTTAAAAAACTCAAACGTTTTTTCTACGGATTGAGGGACCCATTGTTCGAGTGATACTTCGTGGTAGTTGTGTCCGCAAACCTCTTTCAAAGCCTCTTCAAGTTGTGAGTATTGAAACTTAAATTCGGTCTCTTCTATTTTTTTTGCGCTCACTCTCTGGCTGGCGAGCAACAGCTCGGAGAGTTCACCCAACCCGAGTTTCAAAACAAATTTTGGCACTGGGAAAAGAGTCGGACGCTTCAAAACTTTTCCCAAAGTTTTTGTGAATACTTTATTCCTGATCGCATTTGGACTGACGGCATTATAGATGCCTTCCATAGAAGCGTTTTCAATCGCATGGATCATCATATTGGCAAGATCGTTTATGTGAATCCAGCTCATCCACTGCGATCCGCTCCCAAGGTTTCCACCAAGTCCCATCTTGAATGGGGACAACATGTTTCCAAGGGCACCACCATCATGCCCCAGCACCATGCCCACCCGGCAGGCCACCGTTCTCACACCAAGGTCCCTGGCTTTGATGATTTCATTCTCCCAGCTTTGGCAAACGTCTGAAAGGAAGCCTTCGCCTTTGGCGGACGTTTCATCGAGGGACTCGTCGCCCCGGTCGCCATAAAATCCAATGGCTGAGGCCGATACAAAAACTTTGGGCTTTTCATCCATTGCCGACATGGCTTCCACCAGTCGTCTGACCGACAGGACTCTCGATTGAAGAATTTCCTGCTTACGAGTCTCCGACCAGCGACCCCCGGCAATGCCTTCTCCTGCCAGGTTGATTACGGCATCCACTCCTTTTAGCGCGTTTGAAGAAAGAGCGGTGTCTTCGAGATTCCAGCTTTGGACATCGCAATGAAACGGCAATTTAAATCTTGCGGATTCTGGATCGCGTGTCAGAACTGAAACTTCATGACCCTTTTGACTCAAAGTTTCTATCAGTACTTTTCCAACAAACCCCGTAGCACCTGTAACCATGACTTTCATACTGGCCTTCTTTCTGTGTATTCAAACAGCCTGTGTTTTAAAACGAGTGAATCCCTTGTCTTTTCAAAATTTCTAACTTGTATTGCTAACGGAAGTCACATGAAAAGTCTTATTGCCCGTGTCAAAATTTCTAATTCGCATTGCCGACGGGTGTCACATGAAAAGTCTTTTTGTCCGTGTCGAAATTTTCTAATTCGCATTGCCAACGGAGGTCACTTGAAAAGTCTTGATGTGATCTGTCAGGAACAAAGCGAACATATCCATATTGAATGGCCATGCGTATTGAATGTTTATGTCGCTGTATTTTGCACTCAAGGCTTTCAATTCTTCCGGGATTTCATTTTCAGAATGAGACCCCCCGCGAGTGATCATCGTCGTTACCAAAACAATTTCAGAAACATTTTCACGTGCCAATTCATCGACCGCATCTTCAATCGACGGATAGCAAAATTCGTTGTAGGCCGTTTTCAATGAATACCCGTTCAACATCGCTTGCATATGAGAAGCCAGAGTTTCCAGACCCGTTTTATAAGGATCGTTTTCTGGAGTCCTCTCCCATTTCCTAATCGTTCTATCCAGTTCCACTTCCTCCTGGCTGATCGGACTGCCCGCTCTCACTCTTGTCTTATGGACTCGCATAAATTTTTCAACAATTTCAGAAGGAATATCACGAGGCAATCCGCCGTGACCTACGAGAATGACTGCTTTATTTGAAGATTCCATGACATCTTGATTCCTTTAATTTATTTAGAAAAATTGACGATCTCTTAAACTTTTAAATCTTCCTCCTGGTCGAGGTCGATCAAGAAATCGTAATATTTATCGAAGTCAGTGAGATAAGAAACCTCAGGGATACCGCAAGGACTCCCTTTCCCACCCGTGACCATAAGGGTCTTTGGACTGACTTCGCTTCTTATCTTGAAAAGTAGGCTTTCAGCCGTTGCGGGGCTGAAGGTATGAGAGATACTCATCGCTATCACTTCCGGCTTGTAATTTTTTGCCGCATTGACAATGTCTTCGAGAGGATTGTCTCTGCCCAGATAAATCACCTTGAAACGAGTCACCGAGGTGACCACAGCGCACATGAGTATCCCCAGGCTGTAGGCCTCTCCCGGCAAGGTGGCGATCAAAACCGTTGGTCCCTGTTTTCTGATATTCATTTGCCGCCACTTTTCACTGAGAAAACTCACCATACATTCAGAAGCAAAATGCTCGTGTGAAACCGTCAGCTCACCCGTTTCCCAGCCCCTGCCCAGCCTTTCCAGCAAAGGAGCGGCAAAATTAACAACGAAATTCAAAGCACCATGACGACCCCATTGTTCATGGAATCCGCTCAGGAGAGCATCGTCATCATAACTGTGAACCGACCTGACCCAGCTCTCGATCAGCATTTCCTGTGACATCAGCTCAGCTTGCCCGGCAGACTGCGTCTCCGATTTGGCTTCTATGAAAGGTTGCAAACCTATCATCCTTTGCAACTCTTCCATGCTGGCCCTCACCACTTTGCTGGCCCGGTACCCAGACTCAAGAGCACTCGCAATGGCTCTCAGTCGAGGCACTTCTTCTCTGGGATACCTTCTATGACCCGAGGGGAGCCGCTGAGAACATGGAGATCCGTAACGTTTTTCCCACACTCTGAGCGTATGAACCCCCACCCCTGTCATGCTGGCCAGCTCGCCAATAGAGAGAAAATCTTTCATGTCAGTCACATCAGTCATTAGCTTGTCTTCCCTTTGAAAATTTTCATACTTACAATGGATGCTTCCCTTGGAGTCTTTACTCACATTCCCAGTCATGCCTATATTGATTCTATACTTTGATATTACCACCGCTTTAAGAACTAATCTAGATTTTATCTTAATATTTGTCTAGGTTTTTGAAGAACCTTGACTCGAAACTCAATCTTCAACCCGGTCCCAAAGTGATCTCTGGTCTTAGCTCCCCGCTCATGCCCCGGTGTGCCCCGGTATAAACCGGGGCGACCACTGCCAGGCTGATTCCGAAAAATGCAGGTTGTAAAATCTTCTTAAGCATATCAGTACTCTTTAGAGTCACGAGTTGATTGGATGGTCTACATATTCTCGTGGCCATGAGGAGCCAAAGCTACATTTTGCGTATCCACATTCTCGATGACCTTGATGCCCGAAGAAGTCTTCTCGATCAAAAAAGGATGACCAGAAATTGTGGTTTGAAACTTGTTGCCAGGCTTGAAACCATACTCCCTCAAAAGGGACTGCTCGAATGCGTTGAGACCGACCAAGACATTCTTTTCATTTTTAAGAATTCCATTAACGATCTTTGCTTGTGTTTTGAGACCAAAGGTCCACTCATAAGGAAGATGCCCATGATCATGCCCTGCATGAGATTTGTGATTCATGGAAATCTTAGCAGGCATTTGAACCTTCTTAATAGGAACCGTATCCGTGTAAGACACCTTTCCAAATCGGCTGGCATCAACAATCTTCATTCCCGCAGATGTTCGTTCCACCAGAAAGTTGATTCCATACATCTCCGTATTGAACTTATTGCCAACGCGAATGTCGTAATGCGCCAGTTTTTTTTGCTCAAAAGCTTTCAAACCGATCAAAGCAGTTGGATCAACCGAGTTTATCTTCTTATCAATTTTGGCTTGAAGATTATCAGACAATGCCCATTTGTATGAAACCGTGGAATGATCGTGGTCCGAATGAGCCATAGCGACGCTCGAAGTTAAAGAGATTGTTGCTGTGATTGCGATTGCGTTTAAGATGCTTGTTTTTGTTTTCATGGTCAGTCCCCTTTTTATACAATTCTTATTTGTTTGTCTAAGTTATTAATTAATCTATTTACATAATTTAGACAATAAACTAGTTTTTGTCAACATAATATTTAAAAAATACTAACTATTTGTCTAGTTATAAGCCTAAACTATATAAAATAAAGGATAAAAAATTCCTAAAAAACTGCTTGAATGGGTAAATTGGGAAGGTATTTTTGGGGGATGGGGGTAAATTTCTAGGTTTCTGTCTAGTAAATTTCGTATATAGTCCCAGGCGGACTCTGTCTAAGTATAGTAATCTATAATAGTATATAGATATGAAGGCTTTTTCTGGTTTTGGGGAAATCCCTATATATTCAGCGCATGACGGCCTTCAGTCAGGATCAAGCTTTGCAACTAACTTCTGCCCTCTGAATTGACTTCTCATGCAAGGCACCCCAACTTTACCCAAATTTTAAATATAATAAATCAAGATTTGACCCCAAATAGCGACCCTCTGGCTTATGGGGGAGATCGTTAGCGATACAGTTGTTGGTCGATGCCCATTTCTTCGAGAGTCGTTTTCAAGGCATCCACAAATTCGACCATGTCCTGTTTCCTTAAATCACCTATCACAGCGAGCCGAAAGGTTTTTGTATTCGCTATTTTTCCAGGGTAGATGGTGAAGCCTTTTGCGTACAATCGATCGTGCAATGTATCAAAATCGAAATCGGGATGCGTGGGTTCTCTAACGGAGAGGAGTATCTTTGACTCGTACTCGGGCTTAAGAAGAAACTGGAAACCGAGGTCGGAAAGTCCTTTATATAATGTTTCCCAATTTTCGCTGTAGCGGGCGCGGCGCTTTTCGGCACCTTCTTCAAAGTATTCTTTGACCGCTTGTTGCAATGCATAAACGATTTGAACAGGCGCAGTGAAAGTCATCTGCCCGGTACGTTTCATGTATGCGTATTGCTCGCAAAGATCGAGGTAATACGATCTGGATGGAAATTTCGCGGCACTTTCCAGTGCTGAAATTTTTGCGATCACAAAACTGATTCCTGCCATGCCCTGAATACACTTATTGGAAGTCGAAAGCATATAATCAATGTTCAGCTTTTCGATTTCCATGGGAATCGCGGCGTAGCTGGATATCGCATCCACGATGAAGGTCTTGCCGAAACGTCGCGCGATCTCCCCTATTTCCTTCACAGGGTTCAACAATCCGGTTGTGGTCTCGTGATGCACCATAGCGATGCAGTCGATGGCATTGTTCTCGTCAGAGCTGAGTTTTTTTTCGAGAACCTCCAGAGAGGGGGGCGCATCCCAATCAAAATTCAACTCCTCGACTTCGATCCCGTAAGCCTTGGCGATGGACACCAGCCTTGTCCCATAGGCTCCGTTGTTGACGATCAATATTTTCTTGCCCGGTGGAACAACCGAGTTGATGCAAGCATCCATGACGGCGGTTCCCGATCCCGCAAACATCACGCAATCGTAGTCCTTGCCTTGATGGACAACTTTCACGAGATCCCTGCGCAAACTTTCCATGACTTCTTGAAATTCTTTTTCGCGAGGGCAAATATCTTCCACAACCAAAGCATCCTTAACGCCTTGCGAGGTCGTTCCCGGACCGGGATTCAATAAAATTTTTCGGGGAGTGATTTTCATCTTCGGTATATTTTTCTAATTGGAACTTGTTTGCGCTTTCGCAAGCTTTGCTACAAAAGAAATACTCATTCTCCTGTAAGCATGTTGCTCACTAGCGTCCTTTTCTTAATGGAGCCATGCCGGGGTGGTCGGTCTCAATATCGGGGATCAAATTTTTTCTTAAAATTTTTCTGAGAGAGAGGTAAGCACTCGTCGAGATATCCTTCTTCATTTTGCTCAGACCCAATCTCCACAATAAGTATTCTTTTGTCATACTCCATGCGATCTTGCCCGGGTATTTTCTGAAAGTGTTGGCGATGATAAATAAAATCAGAATGTGACGGGTATTCCAAAAAAACTGAGGGTAAAACATGGCGATGTGTCCCACCTTCGCGCGTTGTTTTATCAGAGAAAATATCGATGGCAATTGTTTGTCGATGATTTCGATGCGAACCGCTTTTTCGTTCACCGTGTCTGTAGGGCCTGTGCTAGACATTTCAGGCGTTGTTTTGCGGTTACGATTTTTATCCTTGATACGTGCAGGGTCGGCAAAATAGCCGGAATCTTTTGCCTTCTCTTCCTCCGGTGATGTCGTTATATGCTTGAGTCTTTGAGCATTCAGGAGGTTGTTCAAATAGGCTTCTTTCCCCCACTTTTTTATGCAGGCGTGCTGAGCCGCAATCTGAATATCAAATCTCCATTTTTCCAGCAAGATCATGGGATAGTCTGTAAAATTCATCCGGGTTTCCCCGTCTCGCGAATCGCGGTCAGAAATCCTGAGAAGATATTGTTCCTCTTCGTCCAAAGATGAACCAATTTTCTTATTGCGCCGTCCGACTTCGTAAAGTGGAGTACCCGGCAAAGCCTGAGCAAAGTTGATGCTCAGGTCATTGGGATCGATATCGGGAGAAAGCTCTGCAAAATAAGCGGCGAAATCGCAGGATTCCTGAATCGTTTCGGGACTTTCCCCGGGACTGCCAATCACTAACTGAATCGTCGTCGGGATTTTATGCTTGGCAAGCCAGCGCAAAGTATTTCGATTTTGTTCGACCGTTGTTACTTTTTCCATGACATCGAGCATACGCTGGCTTCCGCTTTCCATCCCGCAAAGAATAGAAACACAACCGGCATCTTTCATCTGGACAATCAGTTCTTCATCCAGGGTACTCACGCGCATACCACCGACCCGCCAGATCAAATCCCTTTTTTTCATTTCGCGCATGAAATCTATCAGCCAGCGTCGGTCGGAGCCAAAATTTTCATCGCCCAGATCGAGGAATCCCACATTGTGCTTCTCGATCAAATAATCAATCCGCTCCATAAGTACAGGAATAGGAATCACACGATATCCCTTATCCCAGCGGTGACAAAAAGTACAGCGGGCAACGCAACCTTTACTGGACACAATACAAAAAACAGTCTTATCATTTCGATGAGGCTCTAAACTGCGCGGATCGTGAGCAAAAACTTCTTTGCTCAACTCAGAATTTTCTTGTGATGGAATATATAATTCCATCTCTCCAGAAGCCTCCAGTTCGCTCCAGTCGATTTCATAAACCTCGCTTTTTGGAACCGCTTCCGCATAAGGCGTTATCTGAAGTTCATTTTTGGTATCGAGAAATGCCAGACCTTTGACATTAAGATAGTCCTCTATGCCTTCTGCTGTCTTCCAGCAATTCACAAAATCGACTGCTGTTTTTTCACCTTCACCGGTACAGATAAAATCAACTCCGGTTTTTTTTAGAATGATTTCAGCAGAAGCTCCAAGATTACCGCCCATCAATATTGTCAGCCCTGGAAGCTCTCTTTTGATATCCAGCGACAATCGCTTTGTGTATTCGTAAGCGGTCGAGACAACAGCACTGATGCCCAGAATATCCGGATTTTCTTTTTTAATATGCTCCAGTGCCTCAGAATAATCTGGTCTGAACAAATCAATGTTGTAAAACTCGACGTCGGCGACGTCGGCTTTTTTCAAGGCAGTCGCAACCGATAAACTCCCTATGGGAGGAAAAAATGTGGGCACCGGTCGCAGTGGGGTGGTGATTATAAGAATTTTAGGGCGGACACTCTTGTTCATCAAAAATTATCGAGAAAATATTTTAATAAGTAACTACCGTAACAATTTTTCAGAGGAATTTATTTTACCACTTTTTAGACTCAACCGACATTTATTACAGTGCTTGATGTTCGCATAACTGGAAGTAGACACCACGTTTTTCACGCAATTCCTTGTGGGTTCCCTGTTCAACAATCTTGCCATTTTCAATCACATAAATATGATCGGCTTTCACAACGGTAGAGAGTCGGTGCGCGATGGCAATCATAGTGTGCTGTCCTTGTAGTTCTTCTATCGCCATCTGAATATTTTTTTCAGACACAGGGTCCAGAGAACTGGTGGCTTCGTCGAAAATCAAAACGGGCGGATCTCTATACAATGCACGGGCGATCGCCAGCCTCTGCTTTTGCCCACCGGATAATTTGACACCTCGCTCGCCGACCTGAGTATCAAAACCTTCTGGCATTTTTTGTATGAATTCCCAAGCATGCGCCATTTTAGCAGATTCCAGAATACGGGCAGAATCGCGTTCGTTTTCTTCCAGTCCAAAGCTGATATTCTCTGCAATGGTTCCAGTAAAAAGGAAATTGTCCTGGCTGATGACTCCCATTTGCCGCAACCATGAAGAGGACTCCCGGGTTTTTAAATCGACCCCATCGACCAACACCTTCCCTTTTTCGGGAGTATAAAATCCCAAAAGCAGATCGATGAGTGTGGATTTTCCACTGCCCGAAGAACCGACGATTGCATAAAATCGGTTGGCTTCAAATCGTAAAGAAATATCTTCCAAAACAGGTTCTCCCTCATTGTAAGAAAAAGAAACCGAATCGAAGACTATGTCTTTTTTCACGGGAGCCAGTTTTTCTACATGCTGTGTATTGGGTGTCACTTTGAGAAGAGACGCAATGATCTCTATAGCGGGAATTGCCGCATAAACTTGCATGAATTGACTGCTCGCACCGGCAATCAAAGGCAACATCCTATAGAAGGCACCCCCAAAAACAGCCAGTAGCGGCATGAACGTCAATACATCTGCCTCCGTTTCTAAAGACCAATAAACAGCGATCAGAACTGCCAGCACCGCAAATGTTTCCAAAAAAGGTCTTGGCAAATAGGAGAAAGTCATATTGTGTATCGTGTGCTTGCGATATTCTTCCCAAATGGCTATCAAGCGATGCGAAAAAAACTTTTCAGCGCAAAATGTCTTGACCTGTCGCACTCCAGAAAGAGCCTCGGCTGAAACGGCATAACTCTTTTTATGCATTTCTGCAATGCGATCACCCGCCTTGTAAATTCGCCCTCGGGACAGCGAAAAGGTAATATAGTAAACGGGGATGATGAACAGAGTGATCAACAAAACTGCCTTAAAAGCAAAAGCCAGCATCATCAGGTACAAAATAATGATCAAAGTGATTCCACTCAAAAACAACAAGAGTTGCCAAAGGGCTGTCGCCGCCTTTTCCGTCTGAACCAGTTGACGTTGTACAAGATCGCCCGCCTGCTTTTCGGTAAAAAAGCGGTAAGGCTGGCTCAGATAGAATGAAAAAATACTTTCCATCCATGAACAATGCAATCGAGTCGTTATTGAAATCGATATGTATTGTGTCAAAATCAAAAAAGCATTTTTCGCAAGGAAGAGTAAGCCCGCTCCAATGAGGACAAAGGGAATAAAATTTTTCCCGCCCACATAATCTTCCAGAAAAGGAAACCATGAAAAAAAGGCTTTGGAGTATACCTCCAGTTGCCCCTTGTCCAATAGCATATCCATTACGGGATAAAGAGAAGCGATGCCAAAAGACTCAATGACAGCACTGATCAATATGAGCACGTACAATAACGCAAGCTGACGCTTTCGTTTTCGAGCCAATACCCAGATAGAATTGAACTTGGAAAGTATCAAGCTGTTTATGGATTTGATGGGTTAATTGCAGTTGGATCCATTATTCCTGAACGAGCAGACCTCATTCTCGACCCATGAGTTTTATTGAATGGGAATCAATATTAGGCGCATTGAAAAAAGCGGAGAAATTCCAAAAAAATTACCTTTTTCAACAGTCCCATTTTAGATCGAGAAAACGAGTGGACTCAGGAGAGCTCCAAGATAAACGCTCACTCTACATCAGGGTCAATGTAGCGCAACAAAAGATAAATGTCTACCAACTCTCACAAGCTGAAAACCCAACAGGAAGGGGCAACAGGAGAATGAATCGGGAGCGATAGCAAATGGGCTATAAGAAAGAACTCCAGAACTTCCAATGCAGACCACTGATGATTTCAGAAAAGCTTCCCATCAGCAGGCTCAATAAAAGGTATTGATAAGCGTAATTGCGGTTGATGCGCATGCGCACGAGATCAATGATAAAACCCACCGCCATGACACCAAAAAACAAAACTCTCTGCGCTTTGATGAGAATTTCTTCCCGCTCTGGAAAGGGAGTTCCGCTTTCGCTAAACATACGAGCATCGATAAACCCTGCCGTATAAAGTGCCAACAGCAAAAAAGCCCATATGCACTGGATCTGGATTACCGCCTCTGAGAGGTCTTCGCCTTTCATTTCAAACGGCCCCTTGATTCATTTTGAAAACAGGTATGAAAAATTTTGAGAACCACCTTTGTTTTTCATACAAGCTCGGCAGGTTTTTAAATTTTGACGAACAGTCCGTCTTCCTCTACATACACTCTATAAGATGGAGTCACATTGCTGTGATTGAATTTGCAGATACCTTTTTTGATACTCCACTGGCAATTGTCTTTATGGCAAGCGACGTATTTGTTGCCAACGACCACCCCATCGCCAAGACTGCCTTCACACAATTTACACTGATTGGTTAAGGCGTAAAACTTTCCATCCATTTGAAACAGTGCCAACTCGTATATAAATTCTGTATAGGAATGCTTGAACTCTATCTTCTTTCCAGTGCCTTCCGCAGGTGCATCCGCCAAATCTAATATTTTTTCATATGACATATACGATCAATCCTTTGGCAAGTAGGGTCCGAAACGGTCGCGATAATACTTTTCCAGATCCCAGCGAAATTTCCCCTTATGATGCGGTAATTGTTCCGCAATTTCATGGTCCAGCTTTACATAGTCTTCCGACTTTTGAGCGACCTCTGGCGCACGTTGGACTTTGGGATCAATATAAGAGTCGCCCATAGCCGAGCCGCCCACTATAAGATTTTGACCCGCTTTGATCCATCGGCCTAACGCCAGGCGTTCCTCATCGCTTCCTGGTTCGATCTGCATTCTTGATTTTCCTCTTCTGATTATTTTAGCCCTGACTCCAACTTTGCTTAAAAAATTCTTTCCTGATTCGGAGATAATGGGGCGATTGATTCATTGATGATCTTGCAATTTTTGATTGGAATAAGGTAGCATACACGACTATACAATTTCAATTTACGTCTTTAACTGTTTAATGGAGGTAACATCTCGCCATGTCCGACGAGAAAATTTCTGAAAAAACTGCCGAGCAGTGGTACGAAGAAGGACTGCAAGCTGGAAGAATAGGTGATAACCGTACATCCATGGAAGCCTACAAAAAAGCTGTGGAGCTGGACCCCGATCACTTTCGGGCACAATTCAACCTGGGCATTCGCTACGGGAAAATCCCGATGAACGTTCAGGCCGCAAAATGTTTCAAAGAAGCAACCCGAATCAAACCAGAAGATGCCATGTCGCACTACAGCCTGGCAGTGGTCAGCAACCTCATTGGTGAAACCGATAACTCGCTTCACCATTATGCAGAAGCTCTCCGTATCAACCCAAAATTTGGCAAGGCGCATAGCAATCTCGCCATGGTCCACTACTCTTTGAAAAGAGGCGTGGAAACCGTTCATCATCTCCTCAAGGCCGCCGAAATTTTCGATGGCCTCGGCGACGAGCGCATGCGTGACAACGCCCGAGACTTGATCCAGGAATGCTACAGGGAATTCAAGCTCACCGAAGAGGATTGCAAAACACTTCCATCATAATAAGCATCATATATGAAATCTGTTGAATACGATATCCTCATCATCGGTGGCGGCTCCGCAGGCTATGCCTGCGCGAGTTTTGCCCAATCAGCTGGAGCTGAAGTCGCTATTGTTGATGCCGGGCCGCTTGGTGGACTGTGCATTTTGCGTGGGTGTATGCCTACCAAAGCCATCCTGCGTTCCTCCGACGTCATCTCACTTCTACAGAGAAGCCAGGAGTTCGGTCTGCTACCCGTCGATCCCAAGGCCAACCTATCCGCCATCATCGACCGGAAAAATAGCCTGATTCAAGAATTCGCCGAATACCGTATCGAACAACTCAAAGACAAACGTTTCAACCTTTACCAGGAACGCGCCTCTTTCATATCACCGACCGAATTACAAGTCGGCACAGATATCCTCAAAGCCCGTAAAGGATTTGTCATCGCCACCGGATCGCAAGTCGCCGATTTCCCGATACCGGGATTAAAATCAGCCGGATTCATCACCAGCGACGAAGCCCTCGAATTGCGCGAAATTCCCAAATCGATGATCGTCCTCGGCGGCGGACCCGTCGCACTCGAACTCGCACAATTTTATTGCCGGATCGGCGTAGACGTATCCCTCATCCAACGCAGTTCCCACATCATGTCCTCTGGCGACGAAGACCTCGCGCGACCCGTAGAAGAACGCCTCCGCGAAGAAGGCATGAAGGTTTTCACAGGAACTTCCATATCAAATGTAGAAAGTCGCGGCGAAGAAAAAATCGTCCACTTTTCTCATGAAGGAAAAGAGAAACAAGTTTCCGCCACCGTCATCCTGCAAGCCCTCGGCAGACAACCGAATATCGACGAACTCGGACTCGACCTCGCAGGCGTGGAAACCGACGGAAGAAAAATCATCGTCGATGAAGAAATGCGCACCAGCCAGAAGAACATCTTCGCCGTAGGCGACGTGAACGGCAGACACGAGATCGTCCACATCGCCATCCAGCAAGGCGAAATCGCCGGACACAACCTCGTCCACAGCGACAAAAAAGCAAAGAAAAGCGACGACCGACTCAAAGCCAGCGTTGTTTTCACCGATCCCGCCGTCTCAGGCGTGGGCCTCAGTGAAAAAGAGTGCCAGCAGAAAAACATCCCCTACCTCGCCGCCTCATACCCCTTTGCCGATCACGGCAAATCCATGTGCCTCGGCGAAATCCACGGACACGTGAAAATATTATGCGATCCCAAGAGCGGCGAGATCATCGGAGCCCATATCGTCGGACCCGAAGCCGGAGAACTCATCCACGAACTGATCGCCGTCATGTATTTTAGAGGAACCGTAAAAGACCTCGCAGAAATGCCCCACTACCACCCCACCCTCGCCGAAATCCTGACCTACCCCGCCGAAGAACTCGCAGATCAAATCAAAGAATAAAAATCTTTTCCGTCACTATAGAAATAGTATAGCCCCCAATCGTCATTCAGCCCTGCGGTCTGGAAATGTACAGAGGGGCCATTAACGGATGTGCCATGCACACCTCTACATTTTGCGAACCCCTGAAAACGGTGTGACAATCAATTTTGTTTTCATCTATTCCAAATTTTTCAATACTTCAACTTTATTTTCGTTTTAAGACATAATTTTGGCTTGACTATATTTTATAATTGGGGTAGAAACCTGATTAAATACAATTTAAAAAAAATCTAGGAGGGGAAATGCGGATTGCTTTGGTGATATCTCTCACCTTAATCAGCTTTACTGTCACTGGTTGCATCAATGGATTTGATCGATTAAACGTAGTAATAGATCCCGATCCTATGGAGATTCCTGTAGACGAAACAGGCGTAAGCGCGGTGGATGAGTTTCGTGGATCTGTAGAACAGGATTCAGGCTTGCGAAATAATTATGGAGTAGCTACTTTTTTCGATACGATGAAGAAAGCTGCTGCAGCCCCTGAAGACCATGACTTAGTAAAATATTATATGCAAGCTGGCATCGCTCTGTCCGATCAACTATGTAATATTTGGTTTAAAAAACTTGGTCAGGCGCAGGCAAAAGTAGAAGCTGATCGCAATATTATAAGTAACTTGGGAGCCCTAACATCAACCGTATTGGGCCTAGCGGATGTAAATTCCGCCATTGTAGGTGGTGTCGCAGGTGGAATCGGATTTTCAGAAAATATTTTTACGTCCGAAATGGCATATTTTATCGTTGCGCCAGATGTAAGTGAAGTTCAAAACGCGATTGATCTGGAAAGAGCGACACGAGTTATTGCATTCGAAAAAGCTTGGGAAAACGGCGGTTTCAATTTTTACGAAGCTAAAAGGGAGCTTATTCGTTACGATAATTCATGTTCACATTTAGCAGTAAAACGATTTGTTAAAACTTCTGTATCGAACACAGCAAGTGGACTAGAAAATAAATTAGCTAGTAATGGTGACACACCAGAAGAAGCTCTCGCAAAGGCTGAGGTTGAAAAGTTTCGCGCAAAAAAGAATTATGACGTAATGTTAGCAAAAAAAACTGAGGCTCCTACTAAGATTCCAGATGAAAATTTGAAAAAAAGAAACAAACTCTCGGAAGTCGCTGGACAATTGACTGTGTTGCTGGGGACAGAAATAATACCAAACCAAATTGTTCCACTTTACGTCATGACATTTAAACACAAAGTTGCTAAAGAGGATGAATACAGAAAAGTTCAATTGACATTAAATGACCTATTAAACCAATTGATAAAGACAAATAAACTTACAGAAAGAAAAGAAAACAAAAATAAAGAAAACAAAAATGAAGTAATCTATTGGTGGGAAGACAAAGTTTACAGAAAATTAAAAGAAATCTTTTTTGATATCAATACTAAAAGCTTGCTTGAAGAGGAAGCAATACCTTATTTAAAAGAACCTAAAGAAACTAAAGAACCTAAAGAAACTAAAGAACCTAAAGAAACTAAAGAACCTAAAGAAACTAAAGAAACTAAAGAAACTAAAGAAACTAAAGAAACTAAAGAAACTAAAGAAACAGAATAGTTAAATATACAAAAATAGTAGTATTATACTTATAAAGGATTGATTATAAATGAAAAAATCAATTTTTCTTTCACTTTTTTTAATAAGTTTCACACCGACAATAGCGATAGGTCAAAATAATAATACTCCTCCTGGAATGGAAAGCTTGGAAAGAAAAATTGATGAGATCAATACAAAATTAGACGTTTTGCTTCGTCATTATAATATTCTTCCTGCTCCTGCACCTGCTCCTGCTCCTGCACCTGCTCTTGCTCCTGGAGCAATAATAAGAATGCAAAATAAGCCCACAGAGGATGAAATAAGAAAGGCAACAACGGAACTAAATGATCGGTATAATAAGTCTACTCAACCACCAGAAACAGGCCTGAAAAAAAATCCAAATAGTAAAATAATTACTGGACCAAATTTGAGAAATTTACCTCGGTAATGACAAAAATGAACTTAAAGATTGAAGCTTAGGCATGAATTTGACGACTTCATTCAAGAATGTGGCCTCTGGCATGTATGGAAACGCAACGGAAGTAATCCTCGATGACCTGCGCTACATAAAAGAGCATCAAAAAGGAGGAAATTTGGACAATATCAGTGCCATTAGCTGTTGGGGAAAATCAGATTAAAAATGGGAAAACGATAACTTATAGTTCGAGTTTTACTCGACCGCATGAAAAAAGAGACCATACAAAACTCTCAAAAAAGCAAACCCATCAAAGATAAAATCAAGCCCCGAGCCTGATCTTAATCAAAAGCTCTCCGAAAAAAGCTGAAGACGATATCCACCATATCCTCAATTATACTTTCGAAACATACGGCGAACAACCCTCCCTCTAATGGCAAAAAAACATTTTGCTGTCCTTCCCTGTTTACATCCATCAATACAGGTACACCTTAATACGCTAACCAGAAATTTGTACAAACTGTTTCGGCCGCATTGGATTGTAAATTTACAAACTCAGCCAAGGTCTATACCAGCGTTATTTGGAGTTCCCGACCCACGGCACGTGCGGCTTTGGACATAGTGGCCAAGGTAATGTTTGCAACATTCGGATCAAGCAGTCGGTCCAGTTGCCGTCTACTGGTTTGCATCCGTTCAGCCATCGCCGTTTTTGAAATTTGCTTCTCTTCCATTGCCTTTCGAACTTGATCTGCAAGGATTTCTTTGAGGGCCCTGTATTCACAATCCTTCAATATCCCTTCTTCTTCCAAAAAATCATCAAAGGATGAACCTATATGAGAGTTTTCTGTTTTCTTTTTCATTGCTCTACCTCCTTCTTCCGCTGAACTGCCATTTCCAGATCTGTTTTTGGGGTCTTTTGAGATTTCTTAACAATACTATGGAGCAACACCATTTCACTTTTCCAAATAAAAAAATCACTCTCGCAATGCGTTTGTCTGATAGATTGCTCCGTACTTCATACAGCCCTTTTCCTAAAGGCTTGCTATAGGGCATTCCAATCGGCCAGCCAAACTCTAATTTCTGAATATCCTTGCCAACGGTTTTCCGGTCTTCAATATTTAGCTTTAGCAACCAATCCTTAACCGGTTCTTTGCCAGTCGAGGTTTTGTAAAACTTGGCAAATATTTTCTTCTTTGACGGAAGCATAACCAATCGTACCATATATGACACAAATTAACAAATATTCAAACTTCCAGAACTTAAGTGGTTTGGTAATTTCATTCATTTTTTAGCTCTCCATTGAATGGGTCTGATATTTTATTGCAAAAATCGTCTTATTCTATGAAATTGTGGGGGTTTCCCCTTGACAGATACACCGCTCGGTGGAATAATCGCAAAACCCTTCTAATAAATTCTAATAAATTTATGATTCGGCAATTCTGGATTGATTTTATTGCTATTAGGGAAAGCATTCGTTACTCATACAAAGGATAATAATTATGAAACGCACTTATCAGCCTAAAAACCTCCGTCGCAAGCGGGCTCATGGTTTTCGCAAACGTCGAATGACGGTAGGCGGCAGGAAAGTATTGGCTAACCGCAGACGCAAGGGAAGAAAGCGGCTGACTGTTTAAGGGTATGGAAGATCTTTCCTACCCAAAGTCTGCGCGCCTGCGTAAGCGGGAAGAATTTCAGCGTGTATTGAACGGGGGTAGGAAAAAGCGGGTAGAGAATATCTGCACTTTATTTTTCCTACCCAATTCTTTGGGCAGGAAACGTTTGGGGATCATTGCTTCCCGAAAGGTCGGAAACGCTGTTGTCAGGAATTGCGCCAAGAGGAAACTCCGGGACATTTTCAGACGCTTCAGGAATCGGGAAGGTCTCGCCTACGATATGGTGATCATTTGCGGTAAGCATCTCGCGCCGCTCCCCCTTTCCACTATTGAAGAAAAAATATTAAAAGCTCTTCCTTAGGGCCAGCCACTGTTTTGTCGGGCTTGCCAACTCTTCGGGAGATTAACGTTATAATAAGGTGTTACCTTTCCAACCACCTAAGGGCGGAGGAAAGGGTACGAACTGTGATGGTTAAAAAATTTCTGCTTGGCCTCATTCGACTTTATCAAAAGATCGTTTCCCCTTTTTTAACTCCCGGTTGCCGCTTCCACCCCAGCTGTTCGGAATATGCGGCACAAGCCTTGGTTTCTCGCGGTCTCTTCCACGCTCTTTACTTAATCGCCCTTCGTTTGTTGAAGTGCCATCCTTATCATGAAGGCGGTTTCGATCCGCTCAAACCTTAACGGAGATCCTTTTGGAAAACCGCATTCTTGTAGCTTTTGTCTTGTCACTGGTCGTTTTTATTGGCTGGGGTGCTTTCATTTCCTCGATGCAACCGCCACCAAAACCTGTTGACGAGCTGGCTGAAAATCCACAAAGTCCATCCAATCAGGGTCTGAATAAGGCTCCATCGACGAGTGCCTCATCATCAAGCGCAACGTCATCAAATATGGGTAACTCTCCTATCATTCCGGCACATGACGGAAATGAGGAGACGATTAAAATTTCCACAGGACTGGCGACTTTCACTTTATCCAACAAGGGCGGGACGATTAAAAATATCATCATCTCTAAGTACAGGGGGGATGATGGTGAGGTGGTCGATCTG
>JAJDBG010000056.1 GCA_029261475.1 Nitrospinaceae bacterium
TCCGCACTATTCGATTGAGGTGACGGCGGGGCATGGCGGCGAGGTGATCGACGAGGGAGAGGTGATCAGCCATTTGGCGTTCAGCTCGCAATGGGTGCGCTCTGAACTGGGGCTGGACGCGAAGGCACTTATATTGATCACTGCTACGGGCGATTCGATGGACCCGGACATTCGGCACGGTGACATTGTTCTGATCAATACACTCGTTCGAACTATCGTAGACGATGCAATTTATGTGATCAATATCGACGGTCGCTTGTTCATCAAACGCGTTCAGACGATGGCTCAGGGTGGGATCAAGGTCAGCTCTTCTAATCCTGCCTACGAGGCTTTTGAGATAGATAAGGATGAGCCGAATTTTTTGAAGGTGATCGGGCGAGTCGTCTGGACAGGTCGGAAGGTGTAGGGTATGAAGTGCTCTTTTTGCGATGCGACTATCAGCGACGGGTCTACTGTTTGCGAGGTTTGCGAGACACCGTTAGAGAGTGCGACTGCAAAGCAGGCGAAAAAGGGCGAAGGAAAGAAATCATCGAGCAAGTTGATGCCCTGCCCTGATTGCGGCCATAAGGTGAGCCGGCGGGCTATCACCTGCCCATACTGCGGGGCACCCATCGGTTCATCACAACAGGTTGCATTTCCCGGCAATGGCCATGATGGAAGCAAGGTGACCACACAGGGAACGGGAAAAGATTTGAAGCTTCAACTTATCGGAGCTTCATTCCTTATATTCATTGGCGCGATATGGCTGATGATCGCATATTTGGGCTATGATCCTATCCAACTCTCAGACCACGCTTTGTTTGATCTGGGCATCCTCGCCTTCATATACGTCAAAACAATGATTTGGTGGAAGCATTCGTGACTTCACATAAATCATTGATCTTAAAGGGTAGGGGCACTGTGTACATACATCGCCGCTAAGTCGCCCCTATGTTTGATTGCGCTGAAATAGCGAGTCAAAAAAACGACGGCTCGCTAGAACCCTTATCTGGCGCGACTTTTCAGGCTTATGTTATCTCATGACAAACGTTTGAAAGACGATTGAACACCGTTCAAAAACCCTTACAACGGCAACTCTTGCCGGGAAATTGGCGTTTTCCTTTTGCACTTCTTTTGAAAAAGGGAAAAATGATTTGTTCTTCCACTCCTTGTAAACCCTTTATAAATATAGAATAAAGCGTTTATAAAATCCCACCTCCCCTAAACCTTTGTTTTCTCAAACTAACTGATTGCCTACACAGACCGTCAAAAAAATATTTGCGAAATTTATTCATTTCCAAAAATAATTAAACTAGAATGTAAACATTCAACCTGCTGAATTGAACAGCATACAAGATCTAACAAACTGGTTTTACTAAAGAGGAATTTATGGAAATCATATCAATTTCAGAACTGCACGATATCCTGGAAGATAAAAAAGACAATGTACTGGTATTAGACGTTCGCTCTTCAGCTGAATACAATAGCGGCCACATTGATTCTGCAGAGAATACCCCTCACGAAGAAGTCGCCGATATCGCCGAAGACTTGAAACAATACGACACCGTCTACGTTCATTGCAAAATGGGAGGTCGTGCCAAATTAGCGTCGCAGACTTTAGAAGACTTGGGTCTGGACAATATTGTCTGTGTTGGCAAAGGCGGAATGGAAGCCTGGACTGAAAATGGCTGGCCAACGGTCTAAGCACTCACCCGGAGAATCACCGGGGTTTGTAAGCTCTTCCTCTAATGAGTAGATTCTTTGCGAATCGCGCGCAATCGCAAATTTCCTTCTTCATTTAATACAATAACTTTTTGCTTTTCGAGAACACTGGCAGATTATTGTCTCCAATGCCGGGAAAAAGGGGATCGTCTTTTAGCATTTTTCAACAATCCCTCTCTTGAAAAGCTTTATTCCAACAGGCATTACCTGAACAGGCACTGCCTGAATCTGCCATGGCTTTCAATATTGCTTTAGTCAACATGCCCTTTGGGTTCCATATTTATCCCTCCATCCAGTTGGGAACCCTGTCTACCTTATTAAAAAGCCATGGCTGGACAGCCAAAAGCCATTACCTGAACCTCCATTTCGCATTTCAAATCGGGATGGAGGAATACAATAGCCTATGCGAAAAACGCTTTTTAATAGGGGAATGGCTTTTTTCAGAAATTCTTTTCGGCGGGGCAGAAGGCAATCAAAATTACATACACCATTTTGATTCCCATATTCAGGATGTCTGCCATTCGATTGGAAAACCTCTCGACTATCTGCTCGATCTAAAAACCCGGCAGGTTCCCGACTACCTGAATTGGGCATTGGAAAGCCAAGACTGGGGTCGTTACTCGGCCGTAGGCTTCAGTTCGACCTTCAATCAGAACATCGCTAGCATTACTCTTGCCAAATTGATCAAAGAACGGTTTCCAGAAGTAAAAATATTTTTTGGCGGCTCTAATTTCGAATCAGAGATGGGGATGGAATATTTTCGCGCCTTTGACTGGATCGATTACGTTGTACCTGGCGAAGCCGAGCATGCCCTTCCCTCCCTCATTCGTTCGCTTGAAAACAACGACCCTATCCCCAAAGGAGTCATCCATCGAGTGGACGGCAAAGTCGTTTTTGAGGAAAATTTTCAGATGTTCAAGGATTTCGACACCTACTCGATCCCCGATTACGATGATTTTTTCGACGAGATCCGCTCCATCGACCCACAGTCGCACTTACTGGACAATCCCATCGTTCTTTATGAAACTTCGCGCGGGTGCTGGTGGGGTGAAAAACATCATTGCACCTTTTGTGGCTTGAACGCTTCCACGATGAAATTTCGTGCTCGCTCAGCAGAGCGCGTCCGCGAAGACATCGCCGAGCTTTCAGCAAAACACGACACTTATCGCTTCCGTCTGGTCGATAACATCCTCGAAAACCAGTACATCGAAAATGTATTTGGTCACTTTGCTGAAGAAAATTACGATTGGGAGTTCTTTCTCGAAATCAAAAGCAATCTGAGCAAAAAGCAAATTCGTCAAATCGCGCATGGCGGCGTCAACGTCATTCAGCCCGGCATCGAGAGCTTCAGCCCGAATCAGTTGCAGGAGATGGACAAAGGCGTGCGGCCCATCCAGAACATGGTTTGTCTCAAGTGGTCGATGTACTACGGGATAGAAGTGACTTGGAGCATATTGACGGGGTTTCCAGAGGAGACCGACGAGGATTTTCGCAAGCAATTGGAAATCATCCAACCCCTCATCCATTTCCAACCGCCGATTTCTGTCGGGAATATTTGGCTGGAGCGCTTCAGCCCCTACTTCACTCGACCCGATAAATACGGTATTAAAATCACCGGGCCTGGTATCGCCTACACTTATGTGTACGATCCTGATGTGCTGGATTTAAATAAAATCGCATACGATTTTGAATTTGAAACACCTGAGCGAAAAATCGACCCTATATGGGAAGATCGTTTGCGGCAATTTGTCGATTACTGGAAACAACGACAACAGTCCGACAACACACCCTTTCTTTTCTATTCAAAATCCAAAGACTTTGTCACCGTGTACGATGGAAGAGATGAAAACCATCCACAAAAAATTCGCTTTGAAGGTTCCGAAGGAATGATCATCGACTACTGCAACGAGAAACCACAAACCCTGAGCGCGATCCAAAACCAGGCCGAAACTCAAGGCATCGCCCCAGGTGCTGTCGATAGAGCACTAGAAGAATTAGTGCAACGGGGCATCCTCTACGGGGAACGTAAAAAATATTTCACCCTAGCCCTGCCCAGCAACTCTCGACTGTAAGCCCTTCCTTAACTCCCTCACGGCAGAAACAGTAAATATCATACCGCTTCATACTTTCGCACCTTCAATCTCAGGAATATCATCAGCTTTTTCGGGATCGTCTTCCTTGCCTGAATCCACTTCCAACTCACTCCCTAACAACCTAATGACTGAATGTTCGAAAATGTCGGGGGTGATCAAAACCGCGATATTAAAGTTTTCCATGACCCGTCTCCGTAAAAAATAGTTCTTACCATTATTTACGTCAACATAAGGCCCATTCATAAATTTTTATTTGCTTTAAAACACTAAAAAAAGAGCCTGTCTGAATCCCCGATCAATGATGCGCCCTAATCACAATCCGACTTTTTTACGGACGACCTGCAAGGTCTGACGAATGACCGTCTCGGCGCGTTTCTTGCCCACAGCTAAAACCCTGTCGATTTCTCTTTCGTCTTCCATCAAATTGAAATACACCTTGCGCGCCGGATCAAATTTATCATGAATTTTATCCAGTAAAATTTTCTTGGCATCCCCAAAACCGATGGCCCCTTCCCTGTATTTCGTTTCCATCTCAGCAATTTCTTCAGAGGAAGAGAATATTTTAAACATTTGAAAAATATTACAACTGGCCGGGTCGATAGGATCGCCTACCGAAATTGGTGCCGTTACAATGCTGTTCACTTGTTTTTTTAACTTCTTGTCAGTCGTAAAAATATCAACGGTATTGCCATAGCTCTTGCTCATTTTTTGACCATCCGTTCCCGGGATGACAGCCACAGCATCGGGGATTTCCCCTTTGGGAATCGTGAATGTTTGACCGTAAGTGTTATTGAACTTTTG
>JAJDBG010000057.1 GCA_029261475.1 Nitrospinaceae bacterium
GGCAGAAGGCCTGTAAGCATCAGTCATTGGATCACGTTGAGGAATCATTTCCCCATGGCGATTCAAAGGACGAAACGACTCGTCACCAACTTCATGATAAAACAGGACGAACTCACGAAAGTCCTTTTTCTCATCATTGGCGATGATCGCTTCCCAACCACTCCACATTGCTTTGCCATCAAAGGGGCTTAGATAAGTAGAACCTGCAGGCTCTACCATGAAAGCACCAATCAAGCCGAGGGAAGAAGGATCTCGACCGGCATGACTCTGAATCATATGAGCACCTTCTTGCTCATCGATTGGAATGTACCATTCGAATTCCTGAGTACCACCCGCAGGAATGATCGCACCTGGGGTAGCGGCTGTTGCCGGTTGACCCGAGGAGCTGATGATCATTGCTGAACCGTTGACTTGGAATCCAATATCTTCATCCTCAACGTTGTTTGTAATCTTGAATCGAACACAATCGCCTTGGTTACCACGAATGGCCAAAGGTTGAATTGCATCGCCTTGCAAACCATTGGAAACCGCACCAGGATCCATCTCTGTTGGGTCTTCACGCGCTTTGCGATTGGCTTCTTCTTCTTCGCGAACCTTATCCTCGTTGTTTGCCAAAACAAACATATACCCAGGATAATAGTCTCCCCATTGATTCAATGTGATCTCTACATTGATTGCAGAAATCTCATAGCTTTTTACTGGAGCACCGCTCGGGCAATGTGCACCCTTGTAAACTTTTGCGGAAGCTTCAGAAGGTCCCAACAAAAAGCTTTGGCCCAATTGATGAGCCGCCCAAGAATCATGAAAACCACCGCCCGATGAAGCTGGATCGGCATGTTCTTTGATCTTGTCCTGGAGTTGGCCCATGAGCTTCATCCAAGTCTTGTTGAGCTGTTCCTGATTCCCGTCGAGGCCACTCATAACCTCTTCGTAGTCCACCTGATTTTCCAGTTTGTTCAACCATGCCGGTCGCTCCACGCCGTTTTGCTTTTGGTCGCTTGCATGCGAACCGTGGCCATGATTGGCAACGATACCAGCTAATGCAGGAGCCGAAACAACCAGCAGGAACATCAGAATGACCAGTCCGTACCATAACTTCTGGCACCTACTGAGACGATCAACCATGTGTTACCCTCCCTTTTAAGTTCCGCTTTTTCAAACGGATGTTAATAAACTTCTTTTCTTCATGCCTACTAATAACCTTCTCTCCCGAAGAAGGTTTACATCTAAATACTAATACCTAAAATAGTCGGCAACTTTACCACTATTAATTTTATCGTACAAGAGTCAAATGGACTTTTTCCTCATCTCTCTGAAGTAGCAAAAAGACTGGACTGCCCACTGAAATCGCGTTTAATATTTTTTCAAATTCCCATTTGCCAGAAATTTTTTGCCCATTTAAAGCAGAGATCAAATCGCCTTCTTTCATGCCTTTTTCTGCGGCAATACTTTCGCTCAATAAACGGGTCACGACAACGCCCTTTAAACCTTTGAAATAATAGTCTTTTCCTGGAATCCCACCCAAGTCATCCACTTCTATTCCCCAGGATAGCAGAGGGTCCTTTGTCTTTTCTCCAGGCTTTTTCAATTCTCCAAGGGCAACGGATATGGATTGTTCTTTTCCATCTCTCAGTATGTCTATCCGCACTGTTTGCCCTGGAGTGATGGACCCTATCATTTTTATCATTTTGTTTGGGGATTCGACCAATGCACCCCCGATTCTAAAAATAACGTCTCCCACTTTAATTCCAGCTCGGTCTGCAGGCTCTCCTTTATAGACGGTATGCACAAGGATACCTACTTGACTTTTAATGCCCAGTCTTTGGGCATCGGCTATTGAAAGGGAATCAATTCCTACTCCAAGCCAACCGCGTTGGACTTCTCCAAAGTCCATCAAATGTGTAATGACTTTCTGTACAATGTCTGAAGGAATGGCAAATCCAATGCTTTGTGCATAATTGATGATTGCTGAATTGATGCCGATGACGTTTCCATCGAGGTCGATAAGAGGTCCACCGCTGTTGCCGGGATTGATGGAAGCATCCGTTTGGATGAAATCTTCATAACGCGACAAATTGATGTTTTCTCGATTCAAGCCACTCACAATTCCAAAGGTGGTTGTGTCGTTCAATCCGTAGGGGTTACCCACTGCAATTACGAACTGACCAACTTTCAATTTTGAGGAATCTCCAAACGTTAGTGACGGGAGGGGCCTGTTTACGGGAATCTTCACAATGGCCAAATCTGTGTCTTCATCAGCCCCCAGTACTTCCCCGACTACTTCTTCACCGCCAAATAGGGTGACTTGAATTTTCTGTGAACTTCTAACGACGTGACTGTTGGTGACAATCAGTCCTTTTTTGCCGTCAAGAATAACGCCAGACCCCGCATTGGCCGCCCTTCCCCCTTCTTGCTCCTGCAAGCGAACAGATGGGGATGGTGGCACGTAGGGAGATAAGCTAACAACAAGTGGACGGGCCTTATCTGTCAATGCGATCAATTCTTTTTCTGCTGTTTTTAAAATACTCAATCCGCTGGCATAGGATAAAATAGGAAACAGGGCCAGAACTATCAATGCTACTGAAATTTGAAGAGAACTCTTCACATTTTTTAAAAGTCTAGGCATTGTGTTCAATTTACAAAGTGAGGAAGTCGCCGTATGATGTAATATAGGACGTTTATTTGAAGAGGATTTCGCATATTCTATAGACGAAAGTACCAACTTCCCTTGTAAAAACCCTTTTACTCGCGCCTTTGGCAAGTTTTGCAGGCTAGATGGCGAATTATTGATTTCCCTTTGTTTAATGTCAAGAGAAAACCTTTTCGGCATTTCCACAAGGATTGTTAAGTTATCAGGAGAGATTTTTATGTCTTTGGATTCAGATAGTTATGAGGGTAAATCAGCTCAGGAGGTTTTGCAGTGGGCTATCAACACCTATGGGAAAAAAGCAGGCCTGGCTTCCAGTTTTGGCATGGAGGACATGGTTTTGATAGATATGATTAGCCGTCTCGACGGCGAACTCACCATATTCACCCTGGATACGGGCAGACTGCATGAGGAAACTTATGAGATCATGGAGCGAGCCAGGAACAAATATGGCATTCAGCTCAAAATCTACTTTCCTGAGCAAGCGGAAACGGAATCGCTGGTCCGGGAAAAAGGTCTCTTCTCTTTCCGTGACAGCATCGATAATCGTAAGGAATGTTGCTTTGTTCGCAAAGTCAAACCTTTGAACCGTGCCTTGGGCGAGCTATCCGCATGGATCACGGGTCTCAGGCGCGATCAAAATGTAACGCGTACTGACGTTCCCAAAGTAGCTGAAGATCGAGATCGTCCACAGATGCTCAAGATCAATCCACTCGCAGACTGGAGCTTTGAACAGGTAACAGACTACATCAAAGCCAATAAGGTCCCCGTCAACGCTCTGCATTCACAAAATTTTCCAAGCATTGGATGTTCTCCTTGCACACGTTCTGTAGCGGAAGGTGAGGATATTCGGGCCGGAAGATGGTGGTGGGAAAATCCTGAGCATAAAGAATGTGGGCTTCACTCGGCAAATCGTCGGTAGTTCAGCCAACAAATCGACGGTATCTCAATTTGGGGCGAATCCAAGTATTCGCCCCTGAAAATCTCAGATTTGGTGTTAAATGTTATCTCTTTTCTTGGGCGCAAGGGGAGGATTTTTCAAAATATGAACAAGCACTGGAATGATCTGAAATCCTATATTGATAGCTCTCTTGAATGGATTTTGAAGGGAATTGTTGATTACGTCTTTTCGCTCGTTAAATTCTCTTTGCAACTCGGTTAAAAGTTGCGGGAATATTTCCCAGGCGAGAATAAAAACCTTCGTCCCCTCCTCCAAAATACTTCCCTTAAGTTTGAAAGCAACAATCCAGTGCCCCAAAGTCGCGTGGATTTCTTCTGCAGGGGTCGTTTTCATAAAGGAAAGTGAGATCAAAAACATTGTAGCCAGCTTCGTCCCTGCCAATAAGGACGCATTCACCCCCTCGTAGCTGATAGGCAATACAGCATTCTCAAAAATTACGATAGGTACACCTGGGTAAAAAATCAGAGGAACCACCATCATCACGAAAAAGAACCATGTAAAACGCCGCAATTGACGTCCCGCTTCACCAAGCGATTCCCCTGTCAAAAGCCAGATGGAAAGCCCTATAGGAGCCAGTAGTAGCATCCCCTCCCCTTTTGCCACTCCCGTGCAAATTAAAAGAAGAAAACAAGAGACCAATTTAATCTCCAGTAAAATTTTTAAGAATTGTTCTTTCACAGATTTTTAATAAATAATATTCAGGGAAAAGGTTAAATATTGCTTTGACTATACAGTCTGTCTAATTTTTCCACATTGAAAACTAGCATTCCATTTTATAAATAACAGAACTAGAAAAGTTTATACTTTTGATCCAATGGAAAGCCAATTCATTTGCCCCTGAATTGGAAATAGGTTAGAATCGGCCTGATTTTGAAAACTCTTTTCAAAATTTCCCAAAATTGATAGTTCAATGATCACATATCTTTTTTAAGATGGTGATTTTTATTTAATTACAAAACAAATCGCCTGCAGGCTCATTGTATTAACCCATTAGGCAAAAAGATAATCCATGGAAAAAACCACTCTCGTACAACATATCCGTAAGCAGGAACGCAAAACCCCTTTGGCTACGGGTGAATTCACTGAATTGATGACTGAAATCATGGTCGCCTCAAAAATCATTTCCAATGAGGTCAACCGAGCGGGAATTGGTGAAGATATTTTTGGCATCACCGGCGAAACCAATGTCCATGGCGAAACGGTTCAAAAGCTGGATGATTTTGCCAATCGAACTTTCGTTAATATTCTGGGCCAGTCGGGAACAGTTTGTGCTATTGCATCTGAAGAGTTGGAAGATCCTATGATTATTCCCCCGTCAGAAGGCTCGGGAAAATACATTTTCATGATGGACCCTTTGGATGGCTCCTCCAATATTGATGTGAATGTTAGCATCGGAACCATTTTTTCAATTTACCGCAAAGTCAGTAAAGGCTCGGAAGTCACCCACGAAGATCTACACCAACCTGCCAATCAACAGGTTGCGGCAGGATATGTGATTTATGGACCCAGTACGCTTTTTCTATACACCTCAGGGGAAGGCGTTCATGGTTTCACTCTCGATCCTTCCCTGGGAGAGTTTTTTCTATCTCACCCAGACATAAGAATTCCCGAACAGGGAGCGATTTACAGTATCAATGAAGGCAATACTTCGATCTGGAGCGACAAACAAAAACGTCTCGTTTCCTGGTTGAAGGGTGTGGAGCCCGATTCCCCACAGAACTATAGACTACGTTATGTCGGCACCCTTGTTTCTGATTTCCACAGGACTCTTTTGAAGGGTGGAATCTTTATGTACCCTGCTGACGATAAAAGTCCACAAGGTAAGCTTCGTTTCTCTTACGAAGCGGCTCCAATGGCTTTTATAATCGATCAAGCTGGGGGAGACGCAACCGATGGGCAAAAACGTATCCTGGACTCTCAGCCCAAAGATATTCACGAATGCACCCCTCTTTTTATTGGTAGCAAGAAGGATATTGAGATTTCCAACAAATTTCTTTCCGAATAACAGGTCTCTATTCCGATGAAAATAAAAAGCAGTCGTGGCGTTAAAGACATCTTGCCTCAGGAAATTGATAAATGGCATTGGGTCGAAAATAAAGCGCATAAAATTTTCTCTCTCTATGGATTTAAAGAGATAAGAATTCCAATTTTCGAGAGCACCAATCTATTCCAAAGGGGAATTGGGGATACAACAGACATTGTCCAAAAGGAAATGTATACCTTTGAAGACAAGAGTGGTGAACAGATCACCTTACGTCCAGAGGGAACCGCTGGTGTTGTTCGCAGTTATGTCGAGCACAAGTTATACAATCCCCCTTCCTTGGTAAAAGTTTTTTATATCGGCCCCATGTTTCGTTATGAAAGGCCACAGGCCGGACGATTTCGGCAGTTTTATCAAATCGGTGTGGAAGCTATGGGATCGCCCAGCCCTTCGGTCGATGCGGAAGTCATGATCATGCTGATGGATTTCTTCTCAGCTTTGGGATTGAAAGACCATTGTCTTGAGATCAACAGCCTCGGTTGCCCTGAATGCCGTCCTCAGCACAGAGAAATTCTAAAAACTGCTATCAAAGGCCAGCTCGAAAATCTATGTGAAAATTGCAATAACCGCTACGAGCGCAATCCTCTTCGGGTACTGGACTGCAAAAATAAAACTTGTTCGGAAATTGCTAAAGATTTGCCGAAAACAGCGGAACATTTATGTGATGTCTGCTCTGATAATTTCAAGCAAGTTCAAAGTCTGCTGACAGACGTTCAAGTCCCCTGGAAATTAAATCCTATACTGGTTCGTGGCTTGGATTATTATGGGCGTACTGCATTTGAAGTGAAGTCTGGCTCTCTCGGTGCACAAGATGCAATTTGTGGTGGCGGACGCTATGATTATCTTGTAGAAAAATTTGAAGGACCTGCAACTCCTTGCTTTGGGTTTGCTTTGGGTTTGGAACGCTTGATTTCACTGGTTCCTTTTGATCAAATGGAATCAATCGCGCAACATCCCGACTTATACTTGGTATGTTTGGGAGAAGCAGCTCAGACACTAGGTTTTAAATTGGCTAACGAACTGCGCCGTAAAGGGATTTTTGTCGAGCGTGATTCTGAAGGCGCAAGTATGAAAAGCCAAATGCGTAAAGCTGACAAGTCAAAGGCACGCTTTGCTCTTATTTTGGGTGATAATGAAATAAGGGATGAGAAGTACGTTCTTAAATTAATGGAAGATGGCAGTCAGGAAGAGATCGATACTTCAAAAGAATATCTGGGAATTTTGGTGCAGCGCTTAAATCCACAAACCGTTTCCGAGACGACTCATGGATAGTAAAGAAATGGAAGTTTTGCAGGACTATATCACGCAAAACAATTTGAAAATCACCAAGCAAAGACGAGCGGTACTGAATGTTTTTCTCGAGTGCGAAAATCATGTCAGTGCCGAGGAACTGTACAAGCTGGTATCGGAGAAGGAACCCAAAATTGGATTAGCGACAGTTTAC
The DNA here is from genome assembly GCA_029261475.1 of Nitrospinaceae bacterium. Lineage (GTDB taxonomy): Bacteria > Nitrospinota > Nitrospinia > Nitrospinales > VA-1 > Nitrohelix. The sequence continues at coordinate 7,094 of JAJDBG010000057.1, forward strand.
AGAACTCTGGCATTGTTCACTCAAAGTCAACTGGCACATGAGCTGGATTTTGGTGACGGCCAAAAGCGCTACGAACATCAATTCATGCACAGCCATCATGACCATATGATCTGCACTGAATGCGGTAAAATCCTGGAATTCACCCATCCTCTTATTGAGAAGTTTCAGGAAGAAGTCGCCGCACGCAACGGCTTCACCATCACATCCCACAAACTGCATCTTTTTGGTATCTGCTCAGACTGCCGATAAGAAAACCAATTAGAAAAAACTGCGAGGGACGTGGATAATATCCCCGGGTTGCAGTAAAATATTTCTTGTTAAATCACCCTTCACGATAACTTTCTCCAAGTCTACTCGAATCCTTTTTGTGTAAGATTCGCCATTCTCCCGATACATTTTTCTGTAGATATGTGTTTCTTCTGGTTTGGCTATGTCAGTCAATCCATCGGCCAATAAGACGGCATCCAGAATTGTCATATTGTCTTTATAAGTAAGCACTTGCGGTGCTCCCACCTCCCCCATGATATCAATGCGACTGCTGAAATTATCATGAATGAATATAAAGTCATTCGCCTTTAATAAAATATTTTGCGAAAAATCATCCCTTCTAACCAAAGCATGCATATCGATTTTTATTTTTTTCCCATCCCGCAACAGGTAAGAATTTCTTAAATCTGCGGTATCTTTAAACCCTTCGACCATAGAAAAAATATGCAAAAGAGTGAGGGGGCGATTCAATTTCAATACACCTGGCACTTTAACTTCTCCGGCGACGTAGACTTTGATGCTGTTGACCTCCCTCACAACAATGGCAACATTAGCCGCCTTGATATACTTTTTCAGCTTAAAAGTAATAATTTGTCTGAGCTGATCCAAAGTTTTTCCTCCAGCCTTCACGTCACCAATCAAAGGAAAAGAAATATTTCCATCAGGCCGAACTGGCATAACCGTTCTAAGCTCTGGATTTTCCCAGACGGCAATTTCAACTATATCTTCAGGACCCAACTGGAATTCTGCTCCCACAACTGGAGTTGATATATTCGATTTTGACATCAATGGACTCATTACATTTTTTCCACTCGTTATTTTCCCATTGGTGTCTTTAGCGCCAGCAATAGAAATGGGGAGTAAAAATAAAATGAGAACAAATAAAATAATTTTAGATTTCATGAGGGTCACCTTGATCCACCCGAAGAGATATTTTAAAAAAAAGTTTAAACCGAAAATTTCCGAATCATTTTACGAGAGCTAGATTTTTTCTCGAATTTTTACAAGCGGTTTTCCCGTAGGTCCTTTAGCTCCGGAAAATACTTTATCTGTTAATTCCTGGGGAGAAAAGTAATTCTTCATAGCCTCGCTAATTTCCTTTTCCCTCGCTGTATTTAATTTGTATATTTTCAGCAATAATCGAGTCACAGATTTTTTTGTAACAGAAAATTCATCGTAATTTTTACGAGTGAACTCTAACCAATGAGCTAATTTTTCAATAATTTTACTGCTAAGGCCCGGTTGATAATTCAGAGCGGATTCATACGCCTGCATTGACAGTCCCAATAATTCTTCTTTCCGCTCTGGTTCTTTCAGGCTCTTGAATAAATACTCCGTCCCAAGTAAAAAGTAATATCGCCCTTGCGCAGGGTTCAAAGTGATGGCTTTTTTTATCAATTGCGGACTGTTTTTCACATAGCGTGTTTGAACCATCTCTCCTGATGTTGTTATTTCGTAGATAGAAGTCAACTCAACCATACAATCAGAATTCAGGGGCTCAATTTTTAGAGCTTCTATTATTTTTTCTGGACTTCGACTTGTGTCAAAAATCAGGGTTTTATTCTTTTGTGTTGGGCAATAGAACTCAGCAACAAGTCTTTTTTCGATCGCTTGGTAATAAAAAAAACCTGCCATCAAAGATGCAAATGCTAAAGGGATGCAAATAATTTTTGGGACCCATAGAGTGTTGATTTCAGACAACACGGTTTCCCCTTCTTCAGTCCATTCATTGTTCAAAGCCGAATAACCGATCCCCAGAATAACAGAGTACATAAATGCATTTGCTGGAATATGAAAATTAAAATCAACCAGATTATGAAAGCTCATAGCAGCTGTCGCTCCCATGACCCCTAAACCAATACCGATTGGAAATGAGTCATCCCTTTTGAGCCATAAGCGCACAAAATGGAAAAAATAGGCCACCATCCCACAGACAAATATCAATAATCCAATGAAACCTGTTTCAATCGCTAATTCCAACCAATCATTATGAGTGTGCTCCAAAAACTGATCAATGAACTGGGGTTGATATTTGGGGTAGATATCTGAGAATGTCCCCAGCCCTGTTCCCACCAATGGAAATTCGTCTACAATTGGTATAGAAGTTAAATAAACATTCTTTCTAACGGCTTTATCGGAAAGCCCGGTTTCAAGTAATATCTCGTATCGGTGGGTGACCCAGTCAATCTTGTCTTTGCCTATTCCCGCACTGTACATGAGCAAAATAGCCACAATAAAAGCTAGCGAAAAAAGCAATCCACCTAATTTAAGACGCTGAGCAGAAAATGCCAGAAATACACCAAGCCCTACCAAAAACCCCAACATTCCTCCGCGCGATGCTGTCAAAAATAGGCCGATGAAAAGAATCCCCAAAGAATAAAATACCAGCGACATTTTATTGTATTTTTCAGCACGCATCATAAACCCCGGTAAATCTTTATACCAAGGTTGACTCGTACCTCGTTTTTTCCTTGTGCGACTTCTTCCAAAGGAAAACGAATAACCTAGCGCTACCATCAAGGCCATTTCCAAAAAGCCTGCCATGTGATTGGGGTCGAGGTAAGTACCCGATAATCGAGTCGCAACCATAGGGTATTCCAACCATAAAACACGCGGCGGAGTTGTGAACATTGCGTACATCCCATAAACGGCTTCCATCAAACCCACGACAATAATGGAATATAAAATAAGATTTATATGCGCACGACTCCGGATATGATTAACAATATAGAAAAAGACCCCAAAGTACGCAATCACCTTCAACAACTCGATGCGTGTCTTATGAGGATTCAACGAAATGGGGAAGTTTCGTGCTGGTTCGCCACCACCATATTCAGCAATGGCGGTGCTATATATATCCCATGTTTTGGGGGAAAGAATTTGCAGTACACCACTGGGAAGTGGAATCAGTTGAAAAGCAATGAAAGCTCCAAAAAGTAGCATCCAAAAATATGCGGGATTAGAGACCCATTGAACACCTGACCGATTCCAGAAAATCCCAGCTAACCCTAAAGCCCCAACCAACATCGCTCCAAATTCAAATAAAGAATATGCCCACACATGAATCGCTCCAAAACTTAAAGGAACGATAAATATGAGCAATACTAAAATGAAACGAGGTAAAACGTTAAAGGCAAAGGTCATGTTTCCTGCATTTTATAAATTCCAAAAATTTGAAAAGCATTAAACGGTGTTCAATTCATAGCCGCTATAAAAGATGAGCTTGAAATATTCCAGAAAAATTTGTTTCACACCCAAACGCGTTTTCCACCAAGCTTCAATGGGAATATCGGGGTCAACAGCAGGATGCACCATGAGCTGGATATCTTTCCCTCCAGAGTCAATCAACCTTTGATAAACAGCATGAGATCGCTTTGTATGATATGCCGAAGTAACCAAAATCATAGATTTAAGCCCATGTGTATGCAATCCTTTTATATTTTCTATCGCTTCTCCTAGCGTACTTCTCTCTTTAGTTAGTACTTGAGTTAGTATTTTCTTTTCAGGAATTCCCAGTTGAATAGCATATTTTTTCATAAAGCTATGTGTGTAGACACCGGGGTAAACTTGGACACCGCTAAATAAGATGAAGCGTCCATAGCCCTTTTGCATTAGGTCTACAGCCTCCCGCATCCGATTTCCAGAAAAAGATCCCGCCAGCACAACGATTGCATCAGCTGGTTGGAGAAAATCCTGTTTGACCAAATTGTTTCCTATAGCTCTTAAAATTCCATCTTGATACAAAAAAAACACTGCGATAAAAAGGATAAAGCCCATTCCTAAAATTTTAAACACATGCCATTTACCGTCCTTCTTTTTTAGCCACATCTCTTTTTCAAACTTTCAATGATTAGAAAGGGAATTTTTGAATAAAAACCCTGATCGAGTTTTTTAATTTTTCCAGTTGCGTATAGCATCAACAATCTTTTCCCGAGTCGGGTAATAAATATCCTCCAAGACCTTACTGGAAGGAGCGGGTGCATTTGCCAAAGTAATGCGCTTGAACCGGATATTCCTTGAACCTGGCTCCATCTGTTCCGCAACCGACGCGATCACCTCTCCAGCCATGCCACATGTTTCCCATCCACCATCTACAACACATAGCGAGCCCGTTTTATTAGCCGAAGTTACGACAGGTGAAACATTGAGAGGATTCAGAATACGTAAATCAACCACTTCGCATTCGACTCCTGCTTCAGACAAATCCTGTGAGGCTTCCAGGCATAATTGAACGGAGTGCCCAGCTCCAGCAAGTGTCACATCTTTTCCAGATCGAAGTATCTCTGGAACTTGATTGGAAAGCTTTTTTTCTTCAATTTCAGGTAAATCGTCTTCCAGTTCGTAAAGCCAGCGGTCATCTATATACACAACAGGGTCGTCACAGAGTGTTGCGGAGATCAAAAGATCGCGAGCATCTTTCACTGTGGCGGGCATAACAACTCGCAAGCCCGGGATATGTGCAAACCAAGCGTGCAAAGCCTGCGAATGTTGCGCCCCCTGCTCTCCCCCTCGATTGATCACTCCACGAACCGTCACCGCAGGATGGGACTCTCCACCCAGCATGTGCGACCATTTAGCAGCTTGGTTCACAATTTGATCCATTGCCAAGACCATGAAATCCATCCGAGGATGAACCACAATAGGACGATACCCACACAACGACGCACCCACTCCAGCACCTGTGCAAGCCGCTTCTGACACGGGAGTATCCATCACCCGATCTTTTCCAAATTCAACTTCCAAATCATTCATCGAGTTTCCAACGTACCAAGGACTCCATAAACCCTGCCCCATAACAAAAACATTTGGATACTTTTGCAGAAGATATTGAAACCCAGATCTTATTGCCTGAGCGTAGGACATTTTCATTACGATAGATCCTTTTCGCTTTTGTAAACTGCAGACAATAGAAAAGACTCCTCTGGAAAAGGAGCGGCTAAACTTTCTTCCAACGAATCATTGATTTTCTGTTCGACACTATCTTCAACGGAACAGTAATCACTATTAGTGATCATATTGGCCTGTAGCATACCGTCTTTCAAACGTCGAATCGGGTCACGTTTTTTCCAAGCCAAAAGGTCTTCTTTTTTTCTCCTCAATCCCACGTCGATATTCTCATCCGGCCCCACATGACCCCGCCAACGATAAGTCACCGCTTCCAGAAAACCTGGTCCATTTCCACCTCGAATCGACTCGACCAATTCTCTTGTTGCCAGGGCAGTCTTCACCACATCGTTGCCATCAACAATTTGTGATGAAATATGATTTGCTTCAGCAAAGCGAGAAATTCTATCGCTAGGTTGTCGTAAATGAATATCCAGGTGACTTGAATAAAAATTATTTTCACATACAAATAATACCGGTAGTTTGAAACGCGAGGCAAAGTTGAAGGATTCCTGAACCATCCCTTCTTCAACCGTTCCATCGCCAAAGTAACAAACAGCAATATTTCCTTTACCATCCTTTTGACAGGCAAGCCCGGCCCCAACCGCGACAGGAACAGTCCCTCCAACGATAGGTGCTGATCCAACGAAACCCTTTTCAGGTTGAAAAAGGTGCATCGATCCTCCCATCCCTCCAGAACAACCTGTGGATCGGCCTAATACTTCTGCCAACAAACCGGAAACACTTCCACCCAATGCCAGAAAATGGGAATGCGAACGATGTCCTCCGAATATTTTGTCTTCAGCAGTCAAATTATCGGAGACACCTACAGCAACCGCCTCTTGCCCAATGGCAAGATGACAGGGACAATTTACTTTTTTTTCAAGGATCAAATCCGCTATGCATTCTTCAACCTTCCGAATGACCAGCATCATCTCCAATAGGGAAATCAAGACATCCTTAGGTCTGCCTCCAAGTTCCAATGGTTCTGTAAACTTAGAAGGATCTGCAAGAATCCCTAGTTCCGATGCCTTTACCATCCTATGTCTCCATCCCGTTTAGCCATAACTGTTGCGCCAAGAATAATTATTCAATAAAAAAATTTCCTATTCACTCACAAAGCAAGCGCTATAAGCCTTGTCCAGAAACTCAATATCCTCTTTGTCTAATCTCCAACCTAATGAGCCTAAATTCTCCTTCGCCTGTTCCAAGGATTTAACACCTGTCAAGACAACGCTCATAGGGGCAAAATCCAGAATCCATCTCAAAGCCAATTGTGACAGCGTTCTACCAGGATAATTTTTAAGGCATTCTTTTGCCAGAGAGACAAACTCCAAACATTCCTTGAAACGTTTGCCGTGAAAACTTTTATAAACAGGTCGACTCCTTCTATCGTTCAAATCAAAACAAGTTTTAGAGTCATATTTTCCAGAAAGCATGCCCTGCCCAAGACTTCCCCAAGCAAAAAAATTCCATTTATTTTTTTCGCTGTTTTTAAAAATAGTGGTCTCATTCTCACGATTGATCAAACTGTATTCATAAGTGAAGGCAACCATACCCGAATAATTTTCGCACTCCGCAATTTCTTTATTGTCTAGATTTGAAACGCCCCAATAGCGAATTTTCCCCTGCTCACGTTTCCGCTCCAACCATGAGAAAATTTCTTCAAAAGGAGTGACACCATCCCAATAATGCAAAAAATATAAATCAATGTAATCCGTTTGCAGACGCTTTAATGATCCATCGAGGGCTTGATCCCCCCAATCAGGCGAATTGTCGTAATAAGTTTTCTTTGCTGAATCTTGTCGAACACCGTATTTCGTTGAGATAACAGCTTTGTCGCGTTGCCCCCTCAAAATATTTCCTAAACGCCTTTCCGATTCTCCCAAACCATACACGTCTGCCGTATCCAATAAATTAACGCCATGATCGAGTGCGTACAAAATAGCCGTTTCCATTTTCTGTCCATCCACATCGCCCCAACCATGCCCTCCCAAAGGGCAACAACCCATGCCCAAGCGTGAGATATTCAAACCATCGTCACCGAGTTTAATCTTTTCAATCATTCGCTGTCTTTTTAGAAGGTTTTACTTTTTTAACTATTCCCCAGAGCGTTAAAAAAATAAGCTTCAAATCTAAAAGAAAGTTTTGTTCATTAACATACTTGATTCGCAATTCATTTTTTCTGGCTAAAATTTTTTCTTCAAAAATTCTATCCACATCCACGCGTCCCACCATTTCATCAAGAGCAACAAATTCCATAGAACTATAGTCTGTAACACCAGGGCGAACGCTTAAAATTTTTTTCTCTTCCCCTTCAAAAAGATCAGTGTATTGCAAAAGCTCAGGACGAGGCCCTACTAAACTCATATCTCCCAAAATAATATTTATCAATTGAGGGAATTCATCCAGCTTAAATTTTCTTAGAATGGCACCCATTCGGGTGATTCGTTTATCACCCAACGCCGTTGTCCCACCACCCAGATTTTCAGCATCCACAACCATAGTTCTGAATTTAAAAATTTTAAAAGGAATGCCGTATCTACCTGCTCTAATGCCTCTATAAAAAACAGGCCCTGGACTATCTATTTTGATTGCAATGCCAGCAAGGACAAAAAAGGGCAGCAATGCAGTCAACCCCAACAACGAAGCAATCACATCAAACACACGCTTCAACATAAAGCAACTTGCCCTATTTCCAATCCATTAACGTTTGACCAATTGAAACGTTATCTGCCAAGCCAAATGTTTAAATAAAGGAAGCTTTAGCAAAACCCGATCCATCGCATTAAACAACCTCAATCCTGAAGGAAAAAAGGCTCCGGCAATACTAAAAAAATGCCATCGCCGAACATCTTGAATATCAAAAAAATTCCCCGCCAACTCCAAATCATCATAAGAGAAAATATGATCTACCTCCCAAGTGGTTCGTATATGCGGTGTCAATTTTCTATAAAGTTGAATGAGAGGATTGTAGGCCAGAGGCTCCTTGGCTAACACGATACCTCCAGGTTTTAGAATCCTTCTCATTTCAGGAAATGTAGAATCGAGTTCCATATGATGTAGCACACCGCTACAATAAATCAGGTCGATACTTTCATCCGGCAATCCTGTTTTTTCACAATCGGCCACTAGAAAACGGCACCTGTCGCCAACACCCTCTTTTTCTGCATACCTTTTAGCATTTTCCAGAGAAACCGGACTCAGGTCTATACCAATAACAAGCCCTGCTTTCTTCTTTGCCGCCAAAACAGTATTTTCGCCATTGCCGCAACCGTAATCCAGGATTGCTTTTCCTGGTGCATGTGTGCTCCACCAATTTGCCAGATAATCATCCGACAATTGCGTCGTTCGATAAAACTTCTCATTTGAATATTCACCATCTCTATCTGGATCGCGAACAAAATCTTGATGTTCTATTTCCTCACGCTTCCGATCTTCCAGCTTTTCGATCCAATCAGCATCGGCTTTTTTATTTAATTCATCTAAAATTGAAATCAACGCTGAATGATCTGTCACTATAATTACCTTATATATTTTAAATACCAATCCGAATTGGATTGTAATAATCTGCTAACGTTTGCCCATTTTTTCAACCATCTCAATATGATCGATGTAGTCTGAGTAAATCGATTCAGCATCAAATTTTTTATGAAAAACTTTCAAAGCATTATCCGAAAAATTTTTCCGCAACGAAGAATCATCAGCCAATTTCAGAACGGCAGAACAAAATGAGGGGATATCTCCCGCTGGATAAGAAAATCCTATTTCATAATCGCTTATAATCGTTTCCATCTCACCTCGAAGTGACGAAAGCAATGGCAAACCATGGGCCAAATACTGCATTGGCTTAGTTGTTACAGCACCTTCCATATGAAAACAAGGGACTAAGCCAACATTCGATGCGGATAACAAATAAGTCATTTCATCTTCATTCAGCCAACCTGTTAAGCTTAAATTATTTAATACTTCTTTGGAAATTTTATCGTACTTTTCACCCAAACCCGCCAATACGAAGTGAATATCCATCCTATCTAACTCCAGCATTCTTTTTGCCGCCGCGACAACAAGCTCCAAATCATATGATTGTCCAAAGGAACCCAGAAAAGTGAAAACAGTTTTGCCTTCCAGCTTATTAATTAACTGCTCAAATTTAGGCAAGGGCTTGTATTCAAGTGAAAGCTGTTTTTTACAATAGCCAATATAAAAAACATTATCGCGTGCATCCTTTTTTCTCTTTGCGTATGCCAGTGCCCAATCTAAAAAACCATTAGAAACCGAAACAATGCCATCGGCTCCTCTCATGGAGCGTTTGGTAATGAGAAAATCCTTACTCAATGCCAAGCGTGCCAGTCCTCTCAATGCTCTGGGCAAGCGGTTCAATATATCATCGGGCCATAAATCCATGACATCTAACAATACAGGAATATTCCAGGCCCTACCCAGGCGAACGCTTTCATAGGTCAACTCATAATTGGGTAAAGAAGAGATGATTATATCGGGATGGTTTTCCTCTTTAGAAGCTCGTTTTGCAAAATTTCTCGAAACAACTTTATGATGCCAATAACGCCGAAGCGAGACGTTTTTCTTATAGCCGATACCTTCAAGCAAACGAATTTGATAATGGGGATTGATTTGAATTTCTGTGTACTCATCGAATAAAAATTCCTTTTTATGGTGATAAAAACACGATCCCCACCAAACAATTTCGTGCCCCCTTTTATTCAATGCCGAGGCTAATTGTCCCATTCTTAATGGTGCTGCTCCTTCTTGGAAGGGATAACACTCGCCAATTTCAGTCAACCAAATTTTCATACGTCTCCCAATGTCATCGAAAAAAACTCGCAAGTATCATTTCTTAATCATCAACCCTATTTATAGCTATTAGACTTGGAATGATACATAGCCGACTCCTTTGCCATGTCGGATGGGTTTGAAATAGTCGATGGCTCCAGCTGTTTGAGACCGGACCAATACAAATAAAAAATGGCAAGCACGTAGGTAAGAAGAATAGAATTGTAAGTGAAAAAAGAACCTCCAAATAGAGCCAGGTTCACGTAGCAAGCGACTAAGAAAACACAGTACTGCGCTTGTCTCCCTTCAATAACTCTCCCGTATGCAAAACCCATCACAAAACCATATATCAACCACCATGCAAAAGATCCTCCCAAACCAAAATCATCTATGGGCGGACGAAAACCGGTATAAACATTCGATTCAACGTCTTCAACAACGATCATATTATCGAATCGAGTACGTGGTGAAATACCTAATAGTGAAAAGGGACCCGAAAAGATAACCTCTCCCCAGCGAGGTTTTGAAGGCAAATCCCAGGCAATCGAAAAATAGCTGGAAAAAAAATACACATTTCCAAAAACAAGATATTTGAATTTGTCCCATTCATCCCAAAAACCAGAGACACTCGCCACATTTAAAAAAGCATAAAGTTTATCTGAAGCGGAAAACATATCACCGCCCCGAACACTACGAAAAAGGTGTAAAATCACTCCCAGAAAAAGGAAAATTACCAAGAAGAAAACACCACCTAGAATATTCTTAATTGAAAAGAATTTGTAGATTCCCCTGCTATAAAAAACTTTTATTGCAAAATATCCAGCAATCCAATAGAAAATGGGCTGTAAAATCTGTCCCCTTCCTGTAAACAAAACAGCTAATGTAGACGGAGGAAGCAATGGTAAAAAGCATAACCAAGTGCTGGATTTGCGTAAGGTATTCGAAGAAAAAATTATCCCACCCAACAATGGCCCCAAGTACAAAAAAATTAAAAATACTTTTGCCGGTAAGGGCAGGTAGTGATCTTGCTCACTGATATTTACATCACTAACTTCAACATAAACGACGTAGCCAGCGGCTAGAATAGAACATAATAGTAAAACAGTTTTAGGCCAATACAGTTCCAATCCGGTGTCGGCAAAAACAGCACCCCCCGCCTTTTCCAAACTGGTCTGCCCGGTCATTTTCCCCCAAAAGCTACCGATCACCATGACCAAGGCACTAAAGAATATCCACCACAAAGCACCATCCCAGACGGGGAAGCCTGGCAATATTACAGGCATACATGAATAGACACCCCAAATTAGGGGGAATATTGCACCGGGGAAATACCAGCTTTTAGAAAAAAATCGTGCAAACAAAGCCAGGCTAAACATAAAACCTATAGGTACATAATTCTCTATTGGCATTGTCCTACCCTAAAGCTCCATACCCGATTTTCTTGAAAATGATAAGAAATAAACACACTTCTCCTACTTAAAAAAAGCAATTACTAAAATATATATATAATCATTATAATGCGATAATCCCTTTTTTATCAATGTAAAGTAATATATATATTGCTCCTATTATGAGAACTATAATAAAAAATTGTGTGTCTAGAGAGTGAATCAGTAACGTTCCCTTTGTTCTAAAATTGCTTTCTATGGTAAAAACAATTCCACAATTGCCCATTAATTCCCAACCTTCAAATCGCTACCTTAAATAACACCTTATTCTGAAACTAAAAACAATGGATCCTAAAATTTCCAATCAAGACCGTTTCCCAATTTTGAAAAATCAGATATTTTATGATCATGCTAGGGTTGCGCCTTTACCAGATTGCGTTCGCAAGGCAATCACGGCATTTGCCGACGATGCCTGCGAACAAGGAACAACAAATTATCCTGCCTGGATTTCCGAAATTGACAAAACCCGGCATCGCTTTGCTAAGCTCATCAACGCCGATCTCGAGGAGGTAGCATTTGTCAAGAACACATCAGAAGGCATTTCGATTGTCGCTAATGGACTCGACTGGAAGTCGGGAGATAATGTGGTCATTCCCGATATCGAATTCCCCGCCAATGTTTATCCTTGGCAAAACCTGCGCAGACATGGTGTGGAAACTCGTTTTGTTCATGCTGTGGAAGGTCGTGTTTTGATTGACGATCTTGTCAAACAAACGGATTCCCGCACACGCCTGATCTCCATCAGTTCCGTTGAATGTAATTCCGGATTCCGCAACGACCTCAATAGAATCGGTAATTTTTGCAAAGAACGTGGAATTTTGTTTTGCGTCGATGCAATACAAAGCTTGGGAGTCCTGCCTATGGATGTCAAACGCGATCACATAGACTTCCTCTCTGCCGATGGTCACAAATGGTTATTGAGTGTAGAGGGTTTGGGAGGATTCTATATTTCAAAAAATGTATTGGATAAGGTCTACCCCGTAACTGTGGGTTGGAACAACATGGTAGACGCTTCAAATTTTATGGACTATCGTTTTGAGTTTCGCCCGGATGCGCAACGCTTTGAAGAAGGCAGTTTCAATACAATGAGCATACACGCTTTTGGAGCGGCTCTGTCTATATTTGAGGCGGAAGGAATGGAAAGCGTTCAACAGAAAATTTTTCAGCTTGGCAATCGCATTATAGAAAACTTGCGGAAAAGAAATTTACCCATCATAAGCTCAACTGAGCCGGAAGAACGCTCAGGAAATATTTCATTTTTACCACGGGGAGACCTGCAGGCTTTAGCGCATTACATGCAAAAAAACAAAGTCACCTTGACCGCGCGAAACGGTCTGATACGCGTGTCACCACACTTCTATAATACGGAAGATGAAATAGAACGTTTCTTTTCTCTATTAGATGGATTTAAATGAAGTTTCAACAATTTCAGCGCATTGCGACGATTACTTTTGAGCCAGGATCTCGAATCCTAAAAATTTTAAAGCCAGGTTGTCACCCGGTTTTTGGCTGTAAGCATCGGTTTCATCATGGTATTCGTGAAAATCAAAGTGGCTGATTTTGTACCCGATGGATTTCATATCATTTACAAGATTCTGACAAAATCCGCTTTCTATTTCAACCAAGGTTTCAGGATAACCCTCAATCAAACGATCACGATATTTGGCAGACTGACAAAGGAGTTGATACTCCAGATCGGTGTCCAGAATGTTAAGCTCTCCACCGGGTTCTAAACATTCAAACAACTGCTTCAATAGTTCCTGTCTTTCAGACCGTTGAAGATGATGCATGAATTTATTGGCCATCACCACCTCTGCCTGCCACTCCCCTTTTCCTCCAGGAAAGTCCTGATCAATTATCTCTATATTTTTTTTGCCCAGTTTTTCCCTGTATTGCCTCAGTCCTTGAATGATAAAAGGCATTCTGTCAGTCAGGACTAGTTGTGGACCATTTTCAGGCCAGGCATGTATCATACTGTAACCGGCTAGTCCCGTAGCGATGTCAACGACAGGACCTTTCCCATTGATCGGCAAATCAGGGCTCTCCCATGGAAAATTTTCTGTGCGCCAAAGATACAAACTGTAACCACCACTCAAGCTATCTACAATTTCGGCATCATTTATTAGATTGGGGTCGTATTTTATTCGATCCGATAACATACGGAACATACGATCCATTTTTCCACTCAGGTCTGTAGCCCATGCGGGATCAGCCTCTCGGTGTTCCCGTCTCAAGTTCAAATGAATGTGATCAAAGTTTAGAAAAACGGCAGGTCTTTCGTGCTGAACGTAAATAAGATCAGCTAAGTCGATCAAAATTTCAGGATAGGTCAATCGCAGAAGCCAGTTGAAGCTCTCTCGATTATCACGCCCTTCCACAGTGTCAGGAAAGCCCAGCTTACTTTCGATCAACTCAAAAAAATGCCGCACATTATAAGCAATGTCAGGATACTTTGAACCTTCTAATCCTTTATAGTCCCGGCCCTTTTCACTGATCAAAGACAATCCTTCTCCTGCGGGAACAAAGACATCAAAACATTTTTTTCTAGGATCAGTCATAGTTGTAAAACACAATTCGGTTTGTTATCAGTTCAAAGTGAAAAGCACGCAAGATACGTCAAGAGCCTGCTAAGGTCAATTCGCTTTATAGTATTTGCCAAAATTCTGGAAAATACTATAGGGATTTAATTCTGTTTTTAAATCAATCTCAATGTTAAAATATTAATATTAGAGATTGATCTCGATTGCCCACCCAACTTAATGCTACCTTAACAAATTGAATTTCAAATGAGACCTGAAACCGAACAGGAACTTTTACTTCGAACTCAGGGACTCAATAAAATTCTTGATGTGGGCGGCGCGCACCATATGTTTCCTTCAGCCACACATATGATCGACGTGCTGTCTTATGAAGAAGCCCAAGAGCAATGGGGTTCTTATGGGAAAAGTACGGAGCTTCCACCGGGCCACTGGATCAAATTGGATGTTTGTGATCGCACTCCATGGCCTTATCCAGATAATTTTTTCGATTTTGTGATTTGTGATCACGTTCTGGAAGATGTTCGCGACCCCATTCACGTTTGTACGGAACTTTCTCGCGTCGCCAAGGCTGGCTATATTGAAACCCCATCGCCCCTATTGGAGCTGACACGCGGCATCAATGCAGAAGGACCCTGGGCTGGATATTTCCATCACCGTTGGCTGGTGCAAACTCAAAATAATGAATTGCGTTTCACCTACAAACCGCACTTCTTGACTTCGTCTCGCCGCTTCCATTTTCCCTCACGCTATATGGAACGTTGGCTCAGTGAAAACAGGGGCTATACCTGCCTCTATTGGGAGGGAGAAATTCAAGCACAGGAAAATGTCGTGGTCTCTCGCCCTGAGATGGAAAGAGTCATCGAATCTTTCATTTTGTCGGAATGCGGCGAAATTCTGCCTATAAAATACGCGCGACTCAAACGCTCGATATGGGAAATAGGAAAACAGCTAGCCAAAAAATATGGACTTGTAGAGAAATTGAGACCGGTTGCCTCTAAAATTTGGAACCGGTTTTAGAAACGACTTGATTCAGAGTTTGTATAGTAAAGATCATCTCCAGTCCCAAACCGCCCGCCCCAATAAATAAAATGTGAGAGCAAGACAAGGCAGGATATAGGGAACGGCCAAAAATGCCTCATCCATTGCCAACTGCCACACTGAGATAAAAAACCTGGCCGCATAAATCAACGCGAAAATAAGGGTCAGCCTTCTCCTTCCACCAAAGATCAACCAGCCCAGCCAAGCCATCAAAAGTATATAGATACCAATACTCAGATAAGCCGATCCACCAAAACCCATTGGTGGCAAAAAGGCCATGGCAACACCGAGATAAATCAAATTTAGAATAAAGAATCCGATTCCCGCCTGCTTGTACTTTTTCACATTCAATTGCACTGATTCGTTCATAATTTTAAAGCCCAACCGCTAAACATTGAAGTTTTCCTCAGCCTGTGTTAGCTTTTCAACTTGCTGTTGACGGTTTAAATATTAGAATTCAAATCCATTAATTCGCCAAGTATTTCAAAATAACTTATGAATAACCAGAAAATAAATATGCTCCCTGTCGAAGAACAAATGCAAATCATCCGCCGGGGTGCTGAAGAAATCATAGACGAAAAAGACCTCATTCAACGGCTTGAGAAATCCATTAAGACAGGCACTCCTTTGCGCGTCAAGGCTGGCTTTGATCCTACAGCACCCGACCTTCATCTAGGACACACCGTTCTTTTACAAAAGATGAAACAGTTTCAAGAGTTGGGACACGATACCATTTTTCTGATCGGTGATTTTACGGCAATGATCGGTGATCCAACAGGACGCTCAGAAACGCGCAAAAGCCTTACGGCTGAGGAAGTCATGGAAAATGCAAAAACTTATCTGGATCAAGTTTTTAAAATACTCGACCCAACCCTCACCATCGTCCATTACAACACTGAGTGGATGGAAAAATTCAGCTCTCAGGATATGATCAATCTGGCAGGGTGTTACACCGTTGCCCGTATGCTTGAAAGAGATGATTTTCATAATCGCATGGCGGCAAAACAACCCGTATCCATTCATGAGCTGTTGTATCCTCTCGTGCAGGGCTATGATTCAGTTGCATTGAAATCTGACATTGAGCTCGGCGGAACCGATCAAAAGTTTAATTTACTGGTAGGACGCGATTTACAAAGACGCGATCAGCAAGAACCCCAAGTGGTTTTGACACTTCCTCTACTTGAAGGTGTGGATGGAGTGAAGAAAATGAGCAAAAGTTATGGCAACAGCATCGGTGTATCAGCACCTCCCAATGAAATGTTTGGGAAGATCATGTCCATACCGGATGATTTGATGTGGCGTTATTTTGAGTTACTCAGCTCAATTTCGAATCAGGAACTGGAAGGGTTGAAAAAACGTGCTGAGACGGGCGAACTGAACCCGCGAAATGCAAAAGTCCAGCTTGCCAAAGAGTTGGTCACTCAATACCATGATTCCGAACAGGCAGATCTTGCGCTTGAGGAATTTGAAAATGTATTCAAAAAGAAAAATCTACCAGACAGCATCCCCACCGTTCCTGCCTGGGGAGAAGAACCCAAAGGGGTGAGCAATGTTCTTGCAGACTACCAACTAACAGACAGTGCTTCTGCCGCACGCAGACTCATCACACAGGGTGCGGTTACAATTAACGGGGATAAGGTCACCGACGTCAACCTGCAGATGGAAGGGAATAAAGAATATCTAATAAAAGTAGGAAAGAAACGATTTCTGAAAGTCGAGCCAGCTTAATCAAAGTCCAAAGGAGATTGCTTTAAGACATCATTCTCTAATATATGATCGATCCACATCACTACTCTCAGCCTGAGAATATTTCAAGGTAATAGTTTTCTAAAGGATTTCATAAGATTTACTGCCATTGAAGCTTCAACAGCTGTTCTCTCAGTAAGGAATCCAGACATTGCAAACTCTGAGAATCCACAAAGTTGTTGCGTGTCTATTTCAGCTAGATCATTGAAGGCCATACTCCATCCTGAAAATCCTCTTTCAGAAATTTCGCCGTGATAGATCAACTTCAACGCGGAGTGTCGAGTATCGTTGTTTATTTTCTCATACAGGTCGAAAATACTTTTTTTATCGCCCTCTAACACTTGAAGGAATTGATTTGTATTTTTCCAGTAAAGAAGAATACCCGTAATATTTCGCTCACTATTATTTTGTCTGGATACCTCCAGGATATTCAATATATCCTCATTCGAAATACCCTTCATAGCATAACTACAATAAAATAACTCGTGCATAGGTCTAAGAATATCGTTTTCGGTTTGATTACATTTTAAACTAAATCAACTTTTCGTGATTTTCGATTAGAGATTCGACCACGGTCGGATCGGCAAGAGTAGAAACATCGCCAAGTTGTTCAGATTCATTTGCCGCAATTTTCCGTAAAATTCGACGCATGATTTTTCCCGATCTGGTTTTGGGCAAGCCCGGAGTGAAGTGCAAAATATCTGGTGCCGCGATGGCTCCAATTTCATTTCTAACAAATTTCACCAATTCCTTTTTGAGATCATCCGTACCTTCAACGTCATCCATCAAAGTCACATAAGCATAAATGCCCTGCCCTTTGATATCGTGAGGAAAACCAACAACTGCCGCTTCGGCTACCGCTTTGTGTAAAACCAAAGCCGACTCCACTTCTGCGGTTCCCATACGGTGACCCGACACATTGATAACATCGTCGACCCGCCCAGTGATCCAGTAGTATCCATCCTTGTCACGACTACAGCCATCGCCGGTAAAATAATATCCCGGGTACATTTTGAAGTAAGTTTCCTCAAAACGATCATGGTCACCGTAAATCGTACGCATCTGCCCCGGCCATGGTTCTTCCAAAGCTAAAACACCCGATACTCCATTCCCTTCCAGAATTTTACCCGTCTCCGCTTCGATAATAACGGGTTTGACACCAAAAAATGGGAATGTCGCTGAACCTGGCTTTGTGGGTGTACAGCCGGGCAATGGAGAGATGAGTATTCCTCCTGTCTCGGTCTGCCACCAAGTGTCAACAATCGGACACCGTTCTCTTCCAATATTTTTATGGTACCAGCGCCAAGCCTCAGGGTTGATGGGCTCGCCGACCGAGCCTAGTACTTTTAAAGAGGAAAGGTCATACTTTGCAGGAATGCCTTCGCCGTGCGACATCAAACAACGAATAGCTGTTGGGGCCGTATAAAACTGGGTTACTTTATGGCGGTCGACGACATCCCAAAATCGACCCGCATCGGGATAAGTCGGCACACCCTCAAACATCAGTGTCGTCGCCCCATTAGCCATCGGTCCGTAAATAATATAAGAATGTCCTGTCACCCAACCAATATCAGCTGTACACCACCAGACATCGCCATCATGATAATCAAAAATATGTTTGAAGGTGAGAGCAGAGTAGACCATATATCCCCCCACATTATGCTGAACACCTTTAGGTTTTCCTGTCGATCCCGAAGTATAGAGAATAAATAAAGGGTCTTCTGCGTCCATTTTCTCCGGCGCACATTCAGAAGACGCCGAACTCATCTCATCCTCCCACCAGAAATCTCGTCCCGGCGTCATAGGAGCAGGAATTTTATCGCCAACCCTTTTTGAAACGATGCAAGTTTTCACCTTCGTTCCCAATTTCTCTGCCAGAATGATGGCCTCATCGACACTGGATTTCAGAGGAATGGGTTTAGCACCGCGAAAGGCACCATCGGTAGTAATGACAATTTCACAGGAAGAATCAGCAATTCGTTCAGAGAGAGCGGAGGAAGAAAAACCGCCAAATACGATGGAATGCACTGCCCCTATTCGCGCGCATGCAAGCATGGCAACAGCCAATTCGGGCACCATTGGCATATAAATGGAAACACAATCGCCTTTTTTCACCCCATGTTTTTTTAAAACATTGGCAAATTTACACACTCTTTCGTACAAATCACGATAAGTGAATGAACTGTTTTCTCCAGGTTCATTGCCTTCCCACAAGATTGCCGTTTGATCGCCACGAGAATCCAGGTGACGGTCCAGGCAATTTTCCGTGATATTAGTCTTGCCACCCTTGAACCATTCGATAGAAATTTTTCCATCGTTGACGTTGTAATTATACTCACGGACTTTAGACCACTTTTCATGCCAAATGAACTGCTCCGCTTGCTCCGCCCAAAATGCATCCGGGTCATTTATAGATCGCTCATACATCTCACGATATTTATCCATATTTTTAATCCAGGCTCCATCGGATACAGATGAAGGTGGATTGTATAATTCAGTCATTTCCAACTCCCAATTCAATCTTTAGTAGAATACGATTCATCCTCGCCTATCGTTCGAACCGCTCGGGCCGCGGCAGTAATAGTCCAAAGCCCCTCTGGTTGTTCAAATGTTCCTTCACGAATGTCAAAAACCCAGGTTCGAAAACGTCCACTGACCATTCCAGCAATCATGGTGAATCCGCCGCCAGATGCAAAGCAGTCCGATATATGAATTTCTTTGTCGAAACGATCTGTATTGGATAGAGACACATCGTAAATCGATTCCATCTCCTCTTTGGTAGGTAGTCTCCAGTCATCAAAGCCTGAAAATTTCTTTTCACGCAATTCACGTGCGTAGTCAGCACTGTCTTGAAAATTAACCCATTTCTTTAGATCGTTCATCGTATCGGTGTGTTTCCACATCAATCTTTTCTCTAAATCGACAACTGATTCCCCAATTTTAATGAAGCGTTTTTTTAAATCCATAAATATAAATTTTTCCTGGCTCACATTAATTAAATATCTCTTAGCCAAAAGCAGAAACATTCATTCAAAAGGTGGATAAAAAAGCTTTTCAACTTCCCACTCACAGCAACAACCTTCAAGTTCAATAAAAGCTACAAAGCTTACTTAAATGTATCCGGCATATTATTTTGCTGGCTCATTCGAAGCGACCTCTTCGTCTGCTTCGTTTCCATCCCCTTCGTAGAATTCAAACTCGCAATTGGAGTAAATCAGGTTCAGTGCTTTCCGACCACGAATCTTGACAGACGTTTGTTCCATGACTTCCTGATTGCCCATCATCCGTTTTCTAACATCTTCCACTTTCTGTTTGGTTTGCTCTGCTAGTTCACGGTATTCCAAATCCAAATCTTCTTTGGTCACATAGATATTTTCCTTATCCGCAATGGCACCTAGAATCAAATAACCTTTTGCATTGAATGTAGCGCGCTCCAGCCATTCTTTTTTGGCATTCTCAGGATCAAAACCTGAATCTTCCAAACTCATACCAGATTGCTGAATTTGAAATTTCATACCTTCGATCATGAATTTCAATTCCAGGTCAACCATGGATTCGGGCGGTTGCACACTGTGTTCCTTGACCAATTTATTGAAAATTGTTTCTTTTATTTTTATTTCTTCATTTTGCTCGCCATAAACTTGCATCTCTGTTTTTATTTTCCGCTTCAACTCATCTATATCGCCACAACCTTCGTTTTTTGCTAACTTTTCGTCCATTTCGGCCGGGACAACATGTTTGAGCTCTTTGATCTTGACCTTAAAGATAGCAAGGTCGTCGGGCTCAGCATCTTCTGCGCCGGGAATAGGTATACTGACACGTCGAACTTTATTGTTCCAGGTTTGCGGCAGAACCGTTTTAACCTCAAACTCTTCGTCAACCTCATGTCCTAAGATTTGTTCCTCAAAGCCAGCAATCATCTTCTTTTCACCCAAGCGCACCTTATAATCCTTGGCAGAGCCGCTTTCAAGAGGTTCGCCATCCAGCATACCTTCAAAATCCAGGGTGACGATATCGCCATTTTGAGCTTTATGACCGTCTTCATGATGGTCTAGGTAACCGTGCCGGTCACGCAAGATTTGGATAGCTTCAGCCAATTGGTCGTCGTTTACCTTGATTTCCTTTTTCTTTAGCTTCCAACCTTTGTAATCAATCAAATCAAGGTCTGAACGTACTTCTAACGACACCGAGAATGCCAGAGGTGCATCCTTCTGAACATCTGCCAATTGCGAATGATCCATTTCCGGTGCGCTTATGGGTACCAAGCCTGTTTCTTGCAAAGCTTTTTCATAATGCTCTTGCAGTAATTCCTGAAACATTTCCGTCAAGGATTGAAGCGGAACCTGTTGTTCAAGAACTTTTCGAGGAATTTTTCCGGGACGAAACCCGGCCATTGTTATTTGTGTATTGAGTTTCTTATAGGCCCCGTCCACTCGTTGAGAAACCGTTTCACCGGGAATAGTAATATTTAGTTTGCGTTTCAAACCTTCTAATTTTTCGACTTCAACCTGCATGGAATCTTCCCCCTATGTGCCAGTTTTATACTGTGAACGATTCAAAATTTACGCACCAACGGCTGGGTCGGACGCGCCAAATCTTTCGTTTATTATGTGGTCCACTTCTTTTTTTAATTCATCTAAAATTTCATCGTATGAAAATGATCCCAAAGTTTCGGTCCCTTTTTTCAAATTGACTCTGGTGGGTCCGCACCACAACCCTAGATCAGCCTCATCAGTTTCACCCGGTCCATTGACCCTGCAACCCATGACAGCGATGGTCAATTGATGACGTTCTGCATATTCTGTCATTTTGCGAACATCTTGTGCCAGCTCCACAAACTTATCATTTTCCACACGAGAACAACTCGGACAGGCAATGATATTCAATTTGTCAGAAAAGTTCTCCGGCACCGACCTGAATCGCCCTTCA
Organism: Nitrospinaceae bacterium; assembly: GCA_029261475.1. GTDB lineage: Bacteria > Nitrospinota > Nitrospinia > Nitrospinales > VA-1 > Nitrohelix. The sequence goes on from JAJDBG010000057.1 coordinate 28,740, forward strand.
CTGATGTCCTTCAATATTTCTCTTCCAACTGAGATTTCCTGTCCTTTGTCCTCATTTGGCAATGTCAGGGAAACCCGAATCGTATCGCCAATGCCTTGGGAAATCAGTTGTTCAAAAGCTATGCAGGTTTTGATGATCCCCTCGGGCGGCAATCCCGCTTCGGTGACACCAAGATGTAAAGGCACATCGGGCCGTGCTTCTGAAAATCGTTTATTGCCCTCAATAACTTTTTCGGCAGATGAATCTTTAAGGGAAACGCAGTAATCAACGAATCCCATTTCATCCAGCATGGTGCAGTGATCTAAAGCACTTTGAACCATCGCGGAAACCGAATCATCCGGGAAGCGACTTTTGTAGTCGGGGTCCACAGAACCACAGTTGACACCAATACGAATCGCACAATCATTTGCCTTCGCCGCAGAGACGATAAACTGAACCTTCTCGCGAATGGTTTTATCTTTGTCCAAATGATAAAGATGTCCTGGGTTATAACGAATTTTATCTACCAAGGGTGCCACAATAGGAGCTAGCTTGAAATTCTCCTGCAAATCTACAGACAATACAGGGTCGGGGAATTGTTCACGAAGAATGCGCAAGGCCTCCACATCCTGTTCGCTGTCCACCGCGATCCGTATGACATCTGCTCCTGCCTTCTGCAAAACTTCGATTTGCTGAGCCGTTGCTTTCAAATCTTGAGTTTGGGTTGCCGACATGCTTTGCACTGCAATAGGCGAACCGCCACCTATGGTCAAACGACCAATTTTAATTTTTCGGGTTTTATCTGACATTATTCAAAAAGGTAAGGGATTGTATGAATATATATGTAAGTATTTAGCGTAATAGACTAACAAAATCCAGCCCTGTTCTCAAATGAATCCCGCTCGCTATGAGACTATGGATTCTCAGCCTCCTTTTTACCATAACTGGCTCTTCAGCAGGCACAAACCTTCATTCAAACTTCAAGCTCTGTCAACGCAGCTTTCTGTATAGGAAAAGGCTGGGCTGAATCATTAAAATCGGGCAAGTTATGAACCTCCGATTCAGGGTCTTGGGCAAAAATAGTTTTGATTCCCAAATCATTTGCCATACCAAGTGCCGCCTGATATTCCTCCACTGTGATCTTGCGGGACAACTCAGGAACATCCAAGGCCTTATGAACGGGGCGATACTGACTCATCAAACTCAAAGGAACGTCTGCGGAAAGCTCCAAAGCAATGAAACACAAGGTCTCCCAAGTTCCCGCCAGACCATTTGGCAAAATCAGGTGACGCACCAGCAAACCGCCTTCTGCCAGCCCAGAGTCACCAATTTTCAGTGGGCCTACCTGACGAAACATCTCCAAAACAGATGCTTTTGAATGCAGACCATAATCGATCCCCTTTGAGTGCGATTGGGCCAATTCATCGTCTGCATATTTGATATCCGGCAGATAAATATCAACAATACCATCCAGCAACTTCAAGCTTGGAAGCGCATCGTAGGAGTTTGTATTGTAAATAATAGGTAGCGTCAAACCCATATTTCTTGCAAAGACAAGGCTTTTCAGCAAACCCGGAACCACATGAGAAGGAGAAACCCAACCTATAAAATTGGCCCCCTGCCCCTGCAGTTTCAACATTTCCTCTGCAACCTGACGGGTAGAATAACCTGCTTTTGGTTTTTGTTGAGATATCTGATAATTCTGACAATAACTGCAGGCAAGATTGCAGGAAGAAACAAAAATGTTTCCGACACCGCCCTTGCTCCCTGTGAATGGCGGCTCTTCTCCAAAGTGAAGAACCGCTGAAGACACATTCAATTCATCATCCAGTTTGCAAAAACCCAGAGCACCCGCCGTCCGATCTACCCCGCATGCACGAGGACAAACCTGGCACGCCTTATAAATTTCATATGCCTCTCCAGCGCGATGTTCCAACTCTTTCTGCGATAATTTAAGGTATGACGCAATCACAGTCGACAAACACTCTGCCCTAATTTGCTTTTTTGAATCATGAATTCCTCATTGGTTTTCGAAAACTTTTTTCAACAAATCGGTCACTCTTGCTGTTGGATTTTCCCGAATCTTTTTTTCCTCTTCGCCAACCATGAAAAACAGACCATCCAAAGAATTTTTAGTGACGTATTGATTCAAATCGAAAGCAAAGGCATTCATAAAAGGTAGACTCGCAAATTGAGCCATCATTTCCTTGTAATAACGTGTCGCCCCCACCTTGTCCAAACTGGAATTAATGATCGGACTGAACAGATCCGAAAGGCTTTGAAATGTTTTCTCCTTTAAATAGTCCGTAGCGGCGGTATCGCCTCCTTTGAGAATTTTTTGTGCGTCCTCAATGCTGGCACCTTTTATCGCATCGATAAAAATAGCTTCTGCTTTGGGTGCGGCCTCTTCTGCGGCGCGATTCATGCTCAACTCAAAGTCTTCAGTCATTTGCCCATAACCTGCACTCTTTAATACCGAAGCCACTTTTTGCAAAGAATCCGGCATAGGTATCTTGATATTTTCATTGCTCAAAAATCCATCTAACTTCGAAGAATTAGCAACGGCATTTCTTATTCCTACCTCAAGAGCTTCCTTGAGACCCGAAATTGCGGTGTCGTTATCCAGTAAGGAAGCAAGCCCGCTTGATTCCGAACCTGTATTACTACCTCGGGAAAGTTCTTTTAGTTCAGGGGCTTTTTCAATCAGATCATCAAAAAATCCTGCATGGCAAGGCGACGCAACAAACAAAAAAATAAATACAAAAGAAATTGCAAATGATTTCATATTCGAATTTAACTCCAAAGATTTGTTAAAATGTTTTATCGCACCATTTTCTTGTGGCCCTGATACAATCAATACTAACATGCACACAGTACTTTTCTAACACTGGAAATAATCATATGAATAAATTCATTACGCTACTATTTTCCCTCATTTTTGCGCTCCCCACCTTTGCGCAAGCTCTCCCAGGCCTGTCGCTTTATGGTCCTGAGGGGCTCAAATATAAGGCCGATGAACCCTACTCTTACGCGAACACCAAATCAGTCAAAGGGGGGAGACTTGTATTGGCCGATTTTGGAGCTTTCACCAAACTGAACCCTTTGTCGCTCAAAGGTGTGCCTTCTCCGGGACTGAACGGACTTATTTTCCAAACAGCCATGGATAGCTCCGCCGATGACGACGAAGCTTTCTCCCAATACGGCGCATTGGTAGAATCAGTCGAGTTGTCTGAGGATCGAATGTCGATGATCTACCACATTTATAAAGACGCCAAGTTTTCGGATGGCAAACCGGTAACGGCTGATGACTTTGTATTTTCCTTCAATCTGATTCAAGATCCAGAGTACCACCCGTTCTACAAAGCTTATTTCCACGACATCAAATCTGCAGAAAAAATTGACGATCATACCGTCAAATATCAATTTTCCATTTTCAATCAGGAACTCCCTTTAATCACAGGGCAAATGACGATTTTGCCCAAACATATATATGGCGAGGCTGGGAAAAAATTCGGCTCTGATTTTGATCAGGTTGCGGTTGGTAGCGGACCCTATATTGTCGAAAAATATGAGTTTGGGAAATACATCACCCTGAAACGAAATAAAAACTGGTGGGCAAAAGATTTAGCCAAAAATCTTGGGCGTTACAATTTCGACGAAATCACTTGGAAAATATTTCTCGATCCAGTAGCGCAACGCGAAGCGTTTAAAGGCGAAGGGTACGATGTCATACAAGTCAACAGTTCACGTGACTGGGCTCTTGACTATCAAGGCGATTATGTAAAAAAGGGATATTACAAACGCGAAAAATTCCCACACAATCGAGTGGCCGGCATGCAAGGCTTTGCCATGAATACTAGAAACGATCTTTTCAAATCAAGAAAAGTTCGCGCCGCAGTCGCCCTTGCCTTTGACTTTGAGTGGAGCAACAAGAATCTGTTTTATGGACAATACACACGTAATCAAAATTACTTCGACAACAATTCAGAAATGAAGCCCCAAGGTCTGCCTCAGGGAAATGTCAAAACTCTTTTGGAAAACTTACGGCAAAAGTACAAGGGTCATGTTCCCAAAACCACTTTGACCAAACCCGTTGGTGCTCCGGGAGAAGGACAGGCTCTTGAAAAAAATCTGGCACTCGCCAGCTCCTTGCTGGACTCAGCTGGATGGAAGATGGGACCAACGGGTATAAGGACAAAAGATGGAAAACCTTTCAAGTTCAAATTGGTATTGGTCAGCCCAGCCTTTCAGCGTATCAGCGAACCTTACAAGAATAATCTTGCCAAGATCGGTCTGGATATGGACATCCAGGTCGTGCAAGTCGCACAATACGAAGAGATTTTGAGGGATTTTAAATTTGATATGATCGTTGCAAATTTTGGACAGAGTCGCTCACCTGGAAACGAACAACGCTCCATGTGGTCTAGCGAAGCCGCAGACACTCCCGGCTCCCGCAATATGATGGGCATCAAAAACCCTGCGATTGACGAATTGATCGACCTCATCGTCAAAGCCGGGACACGCAAGGAATTGGTGGATGCGATACAGGCACTTGATCGCATTTTAACGCATCAATTTTATATGGTCCCACATTGGTACATTGCTTACGATAGAGCCGCTTACTGGAACAAATTCTCGCGTCCCAAAAACAATCCGTCCCAATCTCCCATTATCAGCAATATTGTTGAGTGGTGGTCCTATGATGCGGATTTAGCAAAGAAACTCGAAACAGCCCGATCCAAAGGCATTCCACTTAACTGAATCATGTTGAAAATATAGGAATCATTAAATGACCAGTTATATCATTCGACGTTTGTTGTTGATGTTCCCAACTCTGATTGGAATCATCACGCTCACCTTCATCGTCATTCAATATGTGCCAGGTGGCCCAATAGACCAGATAAAATCTCTCCTCAAGGGACACGCCGGGGTCATGACCGAAGCAGGTGGTGCGGCACTTGGCAAACAGGGTGTCAAACAGGGTGATCTTGATCCCAAACAGATGGAACAGTTGAAGAAAATTTACCACCTCGATCGCCCTTTATGGGAACGCTATCTGCGCACCTTCATTTGGTATTCCCCAAAAGACAGTTCCCTTCCTTTTCTTGATAATTTTTTCAAGCACGATAGTTGGGACGGCTTTCTGGTTTTTCAGTTTGGAGATTCTTTCTACCGCAACCGCTCGGTTCTGGAATTGATCGTTGAGAAATTACCTGTTTCTGCTTCGTTGGGCATCATCAGTTTTTTTCTAACGTATAGCGTTTGTATTATTCTTGGAATTGGCAAGGCCGTGTGGAACGAATCGCGATTCGACACCGCAACCAGTGTGATAGTGCTCATCGGCTACAGCATTCCCGGCTTTGTCCTCGCGATCCTAATCATTGTTTTTCTGGGTCCAGGTGACGGAGCAATTGCTCATTGGATTCCACTATCGGGGCTGACTTCAGCTGGAACGCCAGGGTATGACGATTGGTCCAATTGGAAAAAATTCATCGACTACCTGCACCATCTTGCGGCCCCCTTATTTTGTTATGTATTGGGTGGCTTCGCTACTTTGACTATGTTGACGAAAAACGCCATTCTCGAAGAAATGCGGAAACAATATGTCATAACAGCACGCGCAAAAGGCCTTACGGAAAAAAAAGTTCTTTTCAAACATATTCTGAAAAACGCGCTCATACCACTCGTTACCGGCTTCCCCATTGCTTTTTTGGCGATGTTTTTTTCAGGCTCTTTGTTGATCGAACAAATTTTCACCTTGGATGGATTGGGACTTTTGGGCTATCAAGCCGTGATCCAGCGCGACTACCCCATTGTCATGGGATCGCTGTTTCTATTTTCATTGATGTCACTGGTCGGACAATTGCTGACGGATTTATCATACGTCCTGATCGACCATAGAATTTCATTCGACGACGCACAAGGGTAAAGGATGAAAATCAGCAAGGATCTAATAATCAAAGCAGAAAAGTTTAAACGGGACCGCAAGGCATTTTACAGCTTCGTCCTGCTGGGTCTCATGTTCCTCATCACCCTGCCGGCTGAATTGATTTGCAATGTTCGCCCCTTGCTGATCGTTGTGGACGGCACACCTCACTTCCCGATCCTTTTTACATACAGCGAAAAGGATTTTGGCGGCACTCTGCCCAGCGAGCCCGATTATCTCTCGAAACGTTTTCAAAATATCCTAAACGGCACACCCGAAACATTCGCCAATACAACTGAAGAAAAAGCCGAATCCTTTGCCCTTGGCATGGACGACTTCGAAGAGGATGGCATAGCACTTGACATGGATGATTTTGAAGAAGAATCAGCTGTTGTTTTTTCTATAGAACTGGAAGACTTTGAGGATAATGGGACCGTTATCAACCAGGAAGCACCGGTTCGACAAGCCACCACGCCTCACGAGGTATGGACCCTTTGGCCACCTATTCAATACGACTACAAATACATCCCCAGTGAAAGCACGACAGGAAAAGTTGTCCTTGCCGCACCTTGGCAAACACAGATGCCAGGGAGTGATGATGTCATTAAATCTTCAGGGGAGGATGGGCATTATCTGGGCACCGATGACCGGGGTCGTG
>JAJDBG010000058.1 GCA_029261475.1 Nitrospinaceae bacterium
GTTACGCGAGGACAATGCCGAAATAGAAATGAAACTCACCTTGCTCGAAGAGAAAAAAGAAGGCTCCGGCGGTGGTGGTGATAGCAATTCTTACCGTAGTTCCGATAGTCGGGCCGCTTCTACCGCAGAATTTTCTGCTGGACTTGAAAATTTCCTCGTCACCTATTCCGACATGATGACGCTTCTTCTTGTTATCTTCGTGTTGATGTTCACCGTATCCAAAATGGATGAGGAAAAATTCGCGGACGCTCTTTCGGCATTTCAGGAGCAACGAATGAAAATTGAGCATGTCAACGTTCGCCTGACACCAAAAGAAATGACAATGCTGGAACACGTTCGCGAATTGGTAAAAGACAACGTGGATGCAGAAAGTCTGGTTCGAAGCGATACACGTACCATATTAAAACGGCTCCCCACCTCCGACCTATTTGGTCCGGGTAGTGCTGATTTGCTCGAAGGTGCAAAAAAGTTAATAAAAGATGCTATTACAGAAGACACCAAAGACGGTGTCAAACAAATCCTCGTGGATGGGCATACCGACAATGTTCCCACACGCACAGAAAAATTCCCCTCTAACTGGGAACTTTCTTCCGCAAGGGCATCTACCGTTGCCCGGTTTATCATCGACGAAATGCGCTTTCCACCGGAGCGAATTGTTGTCACTGGATATGGCGAATACCGCCCTCTAAAGAGCAATACCAGCGACGAATTCCGCGCAATAAATCGCAGAGTCGAGATAAAAATTCTTAAGGATATAAACGTAGCCAAACAAGAAGCAGAGAAAAATAAACAGGCCGACGAAAAAGGCACGACGGACAACAAATCAAATGTAAGTAAGTTGAAGATATCCAAACCTAATTCAGCAAGTCCGCAGGAAAGTCCTAAATAAGGACTAAAAATAACCTATTCAAAGACACAACATTTTTTTATAATGAAATAATATATATAAAATCAACCAATCCAAACCGTACAAGAAGATGGAAAGTGGAAACCCAACAGATGAACAAGTTCTATTCGAGAACCGCAAGGATTTTTTAAAATTCAATCGGTACAAAATCGATAGAACGCTAAAAACCCTTTCAGAGATAGATCGGTTGATATTTGCCGCGGTCCCTCGACTGTTACATATTCACCAGCCTGGTTTACCTGGGTACTTTGAAAGTGAAAAAAAAGTTCCCTGTGGTATCTACAATTTCAAGGTTGATAAAGAATCTGAAGTTGCCTGCGAAAAACTTTTCCCCGATGCTGTATTAAGAAGAAACCAAGAACTCGACCCTGTTATTCACAGTGTGTTACTCATGGGAAGTGTGGGTTCCATCGCTCAAACCAAAAAGTCCGATCTGGATTACACTCTCCTCATAGATAAAACTCAGTTCACGGAAGAAAGCACCGCTCTATTTCAAAAAAAATTACAGCTGATCGAGACTTGGACCTGGGATAATTACAACCTTGAAACTCATTTCTTCATAAATGATTTTAACGAAGTTAAGAACAATATCTTTGGAGAGAGTGATAGCGAAAGCACTGGTTCGGCTCTGGCAATTTTGTTGAAAGAGGAAATGTTCCGAACCATTATTACCGTAAATGGGCGGGTTCCCTTTTGGTGGATTGTTCCTGTCAAAACCGACGATGAACGCTATCAAAAACTCTATGATTTATTGCAATCGGGAAATACCTTATTAGACAAAGATGAATTCATCGACATGGGAAACGTTCACGATATATCTCCAGGGGAATTTTTCGGTGGATCTATCTGGGCATTGATCAAATCTTTCAAATCCCCTTTCAAAACACTGATGAAAATGGGTTTGTTGGAGGAGTACATGTTCAATGATACAGCATCCAATTTGCTATGCCACGAGGTCAAACAAAAAGTATACGATAAAGTCCCATACTCGAAAATTGATGCATATCTCCTCATGTTTGACAGAGTTCAAAAATTTTTCGCCCAAGCGAAAGACGATAATGAAGTAGACGCTTTGCGCTCCGCGTTTTATTTAAAAGTCGGCACTCAAATTGGCTCGATTGATTTCGAAAAAGAACCTACTTTTTGGAAAAAGAGCATACTCATCAAAATGATGAAGGAATGGAAGTGGACGCCTTTTAAAGTAGAGCAACTGAACCAATATACCGACTGGCAGATAATGCAAAAAGTTGCATTAGGTAACCGCGTTAATAAAATATTGATGGCAAGCTATAAAAATATTTCAGAAGAAAATAAAAACCTCGATCCTGCAGAAAGCCTAATCACCGAAAAAGACACTCACCTTCTCGGTCGTAAACTTTTTAGTTTTTTTCGTAAAGCCTCCAATAAAGTAGAAAACCTTACCGCAATGGTAGATGGGAAAACGACCGAAAAAAAATTAACCTTACTCTGTGAGCAGGCTTCCCTCAAGGAGCGGCCCGTGTGGTATTTAGTCCGAGGAAGAACCTTGGCCTATATTGAACATGTACCGAAAGAAGACGTTATAAAAAACTTTGCGTCCTACCAATCCATGATTGCATTCATTGCATTCAACAAACTGTTCGTGGAAAACGAGACGGAATTTTTGCTCAGAGCCGAGAACCAACTCGTAAAAGAAGAAGATGTGAGACACCTGATGATCAAGCTTTCAAACACCATCAACTCCGTAAACATAGCCTCTATTTCCAACGAAGCATTAATGACAGATGCAAAAATCGGACAACTATTTCTCGATATTAATTTTGGTATTCCTTTACCACCAAACATAGAACAAGGAAACATCAAAGCCTGCCAGAACAATGAGGAGTTGAGTAAATTCATCAACAAGCAAACTGAACAAATTCGGAATATGACAACAACCTACATGACTTCTTGGGGTGAATTGTTCTGCAAAACCTATTCAGGAGTCAATTGCATGGGACGAATGTTCACAGAACTGAGTCCTTTAGTTTCACTCAAAACCCTTGAAGACCCCGAATTTCTTAAGGTTTTTATCCATTCTGGCCGAAAAGATGAGTTCAAATTACCTTGGATCAAAAACTATATTCTCAAAGTATTTAAAATGAAAGTGCAGGCGACAAAGGAAAAAGTCGCCAGTTGACCCCATAAACTATGGCAACTGCAACCAAAGACATCCCGAATATCCCTGGCGCAAAAGCAGGTGAGGCAAAAGAGGGAGCCCCTCAAAATACAGCTGGGCTGGACACAGGAACCATCCTTGGGACTGTGTTCGGAATCATTTTGATAGTTGGTGCTATCATTCGAGGCGGTGACCCTGCAGTCTTTGTAAACATCAACGGAGCATTGATTGTATTAGGAGGTACTGTCGCAACGGCATTCATTGCCTTTCCTTCCAAAAAAATCACTCTCATGTTGCCTGTTATATATAAAGCTTATAGACCCGACATTGCCAGCCCTGCTGATTACGTTGAAACCATCATGAAACTGGCTACAAAGTATCGTTCTGGGGGAATGAAACAGTTGGAAAATGAAGAAGCAAGCATCGAAAATGCCTTCCTAAAGAATGGAATTGCTATGATCGTCGATGGTTACAACGGCAGAGAGATTCATGAAATTTTGGATAGAGAACTGACATCCATGATGGAAAGGCACAACTCGGGACAAAAAATATTACGTTTCATAGGCGTTCAAGCGCCCGTATTCGGAATGGCTGGAACCTTGATCGGTCTCATCCAAATGCTCATGCACATTGACGACCCATCGACCATTGGTCCTGCCTTGGCCACAGCTTTGATCACAACCTTCTACGGAATCGTTTTGGCTAATTTACTCATAACCCCTGTTGTCGCAAAATTAGCATCAAAAACCGAATCTGAAGCAATGATATTTAAAATAGTGCGCGTCGGAGTTTTGGGAATACACGACAGAAACAACCCACAAAAAATTCAACGTAACATGAACTCCATGCTCCCCCCAAACTTGAGGAAATAAACTAAGCTATGTCAGATGTTGATGATATTCAATTGCTCCTGGCCAAAGAACCCAAGCAAGATGGAGCCGAATTCAGTGGTCAAAACCTCAAAGAAGTACAACTGAAAAATGCCAGTTTCATGTACGCAACCCTTCTGGAAACTAACTTCGGAAAAAGCGAACTGCGTGAAATAAATTTTTCGCACGCAACTATGAACGAGGCTTCTTTTAAGGGTGCAAAACTTCAAGGTGTCAATTTTTCGGGAGCAAACCTAAGCGAGGCAAATTTTGAGGAAGCCGAGCTCGTCGACTGCATTTTTACCAACACCATTTTGGAAAACAGCGAATTCATGACCGCCATTGGAAAACACTCCAATTTTAAAGGGGCGAATATGAATTATGCGAATATGTACTCAGCCAAACTAGAAGACTGCGACTTATCCTTCTCTCGTTTGATGTACAGCTATCTCAAGCAATTAGAGCTCACAAGATGCAAGCTGACCGGAGCAAATATGCGCGGGGTTGATTTGAGTTACTCAAAAATTACCGAAGTCGATCTGACCGGAGCCATTTTAAAATATGCGGATCTCAACACCTGTAATTTTTCCGTGGTAGACATCAGCAAGGCAAATTTGATGGGTTCCGAGTTGAAGGATGCCCATTGCGTCGGCATAAAAGGAGAAGAAGCCAATTTTGAAGGCTCTGACATGACCTATGCAAACTTTGAAGACGCCAATCTACAAAATGCATTCTTCCTCGAGGCTAATTTACACGGAGCCAATTTCACAAACGCTAATTTAAACGATTCCTACCTGATCGACGCTAATATAGCCAAAGCAATTACAACTCGCGCCAAGCTGGAAAACACCATATTGCAGTGATCCCTGTTTTCAAATTCACTTCTTACGCGCAGCCGGCACTGCCTTGACACAACGGAAGCCTACATTTTCATAGTAGCCATCCGGGTCCGCTTCGGTACGTGCAAAAGCAAAGCGATACGCATCCATAAAATAATGCCCTGCCTTCTGAAAAGCACTGCCTTTTAAAGCCTTAAACTTTTTTCCAAAACGGGAATCCTTACGAGTATTTCCTGGGTACGCCATGTACCAATCCTGAGTCCATTCCATTACATTTCCTCCCATATCAAACACACCATAGGGACTTTTATCCTTTGGATAGGAACCAATCGGTGCAAGTTCTCTGCTTCCATCAAGATTGATATTTGCATGACCTTTAAAATATTCATTACCCCAAGGATAAAGACCCCCGGCTGATCCTCGAGCCGCTTTCTCCCATTGTTCCTCTGATGGCAAGCGTTTCCCCGCCCAAAGCGCATAGGTCAAAGCCTCATCCCAGCTAATATGAGTGACTGGATAATTGTCCATACCCTCAGGGAAAACTCCATCCACCCAATTGGCTGGAAGGTCGTTGTAACCACTGTCATCAATGAACTGTTTGTATTCTGCATTTGTTACTTCATAACGATCTATATAGTAAGCCTCCAAATGAACCTTCCGCTCTGGATGCTGATCCAGGAACAAGGGCTTGACTGCGCCAATTTTCAGATGCGTGTTTTCCTTATCCACTCTGTCGGTCCCCATGATAAATTCACCAGCAGGAATCAAAACCATTTCCCGGCCATCCCGTTGAAAAATTTTGACTTGCTCCAGTGTGGTTCCGCCGCTAGAAGTACTATCATCTCCTTTGACGCAGGCAGAAAACACTACGGTCCCTAATAAAAGTACAATAAAAATAATTTTATTTCGCACAGTAACCCCTTCAAAAATTTAAAAAAACAATATACGCTATATGTTCAGTATCTTTAAAAAAGAAAACACTAACAAACCCATTCACCCGCTCATGATAAAAATTCTATCTTTCCTTGTCGGCTTTGCAATACTAACATCGAGTCCTTTCGGTTTTGCTTTCGACAAACCTCTCGCAAGCCAAACCACTCGTTCACACTATCCACATATTTTAAAAACTAACGTCTTCGAACTCAACACAAGAAACGTCAAAGCCTTAAAACAATATAAAAACGATCTATGGATAGGAACCTCGATGGGGGCTATTCGCTACTCCACCGATAGCCATGAAGACTACGAAATTTTTGATAATCAATCCGGCTTACTGAGTAACGGCATATTCAATATAGTCATCGCCCCAAACGGATCTCCCTGGATAGGAACCTATGGAGGTGGCGTCAGCTTCCTAAAAAATGGAAAATGGATAAATATCAACACCCCTCAAGGCTTGTGCGATGCCTTCGTTTACGATGTCAAATTTTCAGGTCAAGACACTTGGATCGCAACCTGGAGCGGAGCAAACCGAGTACGCGGAAATATTTTAGACCGATCATCCTGGAAATCATACACCAAGGAAAATACAAACGGAGGACTCATTGACAATTGGGTCTATGCAATTGAGCTGGGTAAAAATGGTGACATCTGGTTCGGAACCGAATCGGGCATATCTTCTTATGATGGCAAACTCTGGCGTTCCTGGAACCACAAAAACGGCTTGAGTGCCTCCTACTCTACAGTCGAGCAAGATAACACTGGAACTGTAGATTACCTACAAGGAGAACATCACAGCGGACACAACTCAGCACCCACACAATCATCAAGCTATCGTCCTGATTATGTTGTGTCCATGCTCATGGATAAAAAAGAACGGCTCTGGGTTGGGAGCTGGGGAGGAGGCCTCACTCAATTGGATACAAAAACAAAAACGACGCGCGTCTTTACAGTTAAGGAAGGCTTGCCTGGAAACTATGTTCTGGCTTTGAAAGAAGGACCCGATGGGAACTTGTGGATAGGAACCAACAAAGGACTCAGCCGTTTCGATGGGAAAACCTTCACCAATTTTTCAACCCTCAATGGCTTGAGTGGGAATTACATCTTCAGCTTGGAATTTGGTCCCGATGATTCTATTTGGACAGGCACACATTACGCTGTCGATCAGTTTTGGCGTATCCCAAAAGAAGACGACTTTAGAAAATTACAATAAAAAATAAGTTCTACATATTAAACATAGGTCAAGTTTTTCCAGTATGCTCCATGTCAAAGCCTTTTAATCCCAAGTTGCCATATCGATGAAAGGTGTTGGTAATACTTTGTTCATCGAATTGCTCCAACATCAATAATCGGCCTTCTGCCAAAGTGGCTTTACGAATGATGGGAAGGTTGACCTGGATCGCCGCCTTGTAAACATCCAAAGGGACATTACTGGGGTGAGTATAAACCAGACGGTTCATAGAATTTTTCAGGATCTTAGAAATAAGTTTATTGTCACTCTCTATATCCAAAGAAAAATTATTTCGGATGGATTCTAAAAATTCTGATTTGAGAAAGTTCACCATTTTATTTTCAGCCATATCTTCAGGAATGCTGATAGAAATTTTATTTCCGGCGGTCACCCCTGCAAACAAGCGCAATAAAACATCCCCCATCGAGTCTTTAGGGTCAATTCTAATTGTATAATTCCCCACCCTGCGATATCGAAATATATTTTCCTGCCCTCTTACAACCTGTGCTTTTGAAAGACAATGCTCTTTTGAAAAATATTTGAGGTATTGATCCTGACAGCTCAGTGCTCCCCGCAAAGCCCGTTTGATTTCCAATGCAAATTCAGAAAACAACTTATCCTGCGTCCAGTCTTTTGCCGTCCATAAGTCAATCAATGGACTCAGAGTGGAATAAAATATCTCAGCTTTAGTTTGAACGGAATCCTCACATTCACTCACCTGCATAAATTGCAGGATGTAATTGATACCTCCGGCCTTTCCACCTACTCCGCGACGTGAATTTTTAATACCACCAAAAGGTTGTCGGCCGACAATGGCGCCGGTCGTCTTATTATTCACATACAAATTTCCTACTTGCAGAACTTCTAAAAAATATTTAATTTCTGCATCATCGAGGCTATGTATCCCTGCGGTCAATCCATACTTTGCCTGGTTTGCCAATTCACATGCGTGCTTCAAATCATCTGCTTTCATAATCCCCAGTAGAGGACCAAAAAATTCAGTCAAATGAGTGAAGCTACCCGGCTGGACATTCCACTTCACACCGGGACTCCACAAATCATCCACAGGATATTTTTTTGGCTGGACGAGCCATTCCTCCCCCACTTCCAATACCGTCAAAGCTTGTAGCAATTCCCTTTTAGGAGTCATTATTAACGGCGTGATTTTACTTTGAGGCTGTGCACTCAGTTCACCAACGAGAAGGCTTTCCACTGCATCCTTCAACTGATTTATAAATTTTGGATCGTCGTAAACTTCCTGAGTCAGGATAGCGATGGAGGTAGCCGAACATTTTTGCCCGTTGTACCCAAATGCAGATTCAACGATATGTTGAATAGCCAGCTCCTTGTCTGCCGAATCTGTAACGATGAGAATATTTTTTCCACTGGTCTCACCGGAAAAATCCAGGCCTGGACGACTCATTAAAATTTTATCCGCGGTAGAGGCACTTCCTGTAAAAAGCACCTGATCTATTTTTGGATTTTCAGTGAGGGCTGAAGCGTCACTGTCCTTGCAAGGAATGAACTGTAATGCCGATCTAGGAACTCCAGCATTCCAAAACAATTCCACCACCTTCCAAGTCGCTAATAATGAATGTGGGGAAGGCTTTATTATGACTCGATTGCCTGTAGCCAAAGACGCAACAATACCTCCCGTTGGAATCGCTATCGAAAAATTCCAGGGAGAAATAACTGAGACAAGTCCCTTCTTTTTAAAATTTACGTTGGAATAATTATCACAAAAATACTTCAATGCTCTAGGGTAGTACCTTGCAAAGTCAACGGCCTCGGACACCTCTGCGTCTAACTCAGCGATTCCTTTGGATATATTTTTCATCGTGCTGACAATCAACGACGCACGATGTTTTGAGATTTCCACGGCAACATCTTCAAAAACTTTTTCACGCAAGGCTTCGTCCTTGTCCCATTGAGTTTCTTCTGCTTCGCATAGGAATCGGATAGAATTTTCTATATCACCGGAATTAGCGGCTATAAATTTTGCTACAATCTCACCCGATTGTGACAAGTCGCGGCATAATAACAACTCCCGTTCTTCCGTTAAAATCTGCCCCGCTATTTCAAGAGGAATCAACACATCATCTTGATCTTTTTTCTCCATGTGTGGGAAAATTTCTTCCTCAAGCCATACCTGATTCGCAGGCAGAGAAAAATCAGTTGGACTATCTGGAATGAAATTTTCAATGTCGCCCGTTTTTTCAGGCACTAAATCTGAACTCCCTCCCCTATCCTGTTTGTGCCTTGGCAAGGAAGGTTCCAAATGTCTCTCATGATCGAGAGCGGACAAGAATTTCTTCTGTTCTTCATTCCATGCTTGAGAGCCTACTTTCAAGTTAAAAGAATGACTCAAGAAATTTTCTTTGTCGGTATTTTCCATCAAACGTCGAACAAGGTAAGCGATTGCGTTTAAAAATTCCTCCCTATTCGCTACCGGAGAATAAATGAGAACAGAACCTAACAGTTTCTGAATGCTACGGCGCGTATGATTCGCAATTCCTTCAAGCATCTCAAATTCGACATGCGATGTATCCAAGCCCCGGATAGATTGAAGAGTTTTCGAAAATGCGATCTCAAAAATATTATGACTTCCAATTCCAATTCTCACAGCCTGTAAGTTTTTTTCCTGAAGTGCATAGGCCACCATTCTTTTATAATTAGCATCTGTTTCAAGCTTGGTCGCAAAAGGTGCCTGCTCCCATCCATTCAAAGACGCGATGCATTTTTCCATCTCCAGGTTGGCTCCCTTTACGATGCGAATACGAATGGGAGCCCCTCCTTTAGCCAAACGCGATTCTGCTAAATCTGTCAATTCCTGTTGGTAAGCGAATGAATCTGGAATGTATGCCTGTAGAGCAATGCCTAAAGGATATTTATTTAAATCAGGATCTTGGAGAAATCGTTTGAACACATCAATCGTGAGCCTAAGATCTTTGTATTCCTCCATATCCAGATAGACCAATTTTTTCAGACCAGATTTTTCTTCTTCATCTTTTCCAGCTTTAACTAAAATTGACAACCTTTCCAATACGATGGAAACCGTGTGTTCACGTGCCACCCTGTCTGCTTGTGAATAAAGAGTCGATATTTTTACTGAAACACAAGAAACGTTTGGATTACGCACTCCACTTAAATAATCATCCAAATGTTTTTGAGCCTCTTTTTCACCAAGTACCTTGTCACCAAGGTGATTTATATTTATTTTCACTTCTTCTTTTTTACAATTTTGAAAATAATGAGTCAGAGCCGCCTCTTCCCCCGGGATGATGACACTCCGGGTTTTGTAACGCATTACTTTCAAAATGGTCCAAACAATGGGAGGGGAAATAAAACTTGGAATCAATGGTCCAAAAAATTTCAATGCCGCCAAAAGGACTTTGTCTCGACCACCAAAGAAGCTGGGAACACCATGTTCTTCTAGAATGTGAACGAATTTCTGCAGTATGGAGGAGTCTTTGCTCAGTCGAAAAACTTGATCGGTGAGAGTCATGAAAACCGCACGGCTTCGAGGATCTTGCACCATGCGGGAAAATTCTTCGGCCTGATTTTTTTCAACTTGGCGGAGTTGCTGATTGGCTTCGTTTTGAATTTCTTCCGCCAATTGAGGAACAGATTGCTTGAGTTCCTTGATTTCTTCTGTTGTGAGAATCGTATCCATGTCGATGTTTCCCATTAAACGCAAAACCTTAAAAAGTTCGTTCGTATTAATAAGAACCCATTCTATATTTTAGCTCGGAATTGCAATTCTAGCTATTTTAAGACAGGGATTGGCTCAAGTATTTCTAAAAATTTTTCATTTAATGATTCGTTAATAACACTTTAGGAACTTGTCAATACCCGCTCTATTCGTTCCAACGCCCAATCGATATTTTCCTTTTGTATCAATAATGGAGGTGCCAGACGAAGGATATGTTGATGCGTTTCCTTGCACAGAATTCCTTCCTTTTGAAGAACTTCACAAAACCGACGAGCCCCACCTGCTTCCTGCTTGAGTTCGATGCCTATCAATAATCCTTTGCCCCGAACTTCTTTGATATGAGGAGAATCTATTTCTTTGAGTTGCGCCATTAAATACTCACCCATAGTAGCGGAGTTCCCAATCATATCCTCTTCGACCAATACTCTCAAAGCTTCTCGGGCTATCGCACAGCCCAAAGGGTTCCCTCCAAAAGTACTTCCATGATCGCCGGGATTAAATACAGCCAAGACTTCCTTATTAGAAAGCACTGCTGAAATCGGATAGAATCCCCCGCTCAAAGCCTTGCCAACCAGTGTGAGGTCCGATTGAATTCCCTCATGCTCTTCTGCAAATAGTTTACCAGTTCGACCCAAACCAGTCTGAATCTCGTCAATAACAAGCAGAACATTATTCTGGTCGCATATTTCACGAATTGATTTTAAGTAACCCTCTGGCGGTACTATGACTCCCCCTTCCCCCTGGATCGGTTCAACAAGAAATCCTACTGTATTGGGAGTGATGGCTTTTTCCAAAGCTGCAGAGTCGCCAAAGGGAATGCTGATGAATCCGGGAGTGAACGGTCCGAAACCCTCCTTGTATTGTTTTTCGGTGCTAAATCCAACAATGGTCAGGGTTCGACCATGAAAATTATTATCGCAAACAATGATTTCAGCTTTTCCTTCTGGCACTCGTTTTTCTGTATATCCCCATTTCCGGATTGCCTTGATGGCCGTTTCCACAGCTTCCGCACCACTGTTCATTGGCAATACACTGTGCGAATGAGTGAGTTTGCAGATTTCTTCGTAGAATGGGCCGAGCTGATCGTTGCGAAAAGCACGCGAGACAAGAGTCAGTTTTTTCGCCTGCTCAATCATGGCTTGCAGGATTCGGGGATGACAATGCCCCTGATTGATAGCGGAATACGATGACAGGCAATCCAGGTATCGCTTGCCCTCAACGTCCCAGACCCAAAGACCTTCTCCACGACAAAGAACCACATCCAAGGGCTTATAATTATTTGCCCCAAACTCGCTTTCCAAATCTATAAAATCTTGAGTAATCATATATTCTCCAATACAAGAGTTTGCAGAATATGAGCATGCATTACATGCCATTCATCTATTTAGAAGAAGACCTACCAAACTTCAGCCATCATAACCTCTAATTACGAAATCAAATTTGTCCTGAATTGTATCTTCTTCGTTATCGGCAAATTTGGAATTCTTCAAATGCATCCAGGGCCGTGAGTAATAGGGTTTCTTCAAATAAGAGACGATGCCTGCAGTTCTCGATCCTACAATGCGATTGTTTTCACCACGCAAAACTGATCCGTCTTTGACAGCAACTCCGATCATTGAAGAACTGATGTTATTACCTACTGCTACAATCATACTCCTTTCTCCCACGGATATACCTTTATCTGTAGCACTGTGAATTTTGTTTCCTGTCACTTCAACCAAAGAACCCGAGAAGTCCAGACAATCACCTCCGCAAAACTCAAAATTTCCATTTAAGATGGAGCCATAACTCCAGTCCGAGTCAACGCCATCCCCAACGCCTCCCTTGATATGCAAACCATTCAACTTGAAAGTTGAGTTGTACAGGTGAAGCGTATCATCTGATCCAAAATCTTCGAGACTCACATTATCTAAGATAAGGTCGGCATTGATAATTTCAAGTCCCCCCAGCATTTTTACGGGTTCCATTTTTCCTCCCTGTGCTCCGAGCAAACGTGCGTATTTCAAGATGTCAGGTCCCCCTTCTTTTCTGCTCTTTAAGAGAGTGATCCCCAACCATTCCTTTTTTTGAGGTAGAAGTTCTATATTCGCCTCCGCAGTTCCTTCCATTCGAAGTCCTCCAAACACAAGGATCCCTGCATTTTCACTGAAGCGGATTTTTCTCCCGGGGCCTACGACAAGCACCTCACCCTCATTGATCACAATCACCTCATCGTACTCATCCTTACCAAGACGTATTTCTTTTGTTCTAATATTTTTTGTTTTTTGGGCAACCTTTTCATCATTTGATTGGACAGTCCGGTTTGGGTAAAGAGGAATCCAATGAGGCTCATGGATGACAACGGCTCTGCCACTTACATTCTTATTGCCCTGTAATGCGGCGAGCAAGTACGATGGCTGAGGCAAAATTTTATAACCGCTATTTTTATTCACAAACTGCGCGTCAACAAAACTTCCAGGATTGTTTTCCACGTCTATATGAAAATCAACCAAGGCAACATTGCTTTTCCCTTCCGAGCCATTCAGCAGTGGAATCAAATTGTCTATCCACAAACGAGTGCTTTTCTTGATAGGCCCTTCTTTCATAGCAGACAACACCATTGAAGAGCCTGGGTCGATGATCCCCTCCTCTCCAACCATCAAGGCTCGGGCTTTTACAAGATAAGGTAATTTTTCAACAGCGGTCTTTAGATTCATTTCTACAGGCTGTGAAGACTGGTTGAGCAGAAGATAGCGCAAGACGTAACCGTCTTTTACCGGATACTGACCAATGCATTGAGCCAGTAAATCTTGTCTCAAAAGTTCGGGAACCAGATCGGTTCGATTGCGATTGATATTAGGAATGATTTTTGAGGGGCGATCCTTTGGAAAATCATCCACAAACATAATTTGCGAAGCTCGAAGAGATGAGCGGTCTGCTAGCAGGAAAGCCTTCGAAGTTTTTAACCCTGATTTAAATTCATGCTCATCCGACTCACTCATCCTGACTCGCACAAAAGGTTTGGGCCCTGCGTCCACACCACCGCCCAGATATTCGTTCAGATAACTGCTCTGTTCCAGTTGAACAATTTTATGAATCGACGATTGACTGAGCTTTCCCAAAGTATAAGAGTCTTCTTTTTTGTAAAGATTGTTGATCGCCATCGCAAAATATTTAGAGGGCGCGAGATAATATCCATCCTCATTCACAGGGATGTCCTCATCAATGAGCCTTCCCCACGACGGTAAAAAATCACTTCGGATACGTATCGAATAAGGCGAGAGGTTTAAAAGAGCATAATCTACCTTGCTATCTTGACGGTTCACAGGAACAGCCAGAATCCGGGATTTATTCATCAAAGGACGAGCATACTCTCCAATGGTGATCCCCTCACCACCAAACTCACCGGTGACCTGACGCTGTATAATTTTTAAAATAAGTTTGTTTTTATCCAGAAACGGCTCGGCCATTCTAAAAGTTTCTACCAGAAGATGCTGGAAGTTTCGCTTGAAGGCTGGGTCCGAAAAATAAATCAGGAATTTCTCAAAAATTTCCCGGTTTTCAGGGACCTTCACAAACTCTTGCATGACCGGATTCAAATGTGCCAACCCAAGTGTCGTATCATGCATGGAATAGGCTTGCTGTAGGGAGGCCTCGGTAGAAAAATCATTTGCATCCTCTTTCCACGGTACATTCAGGGGATAAGTTTTCAGGTTGAAATGTGAACCTGAAATAGAAGGTTTTTCTCCAAGCCACCAGCTCGAATGCGTTAAAAGAGAGCGAACCCCCAAACCCTCCTGCGCCCAATGATTGACATTAATATCACGAATGACAGGCTCACTGGCTCCTGTGACCGGGTCCTGCGAGAACCTGAGATCGTGCCCCTGCAAACCGTGAGTCGCATTGAACCGGGAAAGCAAAGCGATCATTTTTCCAAACAGAACAGGATTCAAACTACTCAAAATTTCATCAAGATTCCCAGAATCCAGAAAATCATTACGACGAAGAAGTTTTGGCAGGTAATAGTTTTCCCCACTCGAGTAGACCAGACCTTCAAAACGATCTTTAGACGCAAAAAACTCGGGAGAAGGTGTTTCTTCCAAAACATAGAGTCCTGCCGGCTTATCACCCAGCGTCAGATTCACAAGCATCCAGCGAGGAACAAAAATTCCCTCCTTGGCCGCGAGCTTTCCCACTACATAGTCCAGCAATCCTTCCTTGACCTCAATGCTGTACAATTTAAATCGACTCATCCCATGAAACAGCGGCCCAGAAACAAGCTTGACTGTAAACGAAGGATGAGCCTCATCAAAATGGCGCGGGTCACCTACCCCGGCCAACCAGATTTGAATATCCGACTCTTCTGCACCCGCTTGTTGCAAGCGTGCCAAAGACTTCTTGTTGACTGTCGCTATGGGGTTTCCCGTATTCCCTTTATCAGTCAATTTCTGACGATATGATTTTCTCAAATACTTCATCGCCATATGAGTATTACGAGAAAACCTGATCTTGAGCTCTGGTATATCGACAAAATCTCCAGGAACACCCAAGGCATCTTCGGAACAAGTAACCACTTCCTTGGTCTCAAAGACAATGAAAGGATTATTTGACGCAAGCATTTCTGGTACTGTCGGGGCCACGATAGTCTCAATCATAAAATCTTTTATGTAAATTCCACCCGGCTCTTTCGATCTAATATTCCACACCACTTGTAACTCGTCGGCATTCTCAGACAATTCACTGGATACAACTATCTTCTCCCAGCCACCACTGTTTGCATAGGATTTGGATGTTAAGAGTCCACCACCCTCTCGAAGACCCATTTCAGCAAGAGAAGAATTTTCATTAGAACTCTTCATCCATCCCGACACGCGAACCCATTTACCACGCAAGCGACTCAAATTTGTAGTTCTATAACGAAGTGCCGCGTTTCCTCTCGACGACGAACTCAAGTACAATGCCCTATCAATGCCACGCTCCCCGCCACGCTCCCCAGCCTCAGGCTTATAAAAAACCCTGGCCCCTTTCCCGTCCTGACTTAATTCAAAGCTTTTCGGCAGTTTCAAACCGGCTTCGTCTTTCGTCCAATCCGATAAAGGAAGCTCTAATATTCTTTTCCAGGAGTTTCGTGATCCGGAAAATTTCCCGTGATAACTCAGCCCTACTTTATAGACAGAGCCATGCAAAGGAATTTCCTCTGTCCCTGATTTTCCCGAATAATGAGCTATAGGCTGTCCAATGCGATCAAACAATTTCAAATCAATGGGAAACTTTGAGTTCCACTGCAAACCAAGCCGATAACAGGAATTGACAGAACCTAAAGTGAATTGCCTAAAAGTTTGCGAAGCAACGGCATTGTGCTGATTGATTGTGGATGGATAGGTAGAGAGAAGATCAACAGCTTTGCCTTCTGTTAGTGCAAAATCAGAAAGATGTTTTTTTAAAGTGTAGGGGAGAGTCGTGGGGCGGATCATACCTTTTTTACTGATTACCTTTTTAACGGTATCCAGTTGACTGACTTTGGGTAAATCGTGACCCTGAACAATCTTCTTGATGCCTGAAAATGACTCCAATTGAATTAGCGGAACGATCGAGATGCAATAAACCAACATCACTAAAGCCAGTGAGTAGAATATTTTTTTTTCGTTCCACTTCTTCATAAATTACCCTATAATTTTGAAAGCTATGCCTTGGTTAAATGCTCTCAATTAAAGAACGAAGTAAATTTTCAGAATCGTCCTAGATTCCCCTCATAATTCATAGAGCTTGAATTTCTAATTTCAACTTAACTCAAAAGCAGCTTTCCCTCAATGACCAAAATTTCTTTTCAAACGCGCATTGAAAACAAATATGTCGTTAAGAATGCCGACTTTACTCAAGCCATTTTAAAAGCACATTTTCTACCCGACCCGATGTTCCCGGCTGGGCAGGTAAACACCCTCCATTTTGACACTATCGATTTGGATGGAATTCAAGACAAGAGAAATGGAGAGTACTACAAAAATAAGCTCCGGCTGAGATGGTATGGCGAGAACTCTTTAGAAAAACTTCCAGAAAAAGTATTTCTGGAAAATAAAATGGCAATCCAAAAAGAAAAGAAAAAAAGCCGCATTGAAATTGAGTTGACCAAACTTCAAAGAAACGACCCCTTCAACGCCAAACACTGGTTGAATACAATCCAGGAAAATTCTCGTAAACTCAATTTCAATTACACCAAACCTCTTTTCCCGATCATGGCTTCCAAATACCAGAGGAACCGTTACCACGATCCCATTGCCAATGTTCGGATTGCTTTGGATCAAAAAATTCAAGTGACCCATTACAGCCCAGACATGAAAATTTTGATCCAATCACCAATCCCCGGACTAAATTACTCCGTTCTCGAAGTAAAGGGAGAAACAGACCGTCTCCCGCTAGCCATCAGGAATCTGATATTTTTTCAACTCACAGCCATTTCAAAATTTGAGCGATTGTTCAACAATACACTTCAAATATCCCGATGAAACAAGTTGACTCCTTGCAAGATAATGAAAAAAACCCCACTTCGGAATACATCGAAAATAAAATGAAGGCCGCCTTAATATCATGAATGATTATATGCAAACGCTACTCGAGCAAATCACCAAAAGTCCCGCTGGCCTGGAAACGGGTGGTCTGCTCATCTGCATCGCAATGTCGCTACTGGGTTCTCTCTTCGTTTTATTTACTTACAAAATATTCTATGAAAACAGTAGCAACCGTGGCCTGCATAATTCCTTTCTAATCATTGGCCCTGCTGTCACAGGTATTTTTCTCGCCATCCAGTTTTCCCTGCCCTTGTCATTGGGACTTCTCGGTGCCCTGTCCATTATCCGTTTTAGAACACCCGTCAAAGATCCTGAAGAAGTATCTTATCTATTAATATTGATCGCCTCATCCATTGCTTGTGCGACCTTCAACTTCGTTCTACAAGGAATCGTTCTTGGAATAGTTTTTCTCGTTCAACTGGTTTACAAAAGATGCTGGGGAAACGAATTCTTCAATGTTCGTAGAGGACATGTCCTGCTTTCAAGCACCGATACCAATTTGCAGGAAAATTCTGTTTCGAAAATCATGCAAAAAAATCTCGAAAAAGCAGAACTGAGGAGTGCCAATAAGCAAGGAGATGTCATCAGCTTTCATTACACTTTCAAACACAGCCAATCCTCTCCCTACGATGCGATCGAATCGGACCTAAAAAAATTAACAACCAGTTTTGATTTGAACCTCTTGATGAATGAACTCGATGCGTAATAAATGAAAAGTAATTCGCCTTGTTCTTTGACTTGAGCCGCTCGGGATATTATTATGGAGCACTAGCGCGTTTCAAATACCTCATCTATTTGATATACCTCCGAACTTCTCCTGTTGAGATTTTTCGAAGGGCAAATCGCTAAAAACTAACAACACCCTAATTAGAGGTCGTTATATAATGCTCAAGGTAAGAATCAGTCAGATTTTTTCACATTCTATGGAAGATGTTGTCGCCGCAAAAAAAGCCTTGGATGCGGGCAATCCCTTTGAGGAAATCGTTCAACAATTCAGTTCCTGCCCTTCTAAATCACAGGGTGGCGACTTGGGGTGGATGCCGGAAGGCAATGCAAGTGAATTGTTGGGTAAGGCAGTTGACAGCTCTCAATGTGGGGAGATTCTTGGCCCTATCCACTCTCAATACGGTTACCATATTTTGAAAATCACCGAGTTGGAAGAGGAAAAAATTGAGGGTGCGGTTACAGCAGAAATATTGATGAGTGAGCTCAACGAACGATTCCCGGAGGTACACACTCTCCTCTTCAAGGAATTTCATATCGGTCTCCCCGTAGAAGGCTATCCTAAAGAAGAAACCCTTGGGGATGTGTGTAAAGTTCACAACAAGCAGTTGTCCGAGGTTTTGGATTTAGTGAATTCAAAAATCGCCGAAAAGTCCATTCCCACCATCACCCCTCACGACTTGCAGGCTAAGCTCGACTCGGGTGCGGAAAATCTCACCTTGCTCGATATTCGTGAAAAATGGGAAAGAGACATCGCCCATATCGAGAATTCTCTACTCATCACACAAGAGAATAATGAAGAAATCCTGGCCAAGATACCCAGTGATAGGGAAATAGTTCTGATCGACTGGAACCAGGACCGAAGCGCACATTTCCAAAAATGGATGACTCATAAAGGTTACGAAAATGTAAAGGGCCTTGAGGGAGGAATCGATGCCTGGGCTGATAAAATCGACACTAAGCTTGCACGCTATGAAATTGACGAAGACGACGGTTACCGTTATGAAGATATTATGGAAGAAAATGAGGGTGACGACCACGACCATCACGATCATTGATGTCACGTCACACCCGAATGACACCTCTACTTGACATTCAGAATCTCAGCATTTGTTTTGATACGGATGACGGGACGGTGCTGGCAACACAAAACATAAATTTACAAATTCATAAGGGTGAAACCCTTGCTCTGGTTGGCGAATCTGGTTGCGGTAAATCTGTCACTGCTCTCAGTATCCTTCGCCTTCTTCAAGAACCACCGGGGCGTTATGACTCTGGAAAAATTGTTTTTGAAGGTCGAGATTTACTGAGTCTGCCTAAATCGCAGTTGCAGGATATTCGCGGCGACCAGATCGGGATAATCTTTCAGGAACCGATGACATCACTCAACCCGATTTTCACGATTGGGGATCAGATCGCAGAACCTCTCAGACGCCACAAAAATCTCAGTGTAGACCAGGCACGCAAGGAAACCCTGAAACTTCTGCAACAAGTTTCTATCCCAGCGCCGGAGCAAAGAATCGATCAGTACCCGCACGAACTTTCAGGAGGAATGAAACAACGTGTGGGGATCGCTATGGCCATAGCTTGCAAACCCAGATTAATCATTGCCGACGAGCCCACCACGGCATTGGATGTCACGATTCAAGCGCAAATAATGCAACTCTTGCAAGATTTGAAAGATGAGATGGGTGCCGCTCTCTTGCTCATCACACATAACTTGGGAATTGTCGCGCAACATGCCGACCGCGTTGCTGTAATGTACGCAGGGAAAATCGTGGAAACAGCAGATGTGCTGGAACTCTATGACAAACCCTCTCATCCCTACACTAAAGGGCTGCTGAACTCACTTCCCAAAGGCATACCGGGGGAATCGCTTGAGCCCATCACCGGGTCGGTCCCTCACCCTGCATTCTTACCGTCGGGATGCGCTTTTCATCCACGGTGCCCCGAAGTCATTCCTCAATGCAAAACATCGTTACCACCCACTTTTGCAATGAACGCCCCCAAAAGCCATAAAGCCGCTTGCTGGTTATTCGACCAATGAAACCCTTTTCAAAAAAAATTGAAAAGGATGAGAAAACCCCTCTACTGAAAATCCGTTCCCTGCGTAAAGTATTTCCGTCACAAAAAGGAATCCTTAGTGCAAACGGTGCTGGTGCTATTGCGGTGAACAATGTCTCGCTCGATATTTACAAGGGAGAAACCCTTGGGCTGGTTGGCGAATCTGGTTGCGGGAAAACAACACTCGGGCGTTTGACACTCCGCTTGATCGAAGCCACCAGCGGGCAAATTTATTTTGACGATAAAGATATTTTAAAATTAAAAAGAAAAGAGTTGGATCTTCTAAGACCCCGAATGCAAATCATTTTTCAAGATCCCTACAGTTCGCTCAATCCACGCTTTACGGTAGAGCAGATCGTCGGCGAGGCTCTTCTCACCCACAAACGTGCGAACAAAAAAAACCTTGGAGAAAAGGTACGTGACCTCTTGGAACAAGTGGGCCTTCCTGGTGAATACGCAAAACGTTTTCCACATGAATTTTCTGGCGGACAAAGACAGCGTATCGGCATTGCCCGGGCCTTGGGACTGAGCCCCGAATACATTGTTTGCGACGAACCCGTTTCGGCACTCGATGTTTCAATTCAGGCCCAGATTGTAAATTTATTAAAATCACTGCAAGAGAAAAACCAATTGACCTTGCTCTTTATTTCTCATGATTTGAATGTGGTCAACCATTTGGCCCACCGCACCGCGATCATGTATCTGGGACAGATCGTTGAAATAGGCCTCACAAAGAGATTGAGCCAAAGCGGGGATCATCCATACACCCAGTTGCTGTTATCAGCGAAGCCATCTATCAATCCACGGGAAAAAACAAAGTCACTTCCGAATATTGGCGAAGCACCTTCACCATTGGCCCCGCCTTCAGGATGTGCCTTTCATCCACGATGTCCAGAAGCCAACGAGCGTTGTAAAAAAGAATCACCGGCTTTGATTGAAACCGCAGACAACCACTTTGTCCGGTGCCACCTTTATGATTGAGAATTTCTACCAAGTCCTCCAGATCGTCTCGCCGGCTTTCTCATTGATCGCACTTGGATTTCTTTATAACAAAATCGCCAAAACCGATACCGGACCAATCGTCCGCGCCAGTATGGGTATGCTGGTCCCCGCATTTGCCTTTTTTCACATCATTACGATGCAAGTGACCGCTAATATGATGAGCTCCATCTTCATATCCGCCTGGGTCATTATCCTTGGAAACGGAGCACTGACGTTTCTCCTCATGCGTTATATGAATATGAATCGACCGGGACTCCTCTTGCCGGTCATGTTCATGAATACCGTCAATCTACCCTTCCCCATCCTCGCTTCCGCCTATGGCCAGGAAGCCATCGCATTGAGCGTCATGTTTTATTTTGCCTGCTTGATTGGGGCATTTACCGTAGGTATCCTAATCGTGTCTCCCAAAGATGCGGGAACCGAAATATTCAAAGAACCCGTTCTCTATGTACTTGTTCTGGGACTGTATGTGAAATACAACGGGCTGGATGTCCCCAGTTACGTCATGGACCCCCTAAGAATGCTGGCAAGCGCAACAGTCCCCATGGTTCTTCTTGCATTAGGAATGCAATTATCGCAAGTCAAGATCACAGAGTTCAAACTCGCACTGCTTGGAACAGTGTGTCGGTTCGCGGGAGGCTTGGCTTTGGGGTTGCTCTGTGTTTACGGATTCGAACTGGAAGGATTGGCGCGCAAAGTTGTACTATTCAACTCGATCATGCCCAGTGCGGTTATAAGTTTCCTGATCGCACAAAAATATGACAAAGACGGAGCATTGAGTTCATCCATCGTCCTGCTCACGACCATCCTCTCGGTTGTTCTGATTCCTTTAATGCTTGTCTGGTTGGGCTGAGAAAAAGAATTTTCAATCTTCCATTTACACAAAATATCAATCCACCGTTACCTTCCCAGAAATCTGATTGAGAGAAATCAAACCAAAATCGCCACTGTCATAACTTTTTGATCGATTATCATCCAAGAGGCAAATGGCACTATCAGCATAATCGGAACCTAGCTCACCCTCATAAAAATCTCTAAATTTTTGATTTCAAACTAATTATATGGATCAATCCTGCCGTTAAATATTAATACGTAATTATGTGATATTTATAGGGTTTTTAATGTTCTTTTATAAAGTTTGTCATAGAAATAGCTAACTATTGGATTTTATTGCATTAACGGCTTTAAAGTGATAAATTTGAATCACATAAAATAATAATACTACGAACTATTTCTCGCAGATAATTTGTGAGGGTTTTTCGTTTTAAGCAGTCGTTTCCAGGAATTTTCCATTTATGGATTTAGCATCCTTTGCAGGCATTATTTCAGGTATCTCACTCATATTGGCCGCCATGTTCATGGGCGGAGAGATGGCTAGTTTCGTAAACATCCCCGGAATAATGATTGTATTTGGGGGAACCATTGCGGCCACCCTTCTCACCTTCCAGGTCACAGACGTATTTTCTGCATGGCGAGCCGCCGCTATTGTATTTCGTGAAGATAAAGATGATCCCAACGTCATGGTATCCACAATGGTGGAACTTTGTACTTTGAGTAGAAGGCAAGGAATTGTAGCTCTCAGTAAGTTGGAGTTTGAGGAAGATTTTTTAAAGAAGGCCTGCAACCTGATTGCAGACGGAACTAAAGAAGACATGATGCGGGATACCTTGACCATTGAAATTGACTCAATGAAGCAACGGCATTTCATCATTCAGGACGTTTTCAAAAAAATGGCGGCATATGCCCCTGCTTTTGGCATGATTGGAACCTTGATCGGATTGATTCAAATGTTGAGCAAATTATCCGACCCTGAATCAGTCGGGCCCAATATGGCGGTTGCTCTATTGACTACATTTTATGGAAGTTTATTGGCAACCTTGATATTTAACCCGATCGCAGGAAAATTAAGGGCCAGAACGATGTTGGAAGTTATCACTCTGGAAATCATCTTTGAAGGTGCTATATCCATCCTGTCTGATAACAACCCCATGCTCGTGTACGAAAAATTATCATCTTACATCCCTGCTAAATTAAGAAAGCCCATGCAGAAAAAAATGATGAAACGATAAGATTTTCGATCTCCAACCTAAAGACCTCCACCGAACAATGGCCAGGGACAATATTCAGACACTTAAAGAGCAACTTCGAGCCCAGTCCCTCGACTTCAAAAAGAAATCAGCACTACAGCAAAAAGAGGATGAGAAGTACAAAGC
The DNA here is from genome assembly GCA_029261475.1 of Nitrospinaceae bacterium. Lineage (GTDB taxonomy): Bacteria > Nitrospinota > Nitrospinia > Nitrospinales > VA-1 > Nitrohelix. The sequence continues at coordinate 23,182 of JAJDBG010000058.1, forward strand.
CCTCTTCGAGCTTGGAAAAAATCGGATCGATGATCTAAAGCTTAAGCTGGAAACTAAAGAGAAAGAACTTCTCTTTCATAAAGGCAAAGCAGATGAGAGTTCTTCCGATGATGATGAACCGGAGGACGTCGAAAAAGAGGTCATAGTTCAAGACCCTAAATTACTCAAGGCTCTGACCAAGTTAAGAAAAAAAAATGCGACGCTTTCACAGGATCTCGTTTTCCATAAAGATGAAAACGAACAGCTCGAAAAGCAAAAAAGTCTGTTGATCAACGAAGTAAGAAAGGGACGTAAAAACCCTGACATGATCAAGCAGGTCAAAGAAAAAGTTAAAATAATGGAGGAAAAAGCTAAGGCCAATCAGGAAGAATACGAACGCCTTATTGAAGAAAAAGACCAGCTCATTCTATCCTATGAATCTGTTTTATATAGCGCAACAGAAGACAATCCTGAAAGTAGAGCAAAAAAACCATCCGATCTCATAAAAGAGCTGAAAGACGATCTAGCAGAACTAAAGAAGGACAAGGAAAATCTTAAAAATGATCTGGCTGAGGCAAAAAAGAGCTTTGACAAGCGTCTCACCGGGAAAATAAGGCAACTTGAGGAGGAATGGAGCGAAAAACTAAGGAAAATGCGTAATAGAAAAGTCAAGCTGGTTACTGAAATGTTTGAGGAAAGCGGCGACTCCTGGCTCATAACCTATGCTGATATGGTCACCCTATTATTAACTTTTTTCATTCTCTATTACTCCATTGCCGCAGTAAATATGCAACAGTTTAAGGAAGCTATTCTTGGAGAAGAAAACGCCAGTATAGGGTTACTGGAAATGCTCGATAGTGCTCAGATAAAAGACTCAATTCAGAATTTGACAGGAATGAAATCAAACGATATATTGTCTGATATCACTCAGGTGGTGGAAGAATCCGAATTAGACGTTGACACCAGCCAGGCTAAGATAGTGGTTCGTGTGCCAGGAAGTTCCCTTTTTGCATCTGCTTCTGCGGATTTACAAAAAGGAGGTCTTCCTGCATTGAATGAAGTAATAAAAATCATCCTAAAATACAAGAATTACAAAGTCCATATTCAAGGGCATACAGATGGCGAAATTATTTCATCTGACCGCTTTCCAACCAATTGGGAATTGTCCGCATCAAGAGCTACAGCAGTATTGCGTTATTTCATAGACAAAGGGATCAGCCCTGAAAAATTAACAGCGACAGGATATGCTGATACATTTCCTCTCGCTTCAAACGATACCGAGCTGGGTCGAAGAAAAAATAGGAGGGTTGAATTTGTTCTGGAAAAAGAAAAAAAATAAAGATGAAGGTCAGGAAAAACTACTTTTTAAAATGCCCGTTGAAACCCGTGGTGCATTTAGAGTCTATCCCTCTGCGGCAAACCCCATTCGCTTGAAGGTTAATAATGTAAGTCTTCTTGCAATTGATTTGAGCGCGGGCGGGATATCATTTCCAAATGAGGCTTTTCCAAAAAACGTCGCATTGCCTTTGAGTCTCGATATCCCCAATAGTGCGAAGCATATTGATGCTAAAGTAGAAATTCTAAAAATTGATGACGGCGATGTCTGCCGGGCAAAAATATTGGAATTAACACCGGCAGAAGAGGATGATATCCATCATTATATTTTAACGCGTCAAAAAGAAGAGCTGGACGAAAAGAAATACAAGTAACCCCTACTCGCCCAACCTAAACGCTCCCTTAATAAAAATGAATACAGATCCTGAGCTGTCTTCCTGGACAGTTCAGGAACTTTCTCTCATTAATACGGTGGAGTTATTCCGCCTGAAACCAAAAATTCTGAAAAAAGTTGAAGCCCGATTCGAGCAATTGAGAGCACCCATCTCTAGCTATTGCCAAAAATCTCTTATTGAATTTCCAGAAGGAACTGATTCAATAAAAGGACAAATAGCTCGTGGCGAAAACAACAAGGGATTCCCTTACATATCTTACGATCTTCCCCAGAAATTTTCTAAGACTGAATTCTACACCTTTCGTTCACTCTTCTGGTGGGGACATTATTTGGGGTTTTCACTGATATTGAAAGGTGGGAAGCTGAAGCAGTATACCCATCGCTTATTAGGAACTAAAAGTGAGGAAAAGTGGAATTCTGTATATTATTCGACCTCCCCATGGGAATGGGATGAGTCGAGCTTCAAGAGCGTCGTTACAACCGATCCTCAACTCATTTCTTCTCAAGTTGAAGAAGCAGACTGTTTGAAACTTATCTGTATTTATCCAGTTAACGCAGAGGGGTTCACTCATTTAAATTGGGAGCCAATCGGTCTACAAGCCTTCAAAACATTTTCTTCCATCACTCAATAATCACATAGAGATGTTGAGAAATGTAAATATGCAATGAAGTATTCCTCAAAATTCAAAAATGAGGCTTACTCTGCAAAAAAAACTGTTCACCTAAGGTTTTACAACCTCAAGCCCCCTCTTAGATACTATTTTCTCAGCCCCCCTTCCCCATTCCACCTATAGATAGATGAAAAAAGGAAGCGGATATAGTCCTATTATTTTAGGATGGCTTCTTAACACGAACCGTTTTAGTCCCTGCCCGTTGGGTTGTTTTTTTGCTTTTAGGTTTTGGAGGCGGACTGCTCCTTCTAGCTCTTTTCATTTGAGCGGCCAATTCTATCTCCTGCTCTGCCTTTTCTCTCTCTTTAGGGTCTTCAAACCAGCGTGAAACCACAGCCCCAAATTCATACAGCCCGTACAGGGGAACGGCGAGTAAAACCTGAGTGATGATATCTGGAGGAGTCAAAATAGCAGAAATAGCAAACGCTCCAAGGAATGCCCACTTGCGGTATAGTCTCATCTTCACCGTATTCACAACCCCAAATTTAGTCAACAGAACCATCAATAAAGGGGTTTGAAAAGCAAAGGCAAAAGCCAACATCAATTTGACAACAAAGGAAAAGTAAAATGCAATGGTTACCTGCATTTTCCAATATTGAACGCCATAATTCAGGAGAAACTTGAGACCAAGAGGTAAAACCAGGAAGTAACAGAAAACACCTCCCAAAAGGAAGAAAAAGGTACCAAAACTAACAAACATAAAGGTGATTTTCTTTTCCTTCACCTTCAGGCCAGGAGCAATAAACAGCCACAGCTGGTGTAAAATCACGGGCATGGAAATAAAGATAGATCCCATGAATGAAACTTTCATCGCTGTGAAAAATGGCTCGGTAGGGGTAATGAAAGTCAGCTCGGCATACTTCGCTGGAAGAGGATCCACCAACCAGAGGCGTAAAATATCGAAAAAATAAAAACTCACTCCAAAAAAGAAAGCGACAACAAGAGCCACACGAATCAGTCGATCTTTCAATTCAATCAAGTGATGGCTAATAGGAACTTTTTCAGTAAACTGGACAGGGTCAACCACGTATTATCTCTTCCCTATAATCAATTCTTGTATTAATTAAAAACTCCTCACATTAAGTTGTGAAGAAGCACCGCCTAATAGCCAGACTCATGTAGTGAATACTACAAAAATCACCCGACTATGCCAATCAGAAGAAACCCCAGCTAAAATTACGGAAGCTATAGAGCCATAGAACACCTCTAAAAACTATCCACAAGTTAGGGGAACCGACCTATCTTAATAGATAGATTCCATAAATACAATATGATTTCCATTTATGGATTACCTGTAAAACAAAATTATTTGATTCAAGTATTTAAATATTGGATAATGGCACGCGATCAAAGTCTTCTATGATAATCAGCGGGTGTTCCCTGCCATTGTTTCAATTAATGGTTATTTTATGCACTTGCCCGCTGTCAAATCATAAACAGCAAGACGGCTGAATGATCATATGAAATACAATATGCGGTTCGAACTAAAGTGCAGTCACTTAATAAAACATATGTATTTTAGGCCTATAAAAGATATCAATGCTATCTTTTATAAACTTGGGAAGCCGAAAAGATTTAAAATTCTACAACAACCATACTTGCGGGAGTAGCTCAGTTGGTAGAGTGTCAGCTTCCCAAGCTGAATGTCGCGGGTTCGAACCCCGTCTCCCGCTCCATAAAGTTTGGATATTAAAAGCACAAACGATTAATACCCGCAGGAAAGACAAAAATGAGACTCACAAAAGAAACTGTCGGCAAACTTTCCAAAAAAATCACACGACGCCTGCTCAACGCAAATCTTCTCATATGGGAAGATACGCCTGAACAGCTCGAAGGAATCATTTCAACGATAATAGTTGACGATCTAATGGTCGAAGATCAGTTGAATGAAGAGGTGAAGACGCTTCTCGAAGCGCGAACCGAAGATTATGAACGAAGCATGATGGATTACGGACGCGTGTTTCAACTCGTTAAAACCAAACTAGCTCGAGATCGTGGTTTGATCTTATAATCAAATAAAACTATGAAAATAAGCCGAGAAAAAGTAAACCATATCAGTAACCTAATCATCCGGGATTTCAAAAAACGGGATGAACTCGATTACACAGCTGATTTGAATGACATTCGCCTGGAAATAGCAGATGAAATGATGAATTACCTGAAAATCGACGATATGGCCGACGAAGCCGCCCGAAAAATACTTTCTTCATACACCGCAAATAAACTCCGCGAAGGAACTCCTGAATGGGAAGTCCTCTACCATAAGCATTATGAAGAGTATTTGAACAAACATGATGCTTAAAAAAGCAATCATACGCTGAAAACCGTTCTATATGCCCTTGCCGGCGTTCACGGTCACCAGAACTCGCAAAACCCTCACCCTTTTTGGCTGGGCCATGCTTGCCATGCCTATTGCTCTGCTCCTTATAGGCATAATTCTCACAGTCCATCCATTTCTTGCGGTATATCAATCCACTAAAGGACAAGCACTGGTCGTCAACGGTTGGTTAACCGACCGTGATCTACAGGAAGCAAAAAATCTTTTTAAAAACGGAAACTATAAAATATTAATAGTCTCCGGTGGCCCTCTTGCAAGGGGAGCATTCTTGTCCAGATACAAAAGTTACGCCGAACTCGGCTATGCCTCTTTAATTAAAATGGGACTAAAGGCAGAGCAAATGATATCTGCACCTGCGTTGTCAGTCCAAAGGGACCGGACTTATGCCGGGGCATTGGCTGTTAAGGAAAAACTCAAAGAAATTCCTTTTAAAATCACCGGCCTTGATGTCTTTACGGAGGGAGTACATTCCCGGCGCTCTAGATACCTCTACCAATTGGCCTTTGGTCAAAAGTATGAAATAGGTGTTTTATCAGCAAGCATCCAGCATTACGATCCGGAACGCTGGTGGGCTTATAGTGCTGGAGTTCGGCAAACAATCAACGAAATGATCGCATACACCTACGCTCGTTTTCTTTTTCGCCCTTAATAACATAATATTTGATCCCTCTAGTAGCTCATAGGCCATAGTTAGAACCTCAATAATGCACAGTAAAACCATGTTTCCCTCAAGAGTTTTTCAAAATTTGCCGATAATTTATTAAAATTCAATAATTTGTATTCTGCTTATACGCCCTTATTTATCATAGGAATCGTATTTATATCGTGCAGAATTTCCATTCCAGAGATTATTTGTGCGATACAATGGAAACACACTAGTCAATCATCCGGGTTAAACGCACTATTGAGTCAAACCCGATTCAAACAATCAATAGTCAGAGAGTATGTAAGAATGCCATTTAAACCACATTTCAATAAAAACACTGATTTTCTCAAATATTCTGCGAATTCCCAGTTTTCGTCTATATTTGGAATATGTATTTTAACTTTAATAATATCGATATTTGGCATCAACGAGTCTCAGTCAGCTCCTTTAACATTAAAGGAGACCGTTCTCAATGCCCTTAAAAATAATCTTGAAATAGCTGTAGAAGAATACAACGCAAAAATAAAAACCGAGTCCGTAACCGATGCAGAATCTCAGTTTGATCCTACCTGTGGAGCAGAACTCACATCACAAGA
>JAJDBG010000059.1 GCA_029261475.1 Nitrospinaceae bacterium
TTCTGTCATGCAGACCCCATATAGCACTGATCATTGCAAACAACGGTAATAGTGGAATTGAGATGGCTCGCCAACACTTGCCAGATTTAATTTTAATGGACATTCATATGCCCGAAATGGATGGTTTGACAGCATTCAAAAAATTACATGAAATTGAAGAGACCCGGAATATTCCTGTGATCGCTCTGACAGCCGATGCTATGGATTCAGATGTAAAAAAAGCCATGAAAATGGGTTTTAATTCATACATAACAAAACCCATTAATATCTCCCAATTTTTATCATCTATAGATAGATTTTCCTAAAACAGCCTCCATCCTTATTTTATGGTTTTGCCCGTTTGCGCTCGGTTGATTTCTTCAAGAACCATTTCATCTTGTTCCCCTTTTAGTTTGAGATCAAACAGAGTTCCTGCATTTTCTCCCATCAGTTCCGCCAGTGCCCACACCGCATGGGCGCGTATGAGAGCTTCCGCGTCGTCAAGCGCATCAGTCAAAACAGGGATCGCCTCTGCGTTGCCCGAATTGCCGAGGGCGATGGCTACGTTTCTGAGCAGGCCTCTGCGTTTGGTGCGTTTGACAGGACTTTTGCGAAAACGATTGCGGAATCCTTCATCGTCCAGGCGCATGAGCTCAATGAGGTTTCTAGTCCCTTCCCTCTCGATGAATTCAGGTTCCTCCGTTTTTTGCGCGAAGGAGTTCCAGGGACAAACGATCTGACAATCGTCACAACCATAAATTCTGGAACCAATCGCCTTCCTGAACTCGATAGGGATCGGGCCCTTCAATTCAATCGTCAGATAAGAAATACATTTTCTGGAGTCGAGGACATAAGGGGCGACAATGGCCTGAGTCGGGCAGATATCAATGCAGGAGCTGCAGGTCCCGCAGTGGTCAATCGCTGGCGTTGAATAAGGCAGGGGGATGTCCACCAGAATCTCGGATAGAAAAAACCAGGAGCCGGAGCCTTCCTCGATCAGATTAGTGTGTTTGCCGACCCAGCCCAAACCTGCATTTTGCGCCAGAGGTTTTTCCAGTATGGGGCCGGTGTCGACATAGTGCCGAGAAGTGCATTCGGGAAAAGCTTGCTTCAGTGCGTCTTCCAATGTTTTGAGTCTGGCCCAAAGCAGGTCGTGGTAATCGTTGTTCAAAGCGTAGAGGGAAACATCGCCGGTATTTTTTTCCTCAACAAAACTCATGTCCTTGTCGTCGGTCAAATAATTTGTGCTGAGGCAGATGACGCTTTGGACCCCGGGCAGGACCTTGTCGAGATCCAGACGCTTGTCTTCTCCGCGAGCGATGTAGGACATCTCACCTGCCATGCCATCGGCAAGCCATTTTTGAAAGTGCTGACCCGCTTTGTCCAATTGAGCAGGGGCGATGCCAAAGCCACTAAATCCTAATTCATGTGCGAGATCTCGCAGAGCATTGACCTTGTCGTGAGCCTGAGAATTCATGGGTATGATATTGTTATCCATAGGAAGGTTTGATAATCTGCTATTGGTTTCAAGACGCAATCAAGGAAGTCATTTGCAATATTCTAGCCCCTTATTGAAATGAATAAAACCGGCTATATTTATCACCCGCTTTATCTCAAACACGAGACCGAACCGCATCCCGAAAACCCCGGGCGCCTGGAAGCCATTTCGGCGCGCCTGGAAGCCTTCGACATGTATTCCAGCTTGTTGAGTCTGGACCCTCGGCCCGCCGAGGAGATAGAGGTTTCAGCCAACCACGATCCCGGTTATGTCAAAGACTTGAAGCGGAAGTGCGAAGCCGGAGTACATTCTCTCGATGCAGACACCGTTATCAGCCGCGATTCCTATTCCGCCGCTATGCTGAGCGCAGGTGCGGGCATCACCGCAGTCGATTCTATTATGAACAAACAGTGCCGCAACGCTTTTTGCGCCGTGCGGCCTCCCGGGCACCATGCCGAGAGTGAGCGGGGCATGGGTTTTTGTTTGTTCAACAACGTTGCCATAACAGCACGTTATGCCATCGAACAATGGGAAATGAATCGCGTCTTTATTTTTGATTGGGATGTGCATCACGGCAACGGGACACAGAATTCATTTTATAAAGATTCCAACGTTTATTATTCGAGCATCCATCAGTACCCCTTCTATCCGGGAACAGGAAGCGACGATGAAACGGGAAGCGGCGACGGACTGGGAGCAACGCTTAATTTTCCTCTGCGACCTTTTGAGGATGATGAAACGTATATCGACATCGTACGTAATAAATTGATTCCCGAAATTCAAAAATTCGGCCCCGATATTATTTTGATATCCGCAGGTTTTGACGCGCATGAAGACGATCCGCTTGCCCAGATGAACGTCTCGACAGAATGTTACGGCGAGATGACAGAGCTGTTGACTCAAGTGGCGGCTGAAGTTTGCGATGGCAGAATGGTTTCCCTCCTTGAAGGAGGTTACAACCATCAAGCCCTTGCCGACTCCGTATTGAGTCACCTTCAAGCATTGCAAAAATAGCTTTGCAGATAGAGATAGATACCCATTGCGAATGATTGTAAATCTATATTCCCTTCACCTGTCCGGCGGATAGAAGTTCACCGAAAGTTATTGATACCCATGTTACCGTTGCCCTCTTTTGACAGGCCAGAAGATCGCAGGATTTTATCGATGGCAGTGTTTGCGGCTTTGGCGATTGTTCTACACCGTATGGAAGCACTCCTGCCCTTGCCATCGCCCTGGATCAAACTGGGACTGGCCAACATCATGACTCTTATGGCACTCATTTATATGGGGCTGAGAGAAGCTATCATTGTCACAGTGGTGCGCGTGATTGGCGGGTCAATCCTGGCTGGAACTTTTATGTCCCCTACATTTTTTTTAAGTATGGCGGGAGCTTTAGTCGCTACATTTGTTATGGCTATTTTTTATGCAAAAGGGAAAGGCCCGTTCAGCTTGGTTGGGATTTGTGTTGCCTCGGCCTACGCCCACACAGCGACAACCTTTTTATGTGTTTATGGGTTTCTAGGCCCCATGCCCGGGTTTTTCAAGCTGATACCGCTTTTTTCCTGCATTGCCTTGGCAGGCGGAGTTTTAACGGGTCTCATCGCAAATGGATTGAGTCGGCAACTGGACGAGGAAGGTGCTGTCTTTTGAATAAAGGCGTAAGCCAGTAAATTCAATAGGAACTGACCGCTCATTCGAAAAAAATAGATTTGACAAATAATAAGCTAGCTGGTAAAACTGGCCTCACACAAAAATAGGTATAAAAGGCTGAGTAAATTTTTACTTTTTCCGATTATTTGTTTGACACCCGTTGTTTTTATTGGTATTTTAGGCGGGATATTATAGTGCGGAGTCTGCTCTTGAGTTTTGGGGGGAGAGAAGCTTCGTGAACAGGTTGTTGTAATTACTGTTTGATTTTTAAATCTTTAGAGTAATTATTAACAATAATATTTAGGTAGCCATAGGGTAGATTTATGAAAGCAATCAAAAAGAAAAGTGTATTAAAGCTGATGGCAGTTGGGGTTCTGGCGTCTGCGCTGGCTCTTCCTCAAATTTCTTTTGCCGCGCCAAACATGAATACATCGGGCGGTGGTAAAAACTGGTCGTTTAAAGTGGGTGTTCATGCGATCAGGGATGACAACTTGCTAGGTAGTCCTGAGAGAGGTGCAATACCCCTTTCTCTGCAAGGAAAGAATTTTGATGACACGGGTATCAAGTGGACTTCAAATTTGGGTTACAACTATAAGCAGAATGCAAAGCTCAGTTTCAAATTTGACTACGATGTGAGTCAAACTCTTTATGAAGATAATTCAGATCGAGATATCACGACTCAAATGTTCGGTATCAACACCGAATACAAGATTTCACCACTCGTCAATGTGCAATTGATGTACAAGTACATCTACAACATTGTTGATGGAAACGATTTTAGTGGTATCAATTACATTAGGCCCTCTTTTAACTATATGCACAGGACGATGGGGCTGACATCACTTCATTTCCTTTATTCCGATACGAATAACTGGCTGACCAGTCTTCGAAATACGGAAACTACTGGAGTGGGTGTTGCTCAATACTTTTTCTTCTCAAACTACACGAGACGTCTTACTGTTGGATACCAATACAGAGACGATGATGCAAAAGGTAAGAACTTCGACCGCGAAACGCATGCTGTTAACGTAGGTATTAAAACACCGTTGTTTTATGGTATTAATCTGAACGCTGATGCGAGATACACCCAGAAAGACTGGGCTACACGTTTGGCAATCGACACCCGTCTCCGTGAAGATAATGAGCAAAGGTATTCTTTGGCTCTGGACAAGGTGCTCATTGCTAAAATGGGTTATTTGCAAAATCTGGTCCTTGAGGGTAAGTACAATTATACCTACAACCGATCGAATGAAGATGCCGTATTTGCGGTCAACAATCATTTCGAATTGGGTATAAAAGCGGCGTTCTAATTTAAATTAAATTAAGTTCATTTAATTTTAAACATAAAATAGCGAGTGAAGGAGAAACAGAGTGAGCCTGAAAAAATATAGTCTAAAAAAGAAAATTGCGGTCATTGCATTGGTGATGGCAGTGGGATTTTTCGCTCTACATGATTTAGATAGAGATTCAAATGCGCAAGCCCCAGATATTCAAGTTGATGGTCCAAGTGTTTCATTCGATTCAGATTTTTTGGGTGCATTAGATATCATGGGTGGAATCATGGAAGAAATCGGAGCCGAGGTGGCTGGCGAGATAGCAACTCAGGTAGAGGAAGCGACAGAAGAAGTTGTTCTTGAGACCATTCTCTTGCCGAGCGTTGCTAACAATGCAGACGCTGTTGTTTCAGAAGCTGTCAACGAAACTTCTTGATTTGTTGTATAGATTTTATGGTTGAAAGTAAATTTATGTAGTAACTTTTGATTGTCTTTCATAATTAATATTAAGCCAGGGCTCCCCCCAAGAGCCTTGGCTTTTTTTATTTTTTGCATGGGTATTAAAGTGTATTGGGCAAACTTCAAAGGGGTACTTTGCTTAAGATGTTTTTAAGTGGTAATAGGAGCGGGCTAGCGGATCGGGGGGCGCAGAATTTATTCGTTTTCCTGAACTTGCTCGATGGTCCATAAATCGCAAGTGCCACAAACATCACGATAATTGTTTCGGAAGTGATTGAAGCTTTTGTTTTTCCAAATCTCTCGCAAATCTGTGGATAGAATATTTCCCATGGGGGCGTGTGGGAGAAGGCAACAAGGGGTTACGGAACCTTCCCGGGTGACATAGACATAATCAAAAGTCTTCAGGCAAAATTTCCCCGAGCGATGCAGTTTTTTACGTAGAAGTTGATAGAACAAACGAGTGATCCCGCTGGACACAGAAAATTGAAGCCAGTCGAGTTGAACGCCGAGGGAGCGTGCCAAAGAATCTGCATTGGCGAAAATTTTTGCTTCCTGCAAAGATGAAGGGCGGCGTAACTCAGGTGCATACTTACGATCAAGCCGACCGACATTCACAGTTTCAATTCCTAAACGAGCGGAATATCTGATCACATCGAGCAGGTCACTTTCACAATCCGCATGCAAGGTGGCTTGCAGTCGTAGGGCCGGTTTACCGTTTTGTCTCAGTTTGGCGATAGTCTCTATATTGTCGAGAACTTTATCATTATGATGTCCCATTTCAGCGGAGCCATTGACATCGTCGATTGAGAAAGTCAAAGTGTCCACCCCTGAGGCAATGATCTCTTTTGCCAGTTCCGGTTTTGTGAACAGGGCATTGGAAGTGATCATGACAGAATGACCGCGTGCTTTACAATGAGCGATCATATCGAAACAGCGGGGATGCAGGAAGGGTTCGCCCCATCCGGTGAGGGTGATTTGTTCGTCGCCCTGGAGGCCATCCATTACCGTTATGAATTTGTCCCAGTCCATATGCTCCAGTTCGATGTCGAGGACTTCGCGGGGGCACATGGGACAATCCATATTGCAACGATTGGTAATTTCTATTTGAACCTGACGAGGACGATTGGGAATTCGATACCGCAAACGCCTGAAGGTTTCTTCTAAAAGTTTTAGCATAGTGGCTGGCGGTCTCAAGAATGATTCTTTGTAATCATTATATCGAAAAATACTTATCCAGATGGATAATAAAATGGTATTTTAAAAGGCACTCATATTTATTCTATACGGCTTTTTCAACGAAAACCTTCAACTTGAATCGCTGTTGAATGAAGATATTCTCAGATTCTGGTTTTAAATCTTTCAAGGAGCAAGCAGAAACATGGGCATGACGCTTACCGAAAAAATACTTGCTGATCATTCGGATCAGGACACAGTTGTCCCCGGCGACAACATATGGATCGATGTGGATGTATTGATGACGCATGATGTCTGTGGTCCGGGCACGATAGGAATTTTCAAGGAGCAGTTTGGGGCCGAATCCAAGGTATGGGATAAGGAAAAAGTAGTGATCATTCCCGATCATTATATTTTCACCTCCGACACGCATGCCAATCGCAATATAGACATTCTGCGAGCCTTCGCGAAGGAACAATCCTTGCCCTATTATTACGATGTTGGAACCAAGGACTATAAGGGCGTATGCCACCTTGCGCTCGCGCAGGAAGGACACAATCGACCCGGCGAGGTTTTATTTGGAACCGATTCGCATACTTGTACCTCGGGTGCTTTTGGTATGTTTGCCACGGGAATAGGCAACACCGATGCGGCCTTCATTTTGGGAACGGGCAAACTATGGGTCAAAGTTCCTGAGAGCATGCGATTCGAATTCACCGGAGAATTTCCACCTTACATCATGGCGAAAGACATCATCCTTCAGGTCATCGGTGACATTGGTGTTGCGGGAGCGACTTACCGCGCGATGGAGTGGGCGGGCGATGCGATCATGAATTTTTCGATGGAAGAGCGCATGACCCTTTGTAATATGGCGATTGAAGCAGGCGGAAAAAATGCGTTGATTCCAGCAGATGAAAAAACAGAAGAATATGTGAAGCAAAGGACGGACAAGCCTTATAAAATCCATCGAGCCGACGCTGACGCGAAATATTGTTTCAACAAAACTTACAATGCGAGCGAGATGGAACCTGTCGTCGCGAAGCCGCATTCGCCAGATAATAAGGCGAAAGTCAGCGAAGTTGCCGGCACCAAAATAGATCGGTCTTATATTGGTTCCTGTACGGGTGGAAAGTTCACCGATTTTCTGGCGGCGGCTAAATTGCTAAAAGGAAAAAAAGTCGCTGTAGACACCTTCATCGTTCCTGCAACGACAGAGGTCGAAAAAGACCTGCACGAAAAAAAGTGGGAAGGTGAAACTCTCATCGATATTTTCAAAAATGCAGGCGCAACCATCGGGGAACCGTCTTGCGCGGCCTGTTTGGGCGGACCTAAAGATACTTTTGGGCGAACTCATGGAACAGAGGTTGTTATCTCTACGACCAATCGAAATTTTCCTGGACGAATGGGCTCAAAGCAGTCGGAAGTCTATTTGGCATCGCCTTATACCGCGGCCGCATCAGCCATCACTGGGAAAATCACTGATCCAAGGGAATTCATTAAATAACGTGAGGCACGACTTGAGAGTGCTTATTAAATAAAGAGGAATCATGGAAGACATTATCGAAGGCACAGCTTATGTGTTGGGTGACGACGTAGATACGGATCAAATCATTCCTGCTGAACATTTGGTTTATAGTTTGAGCGATCCGGAAGAAAGGAAAAACTACGGCAAATATGCTTTATCTGGAGTGCCGGTAGACGGTGCGGGTTTGCCCGACGGAGGTAAAAACTTTGTCAATGAAGGTCGATTTGAGTCCGATCATAAAATCATCATCGGCGGTAAAAACTTTGGCTGTGGCTCGTCGCGGGAACACGCTCCTGCTTGTTTGAAGATCGCGGGGATCAAGGCTGTTGTGGCTGAATCTTTTGCGCGTATTTTTTACCGCAATTCTGTGGATGGCGGATTTTTTATCCCCTTTGAAACGCCTGCGCAAATGATCAAGGATATTCGCACAGGGGATCGTTTGACAATAGATGTTGCCAAAGGCGAGTTGACTCAGCATAGTGAAGGTTCGTCAAAAACATGGCCTCTCAAGCCCCTCGGCGAAGTGAGTGAAATCATCAAAGCTGGAAATATCTTTGAATACGCTCGCAAGGCTGGACTCATCCCCTCGGCTAAAAGTGCGGGTTGATCTGTTTTAAGGAAAACTATTACGGGCTTTTAATGGGGGTAGCAAAGGTATTGCGACACTGCATGAACTTTTTACTAGTGACTTTGTATCGATAAATTATAATCCCTTGTTTCTAACAAGGGTTTCGATTACAAACAATCCCCCTGTTATCCCCTCCTGCCAGCCAGGAATTTACATTCTCATGGCGCATTGCGTAGCTAAAAAATAAAGGGTCGTTTTGATTAGAATTTTATCTGATCGAAACGACCCTTTAATATTGGCACTAAAAGTAAATACTCTTCTAATTATCCCTTAAATTGACCGACGATACTCTGCATAGCCTGAGCAAGGCCCGATAGTTCTGCAGAGGCCTTTTGCGTTTCCTGGGCACCTTCCGTTGTGCTTGCGGCCGCTTCGGATACACCCGTAATATTTTGGGCTATTTCTTGTGCTCCTCTGGAGGCATCGCTAACGTTTCGAGATATTTCGTTTGTTGTTGCGGCTTGCTCTTCCACAGCACTGGCAATCGTGTTGGATATGTCGCTGATTTCATTTATGACATCGCTGATTTCAGCAATAGCTTTCACAGAGCTTTGGGTATCCTCCTGAATTGCCCGAATTTTGGTGCTTATTTCTTCGGTTGCTTTAGCTGTCTGGTTGGCAAGTTCCTTCACCTCATTTGCAACTACGGCAAATCCTTTTCCCGCTTCACCTGCACGAGCCGCCTCTATTGTTGCATTGAGAGCCAAGAGGTTGGTTTGCTCTGCAATAGAAGTGATTACCTTTACAACCTGACCCACTTCGGCGGAGCTTACGCCAAGTTGGGTAACGGTTTTATTGGTAGACGTTGCTAATTGGACGGCATTGTTAGTGACCGATGTTGCTTTGGTTGCGCTTTGGGCAATCTCCTTGATGCTGGCAGACATTTCTTCAGTTCCTGTGGCGACTGTCTGGATATTTGAACTGACATCGTCAGATGCCGTAGAAACAACACTTGCTTGTACCGAAGTTTCTTCCGCATTGGCGGCCATTTGTTGACTGGTTGCTGTCAACTCTTCGGAAGCACCAGCCAAAGTCTGAGCGTTGGCCGCGATCTCGGTAAGAACTGATTTCATATTTTCACTGGCTTCTTTTTCACGTCTTTCGGTAGCCAGCTTCTCGGTAATGACATCCCATGTGACCATGGGGCCAATATAATTATTATCCTTGTCGTAGATAGCACTGACCAATAAACTAAGAACCTCTGGTCCGAGTTGAATATCCGCTGTGTAAGGCAGGTTTTTAGGGTCAGAAAGGAGTTTTCTCTGGTGAGCTGGATTTTTATGAAAGACATCAATGGATGAGCCGAGCATCTGATCCACTCGAATGGGGAGATATTGTTCTATTGTCTTCAGTGTTTTATAAGATGAAGGGTTGACGTATGTGATATTGAAATCTTTTATATCAGCGAATAATACATTGATGGGAGTGTTCTCCATCATTGAGTTGACTTTAGCCACTTCATTTTCGGTTTTCAGTTTTTCAGTGATGACATCCCATGTGACCATCGCTCCTAAATAATTTTTCTCCTGATCGACAATGGGGCTGACGAGCAAATCGAGGATTTCAGGCCCAACCTGTATTTGTGCTCTATGAGGAAGATTCCTGGGGTCAGAAAGAATCTTCCTTTGATGGGCAGGATTCTTGTGAAAAATATCTATGCACTGCCCCATCATTTTATCAGCAGTGATGGGAAGGTAATGCTCGATGGTTTTGAGAGTTTTGGTAGAGGCGGGATTGATATAATTGATTTTAAATTCTACCGGGTCGCAAAACAGAACGTTGATGGGAGCGTTTTCCATCATGGAACTGATTTGGGCCATTTGCTTGCGAATTATTTCCTGTTGGCTGATGTCTTCCCAGTTGACGATATAGCTTTCGACGATTCCATTGGCGTCGTAGCTTGCGTTGATTGATGCTTTCAGGGTAATTTCCCCAAAGCTAAACTCGGCGGTATGTGGAAGAGCGTTAGGATTGTTTAATATTTTTTCAATCCTTGAGGGGTCTTTATGAAAGCGATGTATTGAACCCCCAATAATATCTTTTATTTCAACATTGAATGCGTTTTTAATATCAGGGGCGATTGTTTTCAGAGTTTCTTGCGCAACATCATTGACATAGAAAATATTAAAATTTTTATCTGCTAAAAAAATATTTGCCTGAGCTTTGCTTAAACTATTTTCCTGAATATTATTTTTAGGACCAAAAAGCGATATCATTTTATGGGATCTCTTGTGTGGTTGAATTTATATTTTTTGTAACTTGCTATTATTTAAGGTTGCGGTTTTAAAAATTCATAATCAAGTAAATATTAATTTTATTTTTTAGAAGAGATAGTTGGGTGGAGGACTAATGCCGGGGGCATAAACGAAAAAGGGATTGGAGCCTTGAACTGATTAGGAATGAGAAAACAGCTAAAGCTGTTTTTTTAACACGGACTCGGCCTCGGGAAAAGCCATGACAGCCCCTTTGACTCCTATCATCATAGCTGTTGAGGCGGTGTTGGCATGGACTATCCTTGGCATGATCGATGCGTCTATCACACGCAGTCCGCTAATGCCTCGGACCTTAAGACTCGGGTCGACGACAGACATATCATCCATTCCCATTTTGCAGGTACCTACAGGGTGAGATGATTGCAGGTTGTTCAGGATGTATTCATTGAAATCACTCAGGGGGTCAGGTTTTATCTGCCGTTTTCTCCATGGGCTGAGGCCAGGGGCGTTTCCGATCGCCAGTGCCATTGTCAGTCCTTTTCTGCAGAGATCCATATCGGCGGGGTGGGACAAGTAGCGAGGGTCGATGACAGGAGGGGAGCTGATGTCATTGGATTGAAGCGACACAGTGCCAAGGCTTTGAGTGCCTTGCATATAAACAAATACACTGTAATAATTTTCGAGATCGCTGGGCGATTGACCGTAAGTGTGTTTCCCCCGGCCCATGGTAATGGCGATTCGAGCCTTGTCATCCGGACTCATATCTCCAGAGGTGATGAAGCCATCTTGCTCTGTGATGGCTTGAGGAGAACTGAATAGTGTGCTGAGTTGTAAATGGTCTTGAAGATTTTTCCCGACCCCTGGTAAATCGGAATTGACGCTGATTCCAAGCCGACTCAACGCCGAGGCGTCGCCGATGCCTGAAAGCATCAATATTTGAGGGGAACCAAATACGCCAGCGCAAAGATGGATTTCTTTAGCGGCATTGATCGTGAATTCTTTTCCAAATTGTTCAATGCGAACCCCATAGGCTGTTTTAGTTGAGGTGTCGATCACTACCCTTTTGGTCAATGCGCCGCTGGCAACATGGAGATTGGGGCGACTTTTGAGGACTGGACGGATGAAAGAATCGTAGGTGCTTTCCCGGTTCCCCGTCTTCTTGTTGATTGAGCATTGGGCAGGTGAAACCCCGTAGTGCGTTGCTCCTGAATTGTGGTTGGGATTGCATGGGTATCCTAAATCAAGGACAGCTTTCTGGTAAGCGATGTTGAATGGACTGTCACAAAATTCTTCTAGAATCATTTTGCTTTCAATCCACTTGAAATAGGGCGAAACATCATTGTAAGACCAACCAGCGCAACCATATTTGTTTTCCCAATCGTTGAAATCGCTGCGGGCCCCTCTTGTGTAGAGCAAATCGTGGTGGGAACTACAGCCCCCTAAAACTTTGGCCCGGCGCATGTCCATTATTCGTCCCTTCAACTGGGGTTGACTGACACTTTTGTATCCCCACTCGATCTCTGGAATCCCGGCAGGATCATTGCGTTTCAATAATTCCGATATTTTAGGTTTGCGGTCATTTTTTCCAGCTTCGACAAGCAAAACAGAATTATTTTTATCTAATGAGAGGATATTTGCGACTATGGACCCTGATGAGCCTGAACCTACAACGATATAGTCGTAAACAGTGCCACTTTGCAATTCGGTATTCTCTGTATTCATATTCGTATTTCCTTGAGATTTTATGATCGAATTATAACACTGTATTCCGAATTATAAAGAGTATTATTTGGAATTCCAAATTAAAATTTAGAGCGTAATATTGAAGTATTTGATTTTTAATGCCTTATTGGTTTGTTGTTTTTGCTGTTGTGGGACGGTGTAGAAATAGGTTGGAGACAGGGAAGATGGTGCTATAATGCCGCCTTTGCGCAAAGAAAAATTCTAATTTGGGACGAGGTTATTTAAGTGATTGTAAGGTTTTGGGGAGTGCGGGGGAGTTTCCCTTCTGGCAACGAGGAGACAGTCCGTGTGGGTGGCAATACGACTTGCGTGGAAGTCCGGTGTGGGGATGAAATTATCATCTTTGATAGCGGAACCGGAATCATCAACCTCGGAAAATCCTTGATGAAGGAGCTACCTGTTAAGGCTAATTTGTTTTTTACGCATGTGCATTGGGACCATATTCAAGGTTTCCCATTTTGCGCTCCTTTTTACGTACCCGGTAATGAATTTAATATATATGGCGGAACCAGTCTCCCAAAAACGATAGAAGAAGTATTGGACGAGCAAATGTCTTCGCCGTGTTTTCCAATTCGCAAGGAAGTGTTTGGTGCAAAATTCAGTTATCACGATCTGCGAGCTGGAGACGTTGTTGAGGGGAAGAATTTCAAAATCACACCTTCTAATCTTTACCATCCTGATGGGTCCTTTGGCTACCGCATAGATTGCGGCGACCAGTCCCTTGTTTTTGCGACAGACAATGAGCACTCAGAAGGCAAATTGTGTAAAAACCTTTTGAAACTCTGTGAGGATGCCGATCTTTTGATTTACGATTCGCAATACACCGATGCTGAATATTATGGGCTGGAAGGACAATTTTCCCGCAAGGGTTGGGGCCATAGTACGATGAAGGAAGGTGTGAAGATAGCTGAGGCTGGAAATGTTAAAAAGTTTGTCTTATTTCATCACGATCCTGCGCACGACGACGCTTTCATTGGTAGAATTGAAGCCGAGTGCAAGAAAATTTTTCCCAACAGTATTGCCGCTTTCGAAGGGTTGGAGATCAATCTTGACGACTCCGCATTGCCCAAATCCCTGTTTGCCTAGATTCCTTTTTTTCGTTTTTCTGGTGCTCTTCTTTTCGTGGGGATGCACTAAAGAACGGGTTTCCAAGGAAGAGTCCCTCCGCCAGCATTACAAAGACATCAGTCAATGGGTGCTCCCAACATCTCTCTCGCAAATTGTTCAGGCCGAGCTTGTATGGCTGAATACCGATCAACTTGCAGATATTGTTTTTATTTCCCGTAATGGAAAAGATTCCCTTCATGCTGACGTCTATCTGAATGGAGGAAAAGGGAAAGAGAAATTTTCGCTGAAGGAAAATCCGGTGCTGAACGATCGCCTCGCAAAAGGGGTGAGTCATGTGGCCTTTGGGGATATCGACAGAGATAGAAGACAGGAGTTGATTCTATTGACGCCGTCGGGCATGGATGGGAATGTTGCCGAAATTTGGTTCAACAACGGCCAAGGTGTTTTTTATCAAAAAAAGGAATACTATTTTCCCAAAGTTCCCGAAGGGTTTGATCGGGCACAATTCGTCGATATTGACGGGGACTTCGATCTGGATTTATGGTTCACCGGGAAACATGTGCTGACGGCGGATGGAAAAACCGTTCCCTACCAAGCGCGTTTATTTTTGAACGATTCCCGAGGCAACTTTGAGGATCAGACGGAGTTATTGCTTCCTCCTCTTCCTGCTGGAATATCGGCGCTGTCGATTGCCGATTACGACAGGGACGGAACGCCGGATATCTTTATTGCTTACTCTCAGGGAAGAGATCGACTCTTGATCAATAACGGGTTGGGCAGATTTACCGACCGTACCGAAGATTCGCTCCCTCCCATCGCGGATCATACTTTGCATGTGGATTGGGCCGATTTTGATTTGGATGGTGACAACGACTTATTGCTCGTTGTTATGAAAGACAAAAACTCGGGGCAGGAAAAAGTGGTTTATAACTACTTTTTAGAAAACCTGGGGCGAGGCCGATTTCTAAAAAAAGTCAGTGAAGACCTTCCTTTAGTTCCCACGCGTAGAGTTTACCTGCTGGACGCCAATCAAAATAAAATCCCAGACCTCATTTTATTGACCTCCAATGGGCCAGAATTATATACAGGGCGAGGGAATTGGCGTTTTAAAAATGAGACCGGGAGACGTTTTCCTAAAGCGGGTTCTTTTCGGGAAATGTCCTTTGGTGATATCACCGGCGATAATTTTCTCGACATTCTGGGAATTGTAGGAAAAAATAGAACCGCCCGAATGTGGATCAGCAGTTTCAAATAAAAATAAAATGACAATCGCAAATGAAACATAATAAAAGCCTGACGCTCTTGAAAGTTTTGACGGTAATGGCCTGGGCCGATGGCTCGGCGACTCAAGCGGAGCTGAGTTTCATCAAAACTTTCATGTTGAAATTTAATTTGGACGAAAAGGAGTGGGAGGAGTTGAGACCTTTTATGGAGGCTCCTCTGCCTCCGGATCGAAAGGAAGCTCTGTTCAGTGAAATGCGAAGAGAGTTGAATTCTGCCACTGCACGGGCATCTGCTCTGGAAGCTTGCCGTGAGATTGTTTTAGCCGATGGCGTTTTGGATGCGAACGAAGAAAAACTTCTGGAAGAATTTGGTTCGGTTCTGGAAGGCCCTGCCCTGGATGAGGAAGCAAAAGGAAATCTGGGAGGCTTTGTAAAAAGTATCCTCCCCGGTTTATTTGGTAAAGCCGACCCGGAGATGGAGCGTTATTTCAAGCGGGAGATTTATCATAAAATTGAATTGAAATTGTCTGGCGAAAAATTTCAGATCGATAGGGACGACGACCGACTGTATCTCGTTTGTTTGTTGGGGGTTTTGTTGGCGCAGGCCGCTAAGATAGACGGGAATTTTGATCCTGATGAGAAAAATGCCTTACGCACATTGGTCGCTCAGAAATTATCCCTCAGTGAAAACGAGGCGATTCTATTTGTCGAAGTTCTGGAAGAGCAGACAGACAAAGGTTTTGATTTCAACGAAGTGATTTCAGAAGTCAACCGACTGGTTTCATTCAACGATCGTTTGGGCGTGGTGGATTGTTTTTTTGCCGTTGCCTGTGCCGACGGTGAACTGTCTCACGATGAAACCGAAGAGATACGGCGAATCACCAAAGCCATGCTGATTCCTCATTCTCATTTCATAACTGCAAAAATGAAAGCATTGGACCACATTAGAAAAACCTAAAGGTCGTTTTGGCAAATGACAAACCCTCCTAAAAAATTCATCGGCGTGATGTTCGATTGTTGCAAAGTCTATCGCAGAATTTACATCAACAAAGAGAACAACGCCTACGAAGGCAACTGCCCCCGTTGTCGACGCAAAGTAAAAGCTCGCATCGGCGAAGGTGGAACCGACAACCGTTTCTTCAATGCGCGCTGACTGGCGCGGCGAGCCGCCGAGGGAAATCCTAGCCTACTAAATAGCATACGAATATTCTATGGGTCTGCGCGCAATAGCGCAATAGAGAGTTGTGATGTTAGCCCCGGTGGATGATCTCAAACGTGATTCCTTAGCATGAGTTCCTTGGGGTGCGGGTTCAGGTAGACCTGTTTGAGCAAATATTCAATCTGGTGTTTTTTTGCTTGATGCCGGATCAATGTCAGCGGAACGATTAAAGGAAGTTGTTCTTTTCTGTAGTCGTCGATATTTCCCAGAATGTCTTCCTTCTCAGCCTTCGTCAGAATATTCTTTAAAAAGCCCATCATGTGAAGCAATGCGTCGGTGTTTTTTTTCGGTGTCGATTTGAAACCCAAAGCTTGCATGAACAAGTTTCCATACTTTGTCTTGAGTTCCTTCGGTGTCAATAGTTTTGGATGGGCTATCAACTTCCCCAAAGCGTCGTAGTATTTTCTGCTGTGAGCGAGAAGTAAAAATTTATGGTGGGTGTGAAACTGGATCAACTCCCCTACAGAAAATTCTTTCTTAAATAAAGTCTGCAATCTGTAAAAACTAAAGATTCGGACGATGAAGTTTTCTCGAATTTCCGGGTCATTCAATCTCGCCTCATCTTCTGTCGGGACCCAGGGAAATTCATGAGTGAATGCCTGGGCGAACATCCCCGCTCTATGCTTCAACTTTTTTTGACTGCTAAATTCAGAGTAAACAGGCACTCGCCCCAAAGCACATGAAGGCGATTTGCTTTTGAAGATGTAGCCGCACAGATCGTCGTGGGCCAGAGAGCTGATGCGTTTTTTTATGTAATGCTCCATCGCTTGAGTCCAATCGGTCTCCGACGGCTTGCTGATCATCCTTGGATTTTCAAAATTTTCATAGAGCGCAACGGTTTCTCTCGGGACACTCATTCCCGCCTCCACCTCAGGGCAAATGGGAAGACAATCAAAGTATTTTGCCAGCACTTCACAAAGATATTGGTCCTGTTTGTGCTCCCCATTCCAGCGGACTTTTTCACCCAGCAGACAACTGCTGACCCCGATTTTTATCTTACTTTCCATACTCCCCTGATTTCTAGATTTGATGATAATCCTTGATCTCATTGTATAGGATGCGTCTTCAGGCCAAAGGCATTTTTTTCAGCGCACCCATTGAAATCACAAAAGGTAGATATACAGGTAAAAGGGTTTATTTAAATCTGAGGCGGGTCTGTGTTCCGTGAAGCTTGTTTCCTAGACGGGTCTTTTGAGGGCGTGTGGAGTAAAGCCCCGATTTAGACCCGGGATTGAAGTGAGGGGTGTGTGGTGTAGAGGAAATTGACCAAGTCCCGTTTGGGAACGGGAATTCAGTCTTGTATGCCGGTTTTCACTACGAGGTCGCCGTAAACTTTCACTCGGCAGGACATTCTTTGCTCGGGTTCGATTTTTTGCAGATTTTCGAAGAAGGTTCTGGGGTTTACATTTTCTGCAGGTTCTACTTCTACGATGCATTTTGCGCACAGGCCCATGCCCCTGCAATTCAGGACGCGGTTGACTCCTTTATAGACCTGGGCTTCGGTGTAACCGATTGCCTGTCTTAAATTGGCACCGTAGCCAACTTTGATCTCGTGTTTTTCGCCTGTTTCTGCGTTGTTGATGGTTATCTTAGGCATTGCTCTTTATTTCTCCTTTTTCCTCTGAAACCCAATGGACTGAAGGGCTTATTCTGCATTAGTTCCCGAAAAAGTCAATCCATTTCTGGTCTCTTGACGAGGACTCAAATAGAGTAGTTGTGTCCGGTCAGGATTTTCTTTTCTTTAAGGTATTTACAAATTTTTTCGGCCGCTTCTTTCTCATTTTGTACTTCCGTCAGAGACAGAGTCATATCGGGGTTGCCCGTTGGCTCTTCCACTCCCGTCACTTGTATTTCAATGACGGGGCAAGGTTCTGCCAAGAGGCGCATATCCGTATGATCTTCCTGATTGAATACGTTTGAGGTCGAGATGACGACATGTCCTGCGTCTAAAAAGAGCTTGGCCACTTCGCCAAATTGCCGAATCGTTTCGCCCTTTTGTTCGGTTTCAATATTTGCTGAAACACCGAGTTGCACGTTGCGTCCGTCGAGAAGATAACTTTGATGGTTGTGGTCGAACAGCGTGCGCTCCAGTTTTTTTGCAAGTCGTGCTTTGCCAACCCCGGCTTCACCTGTGATGAGGATAAGAGCGGCTTGATGGCCGTTGCGATAAGCTCTTTCTTCGGGGCGTATGTCGCTTTTGACCCAATTGAAATCTCTTTGGCGCACTTCGGCACGTAGCTTGTCTTCTTTGATTGCTGGAGTGTAAGTGGTGACGATGCCGCCGCCGCAAACGTCGTAGCCGTCAACCAGTACGAAGCGCCCCGTGGTAGCGATTTCTCCAAACAGGTCGAATGCGACGGGTCTTTGAACGCGCAAGGTCAGTTCGGCGACGTCATTCTTTGCGACGAAGTCCTGCCCCGACAAAGTTTCCAATGTGGAGGCGTCGATTACTTTTTTGAACTCGACTACTTCGCAGGGTGCTTCCTGTGTGGTCAATTTGAGTGTGTAATTTTTCCCTCGTTCCAGTCGATTTTTTCCCATCCAGAAAATATTGACGTCGAAAACGCTGGAGACGATGGGCAATTGGTCAGTGCGGGTTGCAACATCACCACGCTCGACAAATATTTGTTCGTCTAGAGTGAATCCGATGGATTGAGAGGCTTCCGCTGTGTCCGGTTGTTCGGGAACGCTCCAGGCCTCGATGCTCTTCACCACGCCCGTTTTATTGGAGGGTGAAAAAATCAAGCGGTCGCCTTTTTTCAACTGACCCGCTTCGACGCGACCTGCGATGATCCGCCGTTCGTCAAATTTGTAGACATCTTGAACGGGCATACGAAAGGGCAGATGGTTGAGACGTCTTTTTTTCTCGAATTTATCCAACATCTGGAGAACACTGGGACCTTCGTACCAAGGCATCTCGTCTTTGCGAGAGGCAATGTTGACGCCAAGCTTTGCCGAGACGGGGATGTACTCATCGACTGTAATGTCGAGTGAATGCAGAAATGCGTCGTATTCTTCGCGGATTTTATTGTAAACGTCTTTATCGTAGCCGACTAAATCCATTTTATTGACAACCACAACCACATTGGTCAGGCCCAGTAGCTTCAAGATGTAACCGTGGCGACGGCTTTGTTCCTGAACGCCTTCTTTAGCGTCGATTAGCAGAAGTGCCGCTTCGGCCTCGGAAGCTCCGGTCACCATATTCTTCAGAAATTCCTTATGGCCGGGGGCATCGATGATGACGTAATGCCGCTTCTCGGTTTTGAAGAATATCTGGGAGGTGTCGATGGTGATGCCTTGTTCTTGTTCTTCTTCCAGAGCGTCGAGTAGAAAGGCAAACTCGAAAGTCTTGCCTTGTCGTTCGCAAATGTCTTTGACGAACTCAAGTTTTCCGTCTGGAAGACTTCCCGTATCCGACAACAAACGTCCGACGAGGGTAGATTTTCCATGATCGACATGGCCAACGATGACCAGACGCATCAATTGATTTGAGAGGTTAGGGGCGTGTCCGTTATCTGTCATCTTACATGTACCCCTTTGCTCTGAGTTTTTGCATAGCGTATGTGTCTTCCTGGTCCTGGGCTCTGCCAGAGCGCTCGGAAGTGTCGATTGTTTTCAGTTCCTCCACAATTTCAGCGACTGTAGACGCTTTGGAGTCAATGGGCATGGTACAGGGCGCGCATCCTAAAGATCGGTAACGCTTGCCCTCCTCATTGGCGAAATACAGATCAATGATGGGGATATTTTCTCTTTGAATGTACTCCCAGACGTTCAGCTCCGTCCATTGCAAAATGGGGTGGATGCGGATATGGGTACCCTCTTCAAAAGAGGTTTTGAACTGATCCCATAACTCTGGAGGCTGGTCCTTGAAGTCCCATTCAAAATCTTTATTTCTCGGAGAGAAGTAGCGTTCTTTAGCGCGGGTGCCCTCTTCATCCCTGCGGATGCCGAGAATGAGGCCGGTGTATTTTTTATCTTCCATGACCGCGTGCAGACCGTTGGTTTTGAGAGCCTCACAACAGGTGATACGACCCATAGTGTGGTTCATGCCCTCGGCAATGGCTTTTTCATTTTTGCCTACGATGAGGTTCAATCCCCATTCCTTGGCGACACGGTCGCGGTACTCAATCATAGCCGGGATCTTGAAGGTGGTGTCGATATGCACAAGGGGAATGGGACATTGGCCGAAAAAAGCTTTCCGAGCGAGCCAAACCAGTACCGTAGAATCTTTTCCGATAGACCACAGCATGGCAAGGTCTTTAAAATTCTTGTACGCTTCACGAAGAATGTAAATGCTTTGATTTTCCAGATGATCTAAATGATCCATAATGGTTCCTTACAATATTTACAATGAACGAGACCAAGCTCGCTGAATGCTATTTAAGATAACCGCTATCATCAATCATTCGCGGCAGAATATATACATAGGATTCATGGGACTCGGTAGTATATCTACTCCACCCTATGGAATCAAGAAATAACGTATATTTCTAACAAGCCAGAATGAAAACCGCTGTGCTGGCCTGCCCGCCGGAGCGGGGTCCATTTATGGACTGAGAGTTTTAGTAGAACGATTTTTTTGACTGGTTCTATATACAGCAGGCTAGGCCTGCCCTGCTATTCCCGCGAAAAATATTGTTTGACCACATCAGGGAAGGGGCAACGATTGCAGTTGTTTCCGTTTTGGGCACAAAAATCCTGATAAATTTGCATGAGCCCTTGACGTTTCCTGTCGTTGACTAATAAAGCGGTCATTTTATCCTGATTCCCCAGAATATAGTATTTGATGAATCTAAGGAGCTGATTGTCTCCGCTGGTTTTGCTCGATTGGAAGAGTCGATTGAAGGACGATTCCAGCTCGGCCGATCGTTCCGAGCGGGCGTATATCAAGCCAATGGGAAGAACGATGTTGAGGATGATTTCGGCGGAGCGTGTGGGTCCTATCAAGTTTTGCGATTTCTTCAGGAGTTTTCCGCCGGGGGTGTAATGAAGGTTCCAGTAGCCCTCGCCACCAATGGAAAAGAATTCGTATATTTTTTTCGGAATTTTGACGGCATAACCTTTTTGCGGCGACATTTGTGTTTGTTTTTTGAAAGAGGTCATAAAATCTTCAAATAAGCCGCACTTAAAATGCCGAACAATGAGACTCGCTAAACCTGCAATCCTTCGGTAAGGGTAATTGGCCGGACGCATACCGGTGAATTTCCAACTATCTGCGCTTAGGCTGGAGGTTGGAAGGTGGGGTTTATAGTGATCCCAGAGTTCATGCAGAGACTCGAAATAACTCTGGTCCTGCGTTGGCAAGGTAGAGAGGTCGAGTCCTTTGAAATCAATCAGACCCGAAAATCCAAACATCAGCGCAGAAACGTGTAGGGTTTTTTCATCTGTCGAAATGCGTTTGGGTATCAGCTCTTTTATCAATTCCAGCGGCAGATTCTCGGCGAGGTATCGAAAGCTTTGTTTGTTGTTGGGGTAGCCCAGAGCTTCGGCCAAACCTTCGTAAAAAACTTGTTCGTAACCCTTGAGAATCAGTCGGTCATGGAAACGTTCCATTTTGGTGATGATTCGTGCATCCCCGGCGGAGTCGAATAATAGCTCCAGTTTCTCGAAGGGGAGGCTGGCGAGTGGTTCGTGACACATGCCGTAATTGAACTGGTTCATTATGGGATAACTCTCCATATCCAGCTCATTTGCGAGTTGAAGGATCCCTTTTTTGAGAAAATGTTTCAGTTCAAATTCGAAGATATGACCGCCGCGTAATTGTTCGGGCGCAAGATCGGAGGGGCGGGAGGAGATGGCATCCTTGCCTGTTTTCCAAAGGAAAACGTGGAAGACGACATTGTCAAATTCGGGATTGCTGGAGTGGTTGTGTGCCTTCCAATCTCCCGAATAGACATGTATTTCCAGATCGCCTTCAAATAGTTTCCCATTGATTTTGATGGCGGCATTTTTGAAATCGGGTCCGGGTCCGAAATTCCAGTATCCCGGAAAGATCACCTCGGCAGATTCGGCCTCGGTCGTGCATAGCTCATCTTTTTTAAGAGTCTGGTCGTTCCACACGCAACGTAGAACTTTTTCAGGAATTCTTATTTTGGAGTCTTCTTCGCAGACGCGGACACTTGAAAAAATACGGGTGAAGTTGAGGTAATTTTCAGCGTACGAGGAATGCGGAGCATTCATTTTAACTTCCAGGTGGTTCCGTCGGGACCGTCCTCCAAAACAACTCCCAGAGCGACCAATTCATCGCGTTTCTGATCGGCAAGAGCCCAGTTTTTATCAGCCCGGGCGTTATTTCTTTCCAGAATCAATTCTTCAACTTTAGCGGGGTCGATGCCCGTATCGGTACTTTTTCGATCAAATGCTGTTGATTTGAAATCTTCCGGCGAGCTATAGAACAAGCCCAAAAGGTTCCCGGCTTTTCTTATAGCCCCTGCGATGACTGCAATTTTACGGACATTGTTAATGTCGGGATTGGCTTTTTGCAGGCAAGGGTTGAGGGTCTTCAATGCTTCGTTCATATGCGCGACAGCGACGGCGGTGTTGAAGTCGTCGCACATGGCTTCGTCGAAACCAGACATTAAGGTGTGTGCTTCGATATCCTTTTGCAAGTCGGGCAATAGCACATCCTGACGCTGATTGAGGATTTTCTGAGCCGATTCGAGAGCTTCGTAAAAACGTGTCGCTACTTTTTCAGCTTCTTCCAGATTGTGCAGGGAGAAGTCGATCGGCCCGCGATATTGACAGCTGATCAAAAACAGGCGCAGGGTTTCCGGGTGAAATTTTTCGTAAATATCGCGAATGGTGAAGAAGTTGTCCAGAGACTTGGACATTTTTTCTTTATCGATATTGACGAATCCGTTGTGCAACCAGTAGCGAACGGGCTTGTGCCCCGTAGCTCCGCAGGATTGCGCGACTTCGTTTTCATGATGAGGAAATACCAGATCTTTGCCGCCACCGTGGATATCAAAAGTCTCGCCGAGTAGTTTGCCGCTCATTGCCGAGCATTCGATATGCCAACCCGGTCGGCCTTGGCCCCAGGGGCTTTCCCAAAAAGGTTCGCCGGGTTTGCTTTTTTTCCATAGCGCAAAATCAAGCGGATCTTTTTTGGTTTCGTTGACTTCTATGCGGGCTCCCGATTGCAAATCTTCGATACGTTTGCCGGACAACTCGCCATAGTCCTTGAAGGAACGGACGGAATAAAATACGTCCCCTTCCGTGGCGTAGGCGTGTCCTCGTTCGATCAGAGCCGATATCATGGCGATCATATCTTCGATATGGTCGGTCGCACGTGGTTCGCTGGTGGGGGTCTCAATGTTCAGACGTCCCATGTCCTCGTAAAAAGCGTCGATGAACTCGCGGGTAATGTCTGTCCAGGGGACGCCACGCTCGATACCGCGTTTGATGATTTTGTCGTCAATGTCGGTGAAATTGCGGACAAAATTCACATCAAATCCGAGGCGCTTCAGGTAACGGTAGATGACATCGAAGGCAACCGCCGAACGCGCATGACCGACATGACAATAATCGTAGACCGTCACACCGCAGACGTACATGCCAACCTTGCCGGGAACGCTGGGAATAAATTCTTCTTTTTTACCGCTCTGGGTATTGAATATTTTCAGGGTTTTTGAGGAGGTCATTTTTATTCCGATTTATTTTGGTCTTTTTGAAAATCGGGATTGAGCCGAGCCTCAAGTTCTTTGACGTTGTTGCGTAATTGAGAGACAGCGAATTTGGCTTCGCTGTTCAGTGTATTTTCCGTGATTTCAGCTTCATAAGTTCCTATCCCGGAGATTTTTTTACGAATACTGTCCAGTTTTTTCTCCAGATTGTCGCTTCGTTTTTTGCTGAAGCTTTTGGCAATGGCACCTTTGAGACCGCCGCCATCAAAATGCTTGGTGATGGCTAGGAGCATTCGTTTTCTGGAAATGAATTTCTTGCCATTTTTCCAGTCCTGAATGGCTTGATACATTTCCTTTTCAATTTCATCGACGACCAGATTGTAGTCTGTTGCCTCAACCAGATCGTTAATATCACCCGGTTTGGAGGCAGAAGTGATATTAAAATCAATGACTTGATCGACACCTGTGAGATCGGCACTTTTCAGATTTGCTCCAACTTCCTCAGGTTTGAGACTGGGATTCCAGACTTGCATGATGAAGTTTTTGCTGTCGATATTCTCGAAGGAATATTCCCCTTTTTCGTTTGCGGATGCGAAATAGCCGTTGGGTGCAACGAATATTGTGCCAACCATATCCTTGTGCATATTGCATCTCAGGACCACCGGTCCGGCAGAATCTAGATTGATGCTTTTGGAAGATCCGCCAGCCATGGCTCCCAGATTGAACTGATTGTTGAGTGACTTGGAATAAATATTATGGACTTCTTTATCCAGGTTGGTGAAAACAACTGTAGAACCGACAGATACCACCGAGTGCCTAGGCACAAATTGCAAGTCGGTTTGACCGATTGTCAGCTTGGCTTCAGCTTGCTTACGAACCCTCATTTTGCTTTTTGTTTCAAGGATGACG
>JAJDBG010000060.1 GCA_029261475.1 Nitrospinaceae bacterium
GTAAAATTCTTTTGGCTACATCCCAAATCTTTCCTGTTGTGATTTCACCCACCCTCCTCCACTCATCCTCTGGACCAAAATCTTCAGAGTATAATTTGCTGAAACCGTAACGTAGGTTTTGTTTATAGGGATCATCCAAATCAAAATCCAGCTCATAATAATATCGCTGTTTGACATGTTCAAGCTCTTCAGATGAAGGTCCCTCTTGTAAAAAAGTTTTGAGTTCACGAAAGATAACGTGGCACACTTCAATCAACTTTTCGACACTCACACTAACATCAAAATCAAGCGTTCCAGTGTCCGATGAGCTGGTGGCTCGGCACTCTACAGAGTAGGCCAGTCCTCGATCTTCTCTTAAGGCTTGTTGCAGGCGGGAAGTGATGCCATCGTCAAAAATTCTCTGAATCAAACAAACCGTGTAGTAGTCGGGATCGTTGTAAGAGTCTGCTCTAAAACAAATTTGCATTTGAACCTGACTGTCCGCATCCTGCTGAAATCGAAAAGCGGGACGGTCTTGTTTTTCATCCAAAGAGCCGACAAAATGATTGGGCGAAATTGTTTTTCCTCGTACGGGGAGCTTTGAAAAATATTTCTCGGTATACTGAGCAACGTCTTCTTCCTGGATTGGGCCTGCTACAGAAAGAATCATATTCCCGGGGCAATAGTAGGTCTCGAAATATTCAAGTAACATTTTCTTGTCAATCAAACCAATCGTTTTTTCGCTTCCAATGGTGGGCCAGGACAGCGATGAGCCGGGATATAATAACTCGCAAGCTTGATTGTCAATGTCCACATTGATCCCCTCGGAGTTCATTTCTTCTAATTGCTCTTCCAGGATAATTTGGCGTTCCAGTTCGATGTCTGGAAATGTCGGTTGATTAAAAAAATCGGCAAAAATTTCAATTCCTCTTTCCAGGTTTGAAATATGAGGATTGAATCCATAGTATGTGTATTCCGTTAAAGTAGAAGCTCGCAATTCTCGGCCAATGATTTCAAATTCCTTATTGAGTGCTATGGAGTTAGGGAATTTCTGATTACCACGAAAAAGCATATGCTCTAGAAAATGGGAAATTCCATTATTATTTTCATTTTCAAATCGCAGTCCGGCACGAACGAACATCGCGACCTCGGCGACATGAACATGCGGCATTTGAATTGTCACCACTGTCAAGCCATTGCTTAAAGTGGTTTGGAAATGGCGGATATTGGTATTGAAATTTGGGCTTTGGCTCACAAAAATAACATTCCTGTTGAGACTCTTTTTAATTCAGAGTCCTTTATATTTATATTCAACCTGACATTCCTTGCTGTACTTGATGGCTCAATACTTCGTCATTACAAAAAAATGTATTTCCAATGTTAATTGGCCTAGTGCAACTAGCAATAAAGATAAAGATTATTTCCCCTTTTGGCAACCGATTTGATAAAACACTTTAACAGCAAACCACTACGATTTTCAGGAAACAACTTCTATGATGCCATTGAATTGGGCTAATGACGATTACGAAACTGGCTACGACGCTCTGCTGGATTATGATGATCCCGAAAGCCCAACACTGTTTGAAGCAGGAAGAGGCTTGCAACTCATCCTTCCCGAAGGACTCCCGGTCTTTGGACTGCACTGGATCGGGGCGGTTATGATCGCTCCCATTCTTGTTTTTATGTCTATCCTCATCCTACTGCCCATAGTTGTTATCACGGGGTCTCATGCAACCTGGATAAACGGGATCGCGACAACAATCGTTTGTCTCATTATGCTGTGGGGGTTTTCATTTGTACTTAAATTAATGACTCTCAATCGAGATATTTTCCCACGCCGTTATTTTGCAACACTTGGTGAGCAAGGAATAGCCATGCGTTTTTCTCGCCTACATTTTCCTCTACAAAACCCTAAAGTGGCACTTTCGTGGGAAGAAATACAATCTTTGCGTATTGTTAGAAATTTTTTTCTTCCAGGTTTGTTAGTCGCCCATCCCTTTGTCATATTTATTGAAGCATATGCCGACGGTGATCGCATGGTTTCAATTCCTATTTCCCCAAATGAAGAGAATGTCAAAGCTTTGATGGATGAAATAGAAAAACGAAGCGGGAAATTGTTTTCTTAAAAAAACACAATATTCCAGGCTCATTCATTCAAAATGAATGGCATCTTCCCCAAGAATTTTTTCAATCTGAGAAACAACTTCATCCGTCGGAGACACACGTAAATGTTGGCCTACGGTAACAATTTTTTCTCTGTTATCTGGGAATAGAAAATGAATTTCCACTGAGTTGGTGCCATTGTTATTGGCTAATACGTCACGGACTTCTAGCATGGTGCTTTTTTCCAAGCCCGGCGTGCGTATGTTGATATGAACAGTGCCTTTCCAATTTTTTTTAACATCATCCAAGGAACAGATTTGATCGACAATGACTTTGGGAGTGTTTCCTTCCGCATCCACTTTACCGCAAATCCAAATCGGTGCATCATCTGACAGAAGGGTTTCGACTGTCGAAAAAATTTCAGGCCACAAGATAATCTCTATAGAACCTTGCAAGTCTTCTAATACAACAATGCCCATTTTTTCGCCGCGCTTAGTGGTCTTAACTGAAACCTTTGCGGGAAGACCTATCATGTGTACCGTTTGATTCTTGTGATCGCTTACAGTCGCAGATGCGGCGTCTGCAAACCAATGAATTTCTTTTTCGTATTTATCCAGTGGATGCCCTGAAACGTAAAATCCTATGGTTTCTTTTTCGAATCTCAATCGGTCTTCATCACTCAATTGTTCCTGACTCTCAAGGGGATCGGCATCGCCTTCATCTTCATCAAAAGTATCAAACATACTACTTTGACCCAGTAATATATCTCTTTGCTTGGCTTGTGCCTTTTCCATTGTTTCCTGGAGCCGTTTTATCATAAAGGCCCGGCGATCTCCGAGGGAATCGCAGGCTCCACTTTTAATCAAGCTTTCTATAACTCGTTTATTAGCGACACGTAAATCCACTCGTTCACAAAAATCCTGTAATGAATTAAAGCGTCCTTCAGTCTCGCGAACCTTTATGATTGCCTCAATTGCGGCGGAACCAACATTTTTAATGGCTCCCAATCCAAATAACAATTTTCCCTGGGACACGGAAAAACTCCAGGAACTTTCGTTGATGTCAGGGGGGCGCACTTCCACATTTGTTTCCCTACAGTCATGAATGTACCGAATCACCTTGTCGGTGTTATCCATATCACTGGTGATCAAGGCACCAAAAAATTGAAGGGGAAAATGGGCTTTTAAATATGCGGTTTGGTAAGAGACCAAGGCATATGCGGCACTGTGGGATTTGTTAAACCCGTATCCTGCAAATTTATCGATCAACGCAAATATCTTCTCTGCCTTGGCAGGAGGTATTTTCCTCTCCTTGGCCCCTTCCATGAAACGCTTGCCTTGGGCGGCCATCTCTTCGGCTTTCTTTTTACCCATCGCTCTACGGAGTAAATCGGCTTCACCTAGACTGTATCCTGATAACACAGCGGCGATTTTCATAACCTGTTCTTGATACAGGATGACTCCGTGTGTTTCCTTTAAGACTTCCTCCAACTGTGGAACTTCATATTTGGTTTCCAAGGTGCCGTGCTTGCGTTTTACATAGTCATCTACCATGCCACTTTCCAGCGGGCCCGGTCGGTACAAGGCCAATAAGGCGATGATATCTTCAAAACAATCGGGCTTCAGTTTCTTCAGAAGGTCACGCATGCCCCCACTCTCCAACTGAAAAACACCCAATGTGCGAGCGTCGCAAAGCAATTCGTAGGTTTTTTTATCGTCGATGGATATGCGCTCGATATCCAAATCTTCACCGGTTGACTCTTTGATCAAGCGTAAGGCATTATCGATCACCGTCAAGGTGCGCAGTCCCAGAAAATCCATCTTCAGCAGTCCCAATTTCTCCACATTTCCCATAGAGAACTGGGTGACTACTTCGTCGTTTGCGCCTTTGTATAAAGGTAAAAAGTTGGTCAGTGGCAAAGAGGAGATCACTACCCCTGCGGCATGGGTCGAACAATGTCTAGGCAAACCTTCTAAATTGACCGCAATATCGAGTAATTCTCCTACCTTTTCATTTTCTTTTCGTAATTTGGCAAATTGAGGTTCTTCTTTAAATGAATCAGCGAGAGTGATATTCAAACGGTCGGGAACCATCTTGGCGATTTTATCCACTTCGCCATAGGACATATCTAGTGCCCGCCCAACATCGCGTATAACGCCTTTGGCGTTCATACTTCCGAATGTAATGATTTGTGTGACGTTGCGATTGCCGCCATACTTATCGGTCACATATTCGATGACTTTCTCTCGACCGTTCATGCAAAAGTCGATATCGATATCAGGCATGCTCACACGTTCGGGATTGAGAAACCGCTCGAACATAAGCCCAAATTGCATTGGATCAATATCGGTGATTTTAAGTGCGTAAGCGACGATGCTTCCAGCAGCGGACCCTCGCCCCGGCCCAACAGGGATTTTCTGTTCTCGTGCATAGTGGATAAAATCCCAAACAATCAAAAAGTAACCGGGATACCCCATACGGTTGATGATCTTCAACTCTTCATCCAGACGCTCTGTGTAAATATCTTTGTCTGGTTTCATTCCGCACTCTTCCAGAACTTCCAGTCGCAGTGCCAAGCCTTCTCTCGATTTGACTTCGAGGTAGGTCTCTAGATTGTATTTTTCAGGGACGGGGTAATCTGGAAAATTGAGTTGGTCGCAGTCCAGGTTGACATTGCATCTGTCAGCAATCAAAAGGGTGTTTGTTATGGCATCGGGTATATGGCGAAACTGAGCAATCATTTCCTGTGGAGATTTGAAATAAAATTCATCCGACTTGTATTGCATACGGTAAGGATCATCAATAGTCTTTCCCGTTTGCAAACAAAGAAGAATTTCATGCGCTCTGAAATCCTTGCGATCCATGTAATGGCAATTGTTGGTCGCCACAACAGGAATAGAGAGCTTATCGCCGATCTGCACCATCTCCTTGTTGATGCGTTCCTGGTTTTCCAGTTTATGATATTGCAATTCCAGAAAGAAATTACCGGCTCCCATGATTTCATTGTATTGAGCGGCCATTTTAATCGCACGTGGAGTATTCTCCCTGTACAAGTTGTGCCCAATTTCACCCCGACTACAGGAGCTCAAAGCGATCAAGCCCTCCGCATGTTCGGCAAGCATTTCCTTGTCGATCCGTGGCTTGTAATAAAACCCTTCCAAATAACCCGCGGTCACAAGCTTGAGCAGGTTTTTGTAACCCGTATCGCTCTCAGCTAATAATATGAGGTGATAAGACGCATCTCGCAGGTCGTGCTTTGCTCTTTCGAGACGGCTCTCTGGTGCTACGTAAACCTCACAGCCGATGATCGGTTTGATACCTCTTTTCTTCGCACTGTTATGAAATTCCAAGGCACCGAATAAATTCCCATGGTCAGTCATCGCCACCGCAGGCATTTTAAATTCTTCTGCTCGTTGAAACAGCGCGTCGTGTCGAATGGAAGAATCGAGCAGACTGTACAAAGTATGCACGTGGAGATGCACAAAATTATTTAACGACATATAAATACAGAATAGTTTGAGTTTTGATATTACAACAATGAGATATTTTTGAAATATTGTCAGTCATTCAGCAGAAGGTCGGGATCCACATACTCCCTGTCCAAAGCATTTGCCACGGCAGGATGAGTCACAGAACCCCGGTATAAATTGAGACCTTTTTTTAACGCAGGGTCATCACGCAATGCATCCTTCAATCCTTTGTTGGCCAATGCCAATGCGTAAGGAAAGGTAGCGTTGGTTAATGCAAATGTAGCCGTCCTGGCCAGAGCACCGGGCATATTGGCAACACAATAATGCACGATCCCATCCACGTTGAAAATGGGATCACTATGCGTTGTGGGGCGGGATGTTTCCATAATGCCCCCTTGATCGATGCCT
This sequence comes from Nitrospinaceae bacterium, assembly GCA_029261475.1. Lineage (GTDB taxonomy): Bacteria > Nitrospinota > Nitrospinia > Nitrospinales > VA-1 > Nitrohelix. The sequence continues at coordinate 5,961 of JAJDBG010000060.1, forward strand.
ACATCGACAATCACAGCCCCCGGTTTCATTAGTGACAACATATCCCTTGTGATGAGTTTGGGTGCTTTTGCACCCGGAAGTAATACGGCACCTATTACAAGATCTGCATGGCCCAAAGATTCTCTCAAATTCAGACGATTGGACATCAGAGTTTTTAAACGTCCATCGAAAATGTCATCCAAATAGCGAAGACGTGGTAAATGAACGTCTAGCAAGGTCACAGTCGCGCCAGTTCCCAAGGCCATTTTAGCGGCATTGGCACCAACGATTCCACCGCCAATTATGACAACATGTCCGGGATCAACGCCCGGCACACCTCCCAATAAAATACCGCGACCACCATTTTCACGTTCTAAATATTTGGCGCCTTCATGTATCGACATACGACCCGCAACCTCACTCATGGGAACCAATAAAGGGAGTGAGCCGTCTTCGAGTTGGACTGTTTCGTAGGCGATTCCAGCTACCTTCTTTTCAAGCAAAGCAGAGCTAAGCTCTGGTGCAGGAGCCAAATGCAGGTAGGTGTACAAAATTTGATTTTCTCGGAGCAGCTCATATTCTTCTTCAATAGGCTCTTTGACTTTAACGATCATCTCCGCTCGGGAAAACAATTCATTTCTGTCTACAATTTCAGCACCTTCTGCCTGAAAAAAAGTATCTTCAATACCACTTCCCTGCCCTGCCCCCTCTTCTACCAACACTATATGCCCTTCAGCACGCAGATCATGGACACCGGCGGGTGTCATAGCAACACGATACTCATCCTTTTTAATTTCCTTGGGTATGCCGACTATCATTTTTTTATAATCCTTATTTGGTTGTAGAGTCTATGATTGGACAGGACCACTTAAAACGATTTATATGTATTTCCTCAATCATAGATGAGTTCTGTCTCAAGGGGAATTTGAAATTTGAAAAAAAATCATATAGATTATAAAGTTAATATTATCAATGAAACGTATTGAGGTTTTTTTGGAAAACAACCTGGTTGAAAAACTATCTGCTTTAGCGAAAAAGAGATTTCAAGATTCTGATCAATCCTTGGATTTAGAAAACAGAATCGCAAATAATGAAGAACTCAAAATCTTATGTTCGACTGAAGAATTTATCAATTCTCGGCAAATTTTTTTAAGTGAAAATAATCTGGATGACTCTGCAATTGAAATACTTTGCGAACATTACAAAGGTCAAAAACTTGAATCCCTCTATCTAAATAATAACAAGATAACAGATCGAGGCGTTGAGTTAATATCCCAAGCGGCATTCACGAAAAATCTGAACTGTTTGATGCTGGAGGCGAATAAAATAGGTCCTCTGGGAGCCAAGCATATTGCAGAATCTACTTGTCTGCAAAATTTAGAAACACTGTTTTTGGATAGCAATCCTCTTTCCGCCGATGGCGTAGAAAAAATTGCAAATTCCACGCAGTTGCCAAAAATAAAAAATTTACATCTCGATAGCACGGGAATGGGAGATCGCGGAGCACTGGCAATAGCTAACTCTGCAAGTATGAAAGGGTTGGAGAAACTTTACTTATGTTCCAATCAAATTGGAGACGAGGGAGCCATTGCTTTGGCTCATTCCCCCCATATCAAGAATCTAAGTGCCTTAAGTGTCTGGCGAAATGAAATTAGAGATGAGGGTGGCAAGGCGATTGTAGAATCTAAAAATTTTGGTAAACTGGAGCGGTTGTACATGAGTTTGAACCTGATAGACCGCCCGGTCAGGAAATTGATTCGCCAATCTGACTTGAGTGCTCGATTAAAAACACTGGTTATGGATTAACATCATCAAGGAAACATCATGGACTATAAATTCACTTACAGTAAATTCTTCAACATCATCTTTCATGTAGGCGTCGCTTTTAACGTTGTGCTTGTCACATGGCTTTACTTGATCTTCTTCGACGTTATTTAGAGCCTGTGCCTCCCTCTGGAGTCACCGCTGGGCCTACTTTTTAATCTCTATTTCAGGCTGGTGTAGCCCATTGCTTCTGATGGTCCTAGTTATTCAACTTTTGGGGCCGCACGAACCAAAAATTCGCTATTTTTCCAAGCCAATTGGGTGTCTGCCACAAGCTTGTCCCCTTTTGAATTTCTGAAAGGCCGCCAAATCCCATCCAGGTACACTTCATTAGGCCTAAAACTGGCCTTGTACATGAGTGATTGATTCTGTGCGATGTAATAACCAAGATAGAAATATTTGATTTTTCGTTCCTGACAAAACTCCAATTGTCGGATCACAGAGAAGGTACCCAAACTGATCTTTTCGGCAGAACTTGAATAAAAAGTATATATCGCCGAAAATGCATTTTGTGTGACATCTGCCAAAGCAACTCCCATTAAACGTCCGTCAACATAATACTCAAATTCGACTCCAAAAGGACTTTGAGAGTAAAAGGACATGCGGAAATTTTTCTGGTCTTCAACATCATCTACCAAGGTTTGAAATCTTTTCTTGTGTTCAAGATAGAGTTGAAACTTTTCTTCAGAAAATACCGGTGGTCCTATTTTCACACTGACCTCTTCACAAGCTTTCAAAGCCCGTCTCTGACTACGGGTGATTTTGAAATCGGGAACCCTCACCCGTATGGGAATACAACGGTAACAATCTTTACAACGGGGACGAAAAAAATAATCTCCAAAATGACGCATTCCGTGCGCAAGAAGATAATCGAATTCAACCTCGGAGATGTCTTCTAAAAGATATTCTTCGAAAAGTGACATGCGATCATCAAAATAACCGCATTGGAAAGATTTGGAATCTATGAAATGAGCCAACATATATTTTTAGACCAACAAATGACTTATTAGTTAAAGGATTTTAAAACCATCTCAAATGGTTTTTTAAAAGGGAAATAATCCACAGATAAGCAAACTAGACTTGTCTGATATTATGCCTTATGCTCTATTATCCGCTCAATAGCAGTCATGAGCGGTTTCGCTAAAAACTGGAAAAGCACTTTGACATAATTTTTTACAGTTTATCTTATTCGTTTTACTCTTGGCAAACAACAACGCTTATTTTTAAGATACTTCAGCATACGAATAGTAAACTTATGAAGGTTTCTATAATCATACCCACTCTTAACGAAGCCAGCGTTTTGAAGCAAACTCTCGAAGACATTAGAGAATTGGCTCCTTTTGAAATCATTGTCGTTGACGGAGCAAGCCAAGATGACACAGAGGCAATTGCACAACAGCTAGCTGACAAAACGGTAACGTCTCCCCCCGGCAGGGCCGCTCAAATGAACGCCGGAGCAAATTCAGCGGAGGGAGAACTACTCCTTTTCCTACATGCGGACAGCTGTATCAGCAAAGAAGGCTACCAATCCATGCTATACGCCATGCAAAATGAAAAAATTGCAGGGGGGGCATTTGGGCTTAAAATTGATTCTAACAATTTTGCGCTAAAGTTGATCGCCTTTTCAGCTACTTTACGCGCTAAATATTTTGGTTTGGTTTACGGTGACCAAGCAATTTTTGTACGCCGAATGGTTTTTGAGGGGATGAATGGTTATTCAACGCTTCCCATTTGCGAAGACCTTGAGTTTTTCAGACGTTTGCAGAAAAAGGGGCAAACCACATTACTGAAAGACAATGCAATGACTTCTGCCAGACGCTGGGAAAAAGAAGGCATCGCTTTCACCACTGCCAGAAATATCGTCATAGTTTTTCTTTTTCTCTTAAAATTTCCACCACAGATTCTATCCAAGTGGTATTTGTCCATACGCTAAGACACACAACATTTATTATCTCTACTTGAATCCCGTTTATACAGGAAATATAATGAGATTTACGCACCCTATTAATAATTCTGGATATACCTCTGTTAGCCAATGACTCGAAAAAAAGCCAGTTCGAAAAAAAAAGCCACTCCAACAAAAAATACTAGCGGCGGAAAAAGATCCCTGAAAAAACCAGTGCTTGGGGCCTCAGCCTTATTTCTGGCAGGGGGACTGCTTTGGGCTTTTCAATCCTCACGCAAAAGAAAACCCGTTGCACCTGCGACAGGAAATTTGATTGAAACACGCCCGATACTATCTCCAGCCATCTTCACGGGAAAAGTATCCCGAGCTTATCGCATTGCTCAAGAAATTCCCAAAGTACTCGATAGTCAGTTTTGCTATTGCTACTGTAAAAAAGAACATAATCACAAAAATCTTCTCACCTGCTACACTAGTAAACACGGTTCAAAGTGCGGAATTTGTCTCAACGAAGTTTTTTACTCATACGAACTCTACAATCAAGGCAAGACACTGGACGAAATCGTCACTATGATAGATGACAAATTCTACAGACCTTACCAACCACGCCGGACATAATTAATGAACACTGCAAACATCAACAGGCCTTTCCAAACCTACATCCCCTACGCTCTGCTTACGGGTTCTATGGTCTGGATCTTTTTCACATTTCTAAATAAAATTGAACTGGAACCCTTCAAGGTAGAATATCCAGCCGAAGCGTTCCTTGCACCCTCTTTTTCTGCCCCTTCCATTAAAGGCGGAAATGTAAAACTTTCTGACTATCGGGGAAAAGTCGTTTTCATCAACTTTTGGGCCACTTGGTGTGCAACATGTAAGGTCGAGATGCCTTCTATGGAAAAACTTTATCAACGCTTCAAGGATTTTGATTTTGAAATGCTGACCATCAGCGTAGACAAAGATCCAAGCTTGATAGAGCCATTTCTTAAGGAGTACAATTTAACATTTCCGGTTCTACTCGACCCCAAAGAGGAAATAGCTAAAAAGCTTTACAAAACTACGGGCGTGCCCGAAACCTTTATCGTTGATAAAGAGGGAATCATTCGTTTCAAAGCAATTGGCCCGGACAATTGGGCTACGGATGAATACATGGAAGCCTTTGCTCAGTTAATAAAAGGTACTTGATCATGAAAACTTCCGCCATGCTGTTGTTTGGAATTGTATTTTTTTTCACCGCAAGTACACAACTAGGACTGGCACACAGCGGTCATAAAAAAGAAGCTCCTGTTGCTGAGCCAGAACCTACAGGCCCTACGGATTCTATCTATGCAATTGATAGCCCCGCTACAGACGAATTGGGATTGTCTTTACCTGGGGGGAAAGACTTGTTTGGTCCCAATGACACTATGCCGGAAATGGGGGAGATGAACCATGATGAGGGTCAACATGGCGATAAACCCATGATCGAACATGCTAAACGAGAATGGAATTCATCGGAACGAAGTGGTTACGGTGCCGCTTGGGGACTGACTATATTATCTGCCGCAATATTTGGTTTCCTTATCCGCAAACCACCAACGCAATAGAAACCTGGGCCAATAATTTCATGTCAAAACTAGGCGACACACTCAAAGACCGACTCGGACTCCAGTTGCTGGAATACCCAGTGCCCTCTCATTCGAACAGCATCCCTTACTCATTAGGTGGCATGACAGCCGCCTCTTTTGGCATCCTTGTATTTAGCGGTATCTTGTTGGCTCAGTTCTTTGTTCCCGATCCAGATCGAGCCAATTCAAGCGTCCATTACCTGATGGACCAAATCTATTTGGGCTGGTTTCTGCGCGGTGTACACTTTTGGGCAGGAGAGGTACTGAGTGTCACGATTTTTCTTCACATGGTTCGCGTATTCGTCACCGCATCTTACAAAAAACCGAGGGAGATCAACTGGATTGTGGGAGTGGTTCTACTTGGCTTAATGGTAGGTCTGCTTTTTACCGGAACGGTTTTGAAATGGGATCAAGAGGCTTACGAAGCCCTCGATCATTTTGTCTGGGTTTCTGGTGAACTAGGCATTTTAGGCTTGCCGCTCACCGAAGGATTTACACCGGGGGTTCCTTTACTCACCCGAGTTTATATGGCCCATATCTCCTTGCTCCCGATCATAACGATGATGGCTTTAGGTCTCCACCTGTTTTATGTCAAATATCATAAGCTATCCCCAGACCCTAAAGATAAAGAGTCTACAAAAACCATTCCCTTTACGCAACACATTCTCTATTTGCAACGCGCGGGCATTGGTACTATTGCCTTGATTTTCCTGCTGGCAACGTTGATCGCGCCGCCACTCGGTGGGCAACCCGTGCTGGGACTGGAAGTCACCAAACCGCCTTGGCAATTTGTCTGGATTTATGCACTAGAAAATTTATGGGTTCCCTCTCTGATCGTCGCACCTTTTATAATAGGCCTGGGACTGATATCAGTTCCATTTATTGACCGAGGCAGTGAAACCTATTGGAAACGACGTCCTATTGCAATGGCCTTATTGGCAGGTTCTATCATTCTACTGGTGAGTCTCATTTTATGGGGATCGGTTACAACTATGACCCATACTATGTGATGGATAGAAACAGCGAGTCTCAAATCACGATAGAAATTCTTAGCAAAGCCAACTGTAGTCTCTGCGACATAGCCAAAGATACCGTGAATCAAACGGCAAAAGACTTCGACTGTGAAATTGTATTGATTGATATTGAATCAGACGAGCAATTATTCAAGGAATATTGCGAGAAAATCCCCGTGGTAAAAATCAATGGGGAGCAAGCCTTTATTTATAAAGTTCATCCCGTAACACTTCGTAAGAAGCTGGAAAAACTCTCAGCTTGAAAGCCTAAAGCTTTAGGCCTTGTTCAACTGTTTGCTTCTTTCGCGGACAATGGCTTGCAGGCGGGTTTTGAAGAAAGGGTTTTTGTTGACCGTGTATTGGAAGCTCGATTTGAATAAAACAAAACAGGTTGTGTCTTCAGCTGCGACCAAGGTGGCTCGTCTCTTGGAATGAGTCAATAGAGCCATCTCTCCAAAAAAAGCACCGGAACTCAGAGTGTTTACCTGTTTGTCATGAATAAGAAATTTTTTTACGAAAACGTTGACCAACCCTTCATGAACAACAAAAAAGAAATCTGAAGGTTCACCCTGTTTTATAATGGTCTGCCCTTTGTTGAATTGATAATAAGCCATTTGGCTTACTAAATCTTCCAATTCATCATCTTCCAGAGTGGTAAAAATATCAATTTTTCGTAATACATCTTTAACCCACTTTGTTTCGTTATCCATAAGAGTTATCTTAGTCCAAGTTTATACCACGAAAGGGTATAAGCAATTTGTTGTAGAAAGTAATTTTTTACTGTGCGTAAAATGTGCAGAAATCCTACCCGTAACGAATACAACATTCACTTAAGAATTTATAGAATAGACCTCTTAAAAGTCTAAACGATCAAGAATTTTTATCAAAGGAAAAAGGCTCATGCTCGAAAAAAAGTCCCTAACGTCCGAAGAGTTGTCACAACGCTTAAATGAAATGGCTCCTAAATGGAAATCTGGAACCAATGAAAAAGGTGTTTCCTTTATAGAACGAGTTCACCATGCTAAAAAGTTTATGGACGGCATTGCATTTGTCCATGAAGTAGCTCAAATGGCGGAGGATAATAATCATCACCCCGATATTTTCATCAACTACAAAAGAATAACCGTTCGCTACTGGACCCATACAGCAGGTGGTGTGACTCTCGCTGATGTCCAAATGGCACAAAAAATTGATGTTTTATTCGATTGACCCCTTGCATAGTTATGCAGAGTTTTCCTCCCTTAAAATATCATCCAAACTTTGTCTGCGCCGAACGACTTCCCAGTGACCACCATCCACAATCACCTCTGGAAGTAAGGGTTGTGAATTATAATTTGAGGACATTGCATAGCCGTAAGCCCCTGCTCCGCCAACTATCACAGCGGCTCCCACATTTGGCATGGGTAGTTTACGAGGTACAGGTTCCTCATCTTTTTGCGTCAACACATCGCCCGACTCGCAAACGGGACCCGCTACAATCAAATCTTTCTCTTCTCCCAACTGATCGTCATCAAACCAAATGGGGTGAAACGATCCATAAGCCATGGGTCTCAAAAGATGGCAAAACCCAATGTTAGTGAGAACATAATCCAATCGTTTGCCATCTTCATCAAAGGTGTGGTTCAAAGCTCGAACCTCGCCCAGTAAATAACCACATCCCGCAACAAACCGTCTTCCCGGCTCGATTTCACAAAGAATCTTACGCCCAAAGTGCTTACTCAAGCGAGCCGTTCTTTCCTCAAGAATCGAACGGTACCCAGAAATGTCTTCTTGTGGCAAGCTAGGATCGTATTGATATGGCAAACCACCACCAAAGTTGATGATTCTTACCTTATCGAACTGTTTGGCAAATTCCACAAGCTTTCCGGTGATACGCTCAAGGTGATCCATATCGCCACCCGAACCGATGTGCATGTGTACACCATCGATCACCAGATTGTATTCCTTGGCAATGGCTTTCACTTCATCCAGGTTCTCATGCCAAATACCATGCTTGCTGTAGGGACCACCTGTATTTGTTTTTTTTGAGTGACCGGCCCCTTCTCCAGGATTGATACGTATAGAAATTCTTTGAGTTCCCTGTTTACGCTCCCGAGCAATTTTGCCGTACTCTTCTACCATCCCCAAAGAACCACAATTGACGTAGATTCCATTATCCAGGCAAAAATCAACATCGCTTGAATTAAAAAACACATCACTTGTAAAACAGATTTCTTCAGGTTCAAATCCTGCTCGCATCGCCCTTTCGACCTCAAAAATACTCACGGCATCAATATGAATCCCATGTGCCTTCATCTCTTTCAGGATACGAACATTAGAACAAGCTTTCATTGCATATCGCGTTAATGGAGCCAACTCCTTGATTTCTGCAATGGCACTCCGTAAGGCTTTCATACTGTACACATATACAGGAGAGCCTTCTTTAGCTATGATTTCCCGGACTTCTATGTCTTCAATTTTCATAAATAACCTAAAATATTACTTTTAATTAATAAATGATAATCAATTTTTTATCAAAAAACAACCACAGTTTAATAAAATAAGCCGCTATTGTTTTTTTACCCACAAAAACTAACTGTTTAAAGTGACTTAAATAGAAAAAATGCAAGAAGCCTGTAAAACAGCTACCGTGTGAAAATGATTGAAAAATAAAGCATCTTGAACCAAGCCCTAAGATTCTACATAAAAAAAAATAGAATTAAAGAGAAAACACAACAGCAAAGTAATTCTATTGAAAGAGGATTATAAAAATTCATGAAGATAACTTGAGTCAGCGTAAACTCAACAATTGATATAATCGTGAAACGCCTTACAAAAATAGACATTCTGGATAGAAATGGGGATACGAACTGATTTGTTCAAGACTTTGAAGTATATATCTGAGCCCAAATCCGAGTAGTGCTATAATTGAGCATTGATAATTTTAGTTAAATTGGAGGTGATTCGTTGGCAAAGCATTCTGGATTGGTCGTGTTTGTAGGCGGGCCCATAACATTTGCTCGATCAAATAAGGAGGGTTATCATCCTAAGCTGAAATTTGGCTTGGAGCAGATCATTAATGTATTGGAAGCCGAAGGAATCACCGTACATTCGGCTCACAGAGTAGAAGATTTTGGAAAAGTTGATGTGACCGGTCAATCCAGAGCAATCACAATGCGTGATTTTGAATGGATGAAAAGTTGCGATATTTTTGTAGCATTTCTGCCCGACGAAAATGGGGAGATTCTAAGATCGGATGGGACTTGTGTAGAACTCGGTTGGGCATCAAGCCAGGGAAAGCCCATTATTTTATTAAGAGGTGCTTCTCAGGCCCGACCTTTGATTGACGGATTGGAAGCAATTGCAACTGTAAGAACTATCCTCATTGAAAATTTCTTAAAAGACTCGAATAAACTGATAGAGACGATTGACGATATTTCAAGCTCATCTAGGGGCAATTAAAAATATTTATCAACTGCCCCAAATAAAGTACGCCCGCCCTCTTCCTGAAATTTAACAATCTAAAGAACAATCTCGTTCTAGCTTTTTTTTAAAAACATCTTTATCCTTTTAATATTGCTGTGCACTCCTGGATTTGTAGACATTATGTGAGCATCGATTAAAGGCAGAGTTAGCTTCTGTACTGAAAGTACGATGTGTTTATTTAAAGGTGCCTCTGTACTTCGCAAGATATGCCAAGTTAAGTACTTTTTAAAAGGGCACTGGCCATTATTTTCAATCCTAAAAGGGAACATCAATGACTAGAAATTCTAAAATAGTTATGCAAAGCATATTGCTAGCAGGATTGATATTTGTTCTCGATCTAGCGATTCCTTTGGGTGTCGCAGGTGGTGTTCCCTACATAGTTGTGATCCTGATTGTTTCTAAGCATTCAAATAAAAATTACATTTGGACTATGGCCTTGGTCGTAAGCTTTTTAACTGTAGCGGGTTTCTTTTTATCCCCAACAGGTGGAGAGTTCTGGAAAATAATTGCGAATCGTTTTTTGGCATTGTTCGTTATTTGGGTAACAGCATTTAATTGTTACTCAATCAGAAAAAGACAAGATGCGGTCGAACGAATGTCTATCAAAAAGGATGATTTACTAAGTAGTAATAAGGGGTTGGAAATACGTGTTGAGGAAGGTACCAAAGAATTAGTAAAAATCACTCGCCAATATGAACAAATTCTAAGCTCTGCTGGGGAGGGTATTTACGGTTTGGATCTAAATGGTCTTACAACTTTTGTAAACCCAGCAGGATTAAAAATGTTGGGCTACTCTCTTGACGAGTTGTCAGGAAAACCTCAGCACTTGATGATCCATCACACGCACAAAGATGGAAGCTCTTTTCCTCGCGAAGAATGTCTTATTTACGACACCTTTAAGCATGGGAAAGTTCATAAGGTAGACAATGAGGTCTTCTGGCGAAAAGACGGAACATCTTTTCCTGTTGAATATAAAAGCACTCCCATATATCACGGAAATGACTTAGTCGGAGCCGTTGCCACCTTTCAAGATATCTCCGAAAGACTGAAATCTCAAGATCTACTCAAAAGAGATACTCAAATTATACTTTTGCTGGAAAAAATAGGTAATGAAGTAAACAAAGACCTTCCCGTCGAAAAAGTATTTGAATACGTTCTTTTACAGATATGCCAGCTGACTAAATGGCATATAGGCCATGTCTATTTAAGCTCAATAGATTTACCCGACACACTGGTTTCCTCCACTGCCTGGTATCTCAAAGATCCTTTAAAATACATTGCATTTAAAGAAATAACTGAGAAAGAATCGTTTACTCCGGGTATCGGCTTACCTGGGCAAATTCTAAAAAGTAAAAAATTAGAGTGGTATGCAGACGTACAAAACCATACAAATTTCCCAAGAAATACATCCATTAAAGATATTGTCATCCGCGGAGGAATTGCATTCCCCATTTTGATTAAAAATGAGGTTGCAGGCGTATTAGAATTTTTTTCAGAGGATCCGTTTTCCCAAGAATCCTTGTCCCAAAGTCAAAATTTATTGGATGCGATCACACAGATAGGAGTTCAGTTGGGTAGAGTTCTGGAAAGGAAAAATGCAAAAGAGCAAATCATAAATGCAAGGATAGAAGCCGAAAAAGCAAACAAAGCAAAATCCATCTTCCTCGCCAATATGAGCCACGAAATCCGCACCCCTATGAATGCGATCCTTGGTTACTCACAGATTCTTCTCAGAAAAAAAGATCTATGATACGCCCCAGGTTTTCTAGACACCTTGCAGTTTCATTTTTTGCTGTCGTTCGTAATCGATGGGAGACAGCATACCGTTCTTACCATGTTTTCGTTTCGGATTATAAAACAGTTCAATATAATTGAATATGTCTTGAC
>JAJDBG010000061.1 GCA_029261475.1 Nitrospinaceae bacterium
ATTATGCTCGATGGAAGGGAGGTAAGGGGGAGGTAGACCTAGTTGTTTTAGATAAGGAAGGAGGAAAGCCACATTTTTGTGTTGAGGTCAAATGGAGTGATAGAAAAATAGACGAACCTCATCGCTTTTCCAATCTGATTGAATTTTGCCAGCGTAATAACTTAGATACAGCAACGGTCACCACCAAAACCCGGTCTTCTTCAAAGACTGTCAATCAAGTCAGACTTAGGTTTCTTTCTTCAGCCAAAGCTTGCTACTCAATAGGGGTTTTTGCTAGTGATAAAAGAAAAGGCCTATTGAATACACCCTCCACATAATAAATTGTCATCTAATACAAATCCCAGTCGCCCTGGCGGTAGTAGCGGGTGAGGACATGATTGATGCGGGTGTTGACTTCTATAGTGGCCTCGCGTTCGAACAGGCCTTTACCAAAATGCGTCATTGAGATCATGGCATCGCGGTTGATGAAAAGGGTTTCGATGTCTTTGAACTCCAACTCATTCAGACGGTTCTTTAATTCCCCCGCCGTCATGCGCTCTTTCTTAACGCCAATGTTCCATCCCCAACGCCCCATCGTCGGCACTGAATTTTGAAATGAAACCGCAGAGAATCCTCCCGCCTCCATTGTCTTCTTGATGCACACAAAAGCGTCGGGCGAATACAGGGGGCTACCGCTTTGGGTAACGACAACGCCGTAGGGTTTGAGGTGTTGGCGGACTCTTGTGTAAAATCCCTCGCTGTACAGGAGTGAAAGAGAAACGGTTTTGGGATCGGGCAGGTCGATAATCACGGCATCGTACAAAGCTTCTGCATTTTCGATGAACTGGTAAGCGTCTTGATGGATGACCTTCGTGCGCGGGTCATCGAGCGCACCTTTGTTGATGTTTGTGAAAATCGGATTCTCCCGCGCCAGCCGAGTCATAGCGGGATCGAGATCGACCACAGTGAGGCTTTCGACATCGGAGTACTTCAAAATCTCTCTGGCCGCCAGTCCATCGCCGCCGCCGAGCAGAAGAATGTCTTTGCGTTCCTTTATCAACGACAGGGCAGGGTGGACCAGTGGCTCGTGGTAACGTTCCTCATCGTAGGTGCTGAACTGTTCGCTTCCATTCAGGAACAACCAATGATTGTCCTTCCACTGCGTCACCACTATTTTCTGGTACTGGGTTTGTTCCTCGTAAACAATTTTGTCTTTGTACTTGTGTTGTTCACCGTACAAAATGATCGGCTTGGCGAAAAAGGCCGCAAGCAGGATCAATCCTCCGATTGAAAAATAGGCAAATTTTAACAAGCCGGGTCGTTTCGTTAAATCGGCAAAGGGGAAAAGGATGAGTCCACCCGCAAGCCAGTTCATGCCGCCCAAAACCATCGGCGTGTAGGTCAAACCCAATACAGGAAGGAAGAAAAAGGCGAACAACGCGCCCCCAGCAAGGGCACCGTAATAGTCGTATTCCATCACCGATGAAATGTTGATGCGCAGAGTCTCAAATCGCTCGTTGATCCGCGCCACCAGTGGCACTTCCAGTCCGATAAGAAATCCAACAACACAGGCCGAAAAATAAACCGCCAGACTCGATTGCGTTGTGAATGCGGAAGCCCAGAAGCAAAACAAGGCAGACAAGGCACAGAATAAAGAAAGTGCCAGCTCAGTGAGCACGTAATAATCCATCAGAGTGTCGATCAAACGGCGACTGAATCGACTCCCCAAACCCATGGCAAACAACATCAGAGAAATCACCAGTGTCCACTGCAAGATCGCGTTGCCAAGCAGATAGCTCGCTACAGTGGCCAGGGTATACTCCGTCGCCGTGGCGGCCGCGCCAGTAGCGAACATACAAATTTTTAAAGTAGTGGAAAGGGATACAGCGGTAGATTTACCAATGGGCGAAGAAGTTTCCATAACGGGTGTCAGGAAAAGAGATCTACAAACACCAGGAAATCAGGAAGGATGAGCCAATATAAGAACTCGCTTCGAGAAACCCCGCCCCTAGATTGGGCTTTTCTTGCCCGACCAACTCTTCAGACAATTCACGACCGGAAAGCAGGACTCGGTCCGTCAGCAAACGTGACATAGGGAGAAGGATCAAAGCTAAAACCATAAAGCCTGCGAAGATGCCAAGGTTTTCGTTCCACGATACGAAATGCTCCGAAGAAGCGGCCCTCAGCAAATTGCCAACCGCGATGATCGCTCCAGCAAAAGCAACGCCGACGGCGACATTGTCTTTTTCGATATGCTCATGGATATCATAATTCACAATGTAGTTGTAGTACTTGCCCAAACCTACGAGGACAAACTGTCCTGCCGCCCAAAACACAAGGGTGGTTAAAATAGAACCTCCCAGTCCGAAAACCGCACCGTATATATTGAGACCAGAAGCGACAAATACCGCAAACTCGACCGCTCCCGTTCCGCAATTCTGATCTTCAATGATTTCTTTTTTGATTTCAAATCGGGACAAGATAAAGCGATCGTTGATCCAGGCTGAAGCGTGCAAAAGCACAATGATGAGCGGACCATATATGGCAAAATCTACAATATCCTCGCTGAGACCCGCCGATGGCCCAGCGATCAAACCGCCAATGGCAATGATCAACCCAAGGTAGTATCCACAGAGGGTTAAGGCGAGCGCACAATTGTCCTTCTCCACCAACTCCTTCGTAATATCATAATCCTTACGAAGAACGAGGAAAGACGTGTGCCCAACGATAAACACCGCCAAACAGGCACTGATATAAACGAAGGAAGTTAGAATATAATCAAAATCCATAATGACCACTCATTTGCCGAAGCTAAACCCTCTGCTCCTGAAAGTATTTTTACTACGACCGATCCGCCGATCGACCTTATCCTTAAACCGGCTCGTAGATGCAGATTTACGTGCCGAGCGTCGTTTATAGAAATCTGGTTTTTGCTTTTTGGTCACCGTACCCGCAGTGCCATATTCCCGGTTGGCACCAAAATAGGGCTGTCCCGACTGCAAGTTGGAACGATAGTCATTATAATGCCCACGCCCCATCCCCATCCCCGCCCAGTTCATGACCTGCGACATCAACATATACTTCCCGTAAAACTCCCAAATACTATCGCCGTTTCTATCTTCCCGCCAGGCCCCATACTGCGGATTGCCAACATACTGCAAGCCATTGGGTTGCGGTGTATCAGACACCTCACCCTTCTCATTTTTGGAAAGCAAGACCATGCCCAGAAAAGGCTCGTATTTCTTATAGATATCTTCGCTGACTTCTACAAAGGGACGCACATCCTGAGTCTCGCCAATATCGACCCGATACTGATGAAAATAGCTCGACACAAAATTGCCATCCTCCCGCATATCGTTGAGAATGACAGAGTACTGCGGCTCAGCCTGCAACTCTTTCTGAAAACGCGCAACCGGATCGGAGCCGCCATCGCCACATGAAGACAGTAGGAGCCCCGCGAAGAAAACAACTGTCACCAAAATTTTTCGATTCTTTAAAATCATATAGGCCTGTCAATTACACAAAAAATTCAACTCTATATCACCCTAACCAAGATAAGCCCCACTGTCAAGCAGACAAGGTGGGGCCAAACCTATAGTAAGCATAGTGATTTTACGATTCCACGCAGAGGGAAAGAATACTTGAACCGGTCAGCCCAATGCCAGCGAAGACACTCCGTCGCCGCTACGCTACAGTAAGTATAGTGATTTTACGATTGCGCACAAATAAGAAAGAATACCTGTGACCAGTCAGCCCAGTGCCAGCGGAGGCACTCCGCGTTAGAGAGTAGAGCGGCCTAGTGTCTGTTGGACGTAAACCGGGTCGACACCCTTTTCGATGAGAGATGCGGCAAAAGATTGGCGTAGAGTGTGGGGAGTGGCAGGCTTGGCAACGTCTGAGACATGCAATGCCGCCTTAAAAAATTTGGCAACCGAACGAGTCGTCAGCTGGCCCCCTTTTTCACTGGGGAATAAAAAATCATTGGCAGACTTTTTTCCAATTTGACGAAGCAATGCATCCTTCAACTCAAGATCAAAAGTCGTCGTTCTGCCCTTCACCGCTTTATTGCCAGGAACATACAACAAGCCCTTATCGAGGTTGATATGCGCCACGCGCACATCGACAACTTCAGAAACCCTCAAACCTGCGCTGTACATCATTTCCAGCATGAGACGGTGTTTGGGATTTTCAGCAGACATAGCAATTTCCCGGGCTTCCTCCCGTGTCAGCAATTCAGGATCCGCCTTCTTTTTAGGAGGTCTTTGGAAGTCCCGTAAATACAGTTCCAGCGGTTCCTCCAACAATTCTCGGGCAAGGAAGTCCAGAGCCGTCACCGTTTGGTCCACCGTAGAGCGAGAAACACCCAGCTCGACCAATTCTTTAAGATAAAGAACAATCTTCTCAGCCGTGATCGATTCCGGCTCATGCGGGTGAAAATATCGGGAAAAAGAGTGCAATCGCCCCAAATAGGCGCGAATGGTCTGTGGTTGATAGTGACACAACTCCAATTGCAATTTAATGGTGTTGAAAATCTCATCAAAAGGACTCGGCCCCATCTTTTTGAGCGTATAGGTTCGAGTACCAACAGAAGGAGCAACCAACGTATTCATCTAGAAAATCTCCTGGAAGGCAAATTTTAACCTGCGAAAGCCGGTTTGGAAAGACTATTAAAGCACACAACTTAACAATAATATGCAAACATCTAAAGCTAATATATTCAAAAGGTTGTGACTTTTCAAGCTTTTTTTTGAAAAGTTTTTATATAGGAGAGGAAAAACCCAGGATCAACGGTACATATAAGCAACAAACTCGCCATAACCGTTGAATTTTTGAGTCGCAAAGACATCCCCCGTGCCAATCATCTTTTCCCGTTTCTGCGACCAACGCGGGTGCGCAACCTCCGGGTCGATATTGGCCGTGAAATCGTATTCACGAGGGATCAAAGTGTTCCAGAAAGTTGCCGGACGGCTGTCAGTGAATTTGATTTCAACGATCGACTTGATGCTCTTGAAACCATATTTCCAGGGAGTGACGAGTCGGATAGGCGCCCCATGCTGAGCAGGTTGCTGGTGACCATAAATACCCGTCGCCATAAAAGTAAGCTCGTTTCCAGCTTCCTCAATCGTCAAAGCTTCCGTATAAGGCCAAGGCAAATCGACCACACTGTTTTGACCCTTGGCGATGCCCGGATCAAAAAAGCTGGTGAATTCAACGTATTTCGCCGACGACTCCGGCTCCACCTTTTCCATCAGAGCCTCTAGAGGGAAACCGTTCCAGGGAACCACCATCGCCCAGGTTTCAACGCAACGGTGACGATACACCCGCTCCTCAATCGGCATCATTTTTATAAGATCGTCCACATCGAGGACAATGGGATTTTTAACCAATCCACTTATTTTGACCTGCCAGGGACGGGTTTTGAAATCATTTATATTTTCCCAAACCTTGCTTTTCTCCGACGTGAACTCATAAAAATTATTGTACTTCAGTGCCGCAACCTCAGAAGAAACCGGGCGACTCACCGTATAGTCAGAATTTCTTTTCAGATTCGGAACAGGAGGAAAATCCGTTTTCAATTTAGAAGGCGCGCTATCAAAAAGCCCGAAGAAACCATCATCCGCAACAGCCGGGGCCGGAGCCAAAGCACCCGCAATACCGCCAACAGCCATCCCCATCAACTGCAAAAATTCGCGTCGGTTCTGATAAACATTCTCCGGCGTGATCTCATTCCGGGGAGAGTCCCAATCCTTAGGCAAAATAATGTGGCTCATCAATTATGTCCCTTAAATAAACCCAACCTTTAAATTAAATAGACAGGTATTTATTCATCAACATCAAAATTTGATATAATGCAGATTATGCTGAAACCTATCCTTTGGACCCAACTCATCGCCATCCTTACCTTCACAGTGTACACCAACCCGGCAGGTGCTGGTGAAATCAAAAGAAAATATTTTAACCCTTCCCAACTCATCAGTTTTGAAAACACCAAAACAGAGTTAAAAGAAATTTACCTCAAAGGAGGGAAAAGAGAAACGTTTCATTGCGGATGTTTTTTCGACGAACTCCTGCAAGTTTCATCCGGCATATGCTCGCACAGTCCCAAATCACCCAGCAATAAACCCATCAGCGAATACGTCGAATGGGTTCACGCCATGCCCCTGCACCTGATCGGCGAGAAATACAATTGTAGCGCAGAAAAATCATGCGCCCCATCCACATCACCCGAAGGCATCAAACAACGCTGTTGCAACCAAGTATCGCCAAAGTTCAAAATCATACAAGCCGACATGCACAATATTTTCCCCTCCATACGGCCCAGCAAACCCGCAGAGGAAAATAACACGACACCTGTGGAAACAGACAGCGGAACAAACGCAAAGGATTATGACCTACCCGTGTTTGGCGGCATGGAAGAATACAAATTATGCACAGAAAAAAGCAATTCCATCCCCATCGAAAAAGTCAGAGGCGACCTCGCCCGAGCCTATTTCTACACCTCCATCCAGTACCGAATCCCCATCCCCCAAAAGCTCGAAGACCAACTGAGAACCTGGCACTACCAAGACCCACCCGATGGATGGGAAGAAAAACGAAACACCCTCATCGAAACAGTGCAAGGCAACCGCAACCCCTTCATAGACCACCCCGAACTCGCCGAACGAGTGAAAGATTTTTAGCCAATTGTTTAGAGCGAGACATCTTCAACTCAACTAAAAATAGTTTCGATCAAACCTTTCATCTTATTGATTGATTCCTGTGGCTTCTATCAGCTTAAGCCAACCGATATTAAGCTACCTTCAAAACCCATTACAAACACCGACACTAGTAGTCAAAATAAAGACTTGCCCCCTAACAAATCGGGGCTGTGGCGCAGAGGGGAGCGCGCTTGAATGGCATTCAAGAGGTCAGGGGTTCGATCCCCCCCAGCTCCATTCAGACATAAAAGGGCTTAGTCAAATTGACTAGGCCCTTTTTTGTTTGGACTGTATGGTAATTGTATCGTGGGGAATTCTGGTAGGAATAAGTTAGCCGTTTATAACGCATCATTTAGTTTGGGATTTTGTTGCAGTTAGTTTGGGATGCGATGCGGGGAGGAAAATCAGGGTGGCACAGTGATTGCATTAACCGCTCAAACACGGGAGTCCAATTATTATTTTTCTCCGCCACGCTGGTACACTTTTACTCCGCCCTTGACAGACTTCTGTCAACGCAAATCGTTACTACTAAAGATTATAAACATCACTTTCTTCGTGTCCACTATTCCCGGGGAAGATCAGCCTCCAAGTGCTCGCCTTCTAAGTAAAGTAAATTATGTTAATAATCCATATAGAAAAAAATAACAAAACGATGATAACAGGCACAAAAGTTAAAAAAACCTGATTTCCTTTACCTGCCCATAATATTTTTTGTCGAAATGTTATTTTTTTATCTTTTAAAATTGAGAAAGATCTATAAAAACAAATCAGTAACCAAATTAGCAAGCCTATAGCAACAAAGGCTGTCGAAACGATTTCTTTGGTTGTCCAAACCCTTTGAAATATAAATATAAGATAATATGCACCTATTACATTAAAAGTTATAATCGGCAACAAAAAGATTAAGCTTGCTAGTGAAAATAATATAACATTATAAAATGCTAAACCTGATGTTAGGATTAAAAATAACGCGCTAAATGTGGCTATATTCCCAATTAAAAGTGTAAATCCCTTCGTTCCCCACGTTCCAAAATAACAAAAATATAATTCAACTACTCCTAATGTGAAATATATTATAAAAGTAATCCAAATAACATACGGCTTATCGAAGGAAAGTTCTTTAAAAAAATTATCACCCATTTTTCCCTTAAACTCTAGAATTGTATATCAAAAATAGACAAGTAGATTAATAATCAAAAAATGATACGAATGAATCCCAAAGTGATGTTTCTGGAGAAGAAATATCTTCTGGTCCCATTTCGGTATTGTCACCTAAATCATAAGTGTTTGTGCTAAATAAACCTCTAGGATCAGTTTCGGTCCTACTGATCTTCCCCTAAATAAGTGGACACGAAGTTAAGCGGCATTTTGCTTCTCAAAGTCTATCGGGCTGAGATAGCCCAAGTATGAATGACGCCGCTCCCGATTGTAAAACACTTCGATGTAATCAAAAATCGCCGTCTTCGCCTCTTGGCGGGTAGTGTAAAGCTTCCCGTGAATCAATTCCACTTTCAAGCTGATGTCGCGTTCCATACGAAGACGTTCGTTCTCGCGCCTTAGACGGCGCAACTCATCATCTTCCGGGCTCAAGCGACCTTTGCCTGGTAAGGGTTCTGCTTTGCCTTCCTCGTGTTTCTTTTTCCAACTACCCAACAAGGCTTCAGCGATTCCAAGCTCGCGAGCTACCTCGGATATCCGGCGACCTTCTTCAATAACCAACCGAACCGCTTCGATCTTATATTCCTTTGTGAATTGCCTGCGTTTCTTTCCCATTTGAACACCTCCAAAAATGATTATAAATCACTTTCTTCGTGTCCACTATTACGGGGCAAGATCACTTCGGTCGTCATACCTTTTCCTTGCATAAAGGTTGTGGTGACCTTCAAAAGGATTGCCGTGACTCCCGTTTTTTTGAACAAACTGTCAGTCAACTTCTAGTACAAATAAAAAAACCCAGGTCAGAGGCCGCGTTAGCGGCTTCTGCCTGGGTCTTTAAATACTTATTTTACAGCAGACTGGCTTAGTATTTCAGCTCATTCCACTGGGTCACTGCTTTCTGGCCGTTTCGCTCTTTGTTCTGACCGTTCCAGATTGCAATCGCCATAGGTGCTTTACCACCTGTGAACTGTGCATCATTAGAATCGCCATTCGTCAAAGATCGTTTGAAAACTACCGTCCAGCGGTTGTTTGCCCAGTTTCCTTCACCTTGTACGTCTTGATGTGCTTGAGTCGTCAAGGTGCTGAAACCTTCTGCATTCAAATCTTCTACTGCAGATACACGTATGCTTGCATCAGACATGATGTTGCCTGTTGCTCGACCGGGGTTGTAAACGCCTTCGTTCTTACCCATGCCAAAGTCAACGTGCGTTCCACGCTTGCTGATGTCGCCTGCTCCTCGGTTAGCACGTGATCCCATCTTCGTGCCACTCTCATGGGCTGTATCCAGTCCTGAAAGTTTACCTTCGGGCTCATACATGTAGTAACTGCCTGATCCCATAGCCATGTTGCCATATTGGTCTTCGAGATCCTGCATTCCTGTGTTGCCAGCTGAACCTGCGGACTCTTTATCCCAAGTCGCTTTCCACTGCCAAATGTTCACTCGCTCGCCTTCGCCACCCATCGTAAATGGAGGCTCTTCGCCAGAAATGTTCACAGGGAACATCAGGGCTGCTTGATCTTTATACTGCTGAGATCGAACCATGATGTCATTTCGTGTTGGATCAGACCACTCCAATCGAACTGCGATTTCTTTGCCGTTCGTTGCAGCTTTTACATTCACCCATTTTGTGGATGGGTTTGGCCACATTGGATTCGTGATCATCTGCGGATCCATTGTTACCGTTACATGCTTGCCTTTAGTCGGACCATAGTTCGACCAAAATGCGCTTCCAGGATCGGAAGGAATATCTCCCGATACTTTCAACGCCTGAATCACTGCCGCACTAGCATTACTCACTACACTCATGCCGAGAGCAACTGTGCATACCAGGGCTACCGCAAGTTTCGTTTTACTTTTCACTTTCATCTCCTCGGATTCAAGGTTAAAAACACTTAAAGATTACTGTTTGAGAGCTAAGTACGTGGCTCGCATTCCGCCGGAGCGTTTGCAACGAGATCGTTTTCCATACTATAGGACATTGATCGGTATTCAGGCTCTTCCACTTTGACAGGCTTTACGTCCAACAAAGCGGCTTCGTTATGTACAAAAAGAGAAAGAATCTCAACCATATCTCGATACAACCCTCGCTCTGCTTTTCTCGCAGCAAAGATACAAAAAAGAGGGAGCCAGCGCCCTATGTGATTGCGAATGAATTTTTTCATGCCGCTGAATAAAACGGCAATCTTTCTTTCGTCATGGTCGTTTTGAATACCGAAAGCCATTCGAAAACACATATAAGACATAAATGCCAGCTCGTTAGAAACGTGATCTACCCTTTCCTTTGAGCGATTCCTTGGCATTTCAAATCCAAAGGTCTCGTAAAAGCCTCCCAATTGAATCAGTACGTCTGTTTGCGATTGAATTCCACCTTCAGTGCCATACTGCATTTCATAAGGAGGACATTCCATGGACACCGCGTGACCAAAAACATTTACATATTCACCTTGAACTTGCTTAATAGTCATTTGTGGCAAGTATCCTGAATAACCATCTACGATGGTTCTTAAGGATTCCCAGCTTTCTTCTGCCACAAGAACAACGTCCATGGGCTCCAACAAAGACTTGGGCCTAAAAAACTTACGATTCCACGGATAGCTAAAGCCATGCGAAAGAATGTCGTAAATACGACCACGAGACAAATTCAACGAAATTCTTTCTTCCTTGAGATCTTCCAATGCTCCGGTTGAACCCAACTTAGCTAGCATTTGATCCGTTATTTGAGTAGCTTCTCCCATTCCATATCTCCATTCCGGCAAAAACCGGGCGAAGCTACGCGGGGATTAGCCCGCGCAGACAACGCCTGATTGCTTGGTTTACGCTCCAAAAGCGCCGTTGTTGCTCCTTAGATTGCGCCGACGTTCTCTTCCGGTCGTACATAAAAAGGCTCTTCAACCGTTACACGGATGATCTCTTTACCTTTTCGGTTAAAACCGAT
>JAJDBG010000062.1 GCA_029261475.1 Nitrospinaceae bacterium
GTCAGTCGTAAAAATATCAACGGTATTGCCATAGCTCTTGCTCATTTTTTGACCATCCGTTCCCGGGATGACAGCCACAGCATCGGGGATTTCCCCTTTGGGAATCGTGAATGTTTGACCGTAAGTGTTATTGAACTTTTGCGCAATCTCCTGACAAATTTCAAGATGCTGTTTTTGATCTTTCCCCACAGGAACCACATCTGCCTGAACAGAGAGAATATCTGCCGCCATAAGAATCGGATAAGTGAACAGTCCGACTGTAGCGTTGATTCCCTTATCCAACTTATCTTTATAAGAATGGGCATTCTGCAATCGGCCCATGGAAGCCTGGCAACTCAAAATCCAGCTTATCTCCTGAATTTCTGGAATGTCCGATTGACGGTACAATGTGGTTTTTTGAGCATCCAGCCCAAAAGCAATGTAGGCGGCTACGATCTGTCGAATATTTTTTTTGAGTTCTTCAGGGTTTTTTATAGTCGTCAAAGAATGCCAGTCGGCAACAAAAATATACAATTCGTCGCCTCCCGATTGCTTTTTCTGAAACTGTTCAATCGCACCAAAATAATTTCCAACATGAAGCTCACCACTTGGCTGAATACCAGATAAAACACGCGTTGATTTTTCTTTCATTGAAAACTTTCTCTAAATAAGAAAATAAAAAACGTCAACCTGGCATAAATACCAAGCGTTAAAAAACACCTTGTTAGCTCATCAAAAAAATCATTGTCTCGCTGGAAAATTTTATTTAGATAAATTCCCCGCGCAGACTACCACAAAGCTTCATTCCTGAAAAGAGACCGATCTCTATGGCAAATAGACTTTTAACTTATAATATTGCTGTAAAATAAACGAGCTATTTACAATCGAGCGCAAACTTTTTCAGGAAGAGGAGATCAACTGCCGGGCGTACTCGCGTGCGGCGGGAGTCACTTTTTCTCCAGCGGACATATGTGCGATTTCTTCAACTCTTTCTTCGTCGTTCAAGCGCAATATATTCGATCGGGTTCGCCTGCCTTTCACTTCCTTGCGCACGGAAAAATGGGCAGTCGCCATCCCTGCGATTTGCGGCAAATGACTGACGCAAAAAACTTGCTTGTCCTTCGCCAGTTTTTTCAATTTGGCTCCGACTTTCTCTGCCGTTTTCCCGCCAATCCCTGTATCCACTTCATCAAAAATCATGACAGGAATATCGTCCTGCTTATTGAGTATGGTTTTAATGGCGAGCATCACACGGGATATTTCCCCTCCTGATGCAATCTTTGCCAAGGGTCGAAGATCTTCTCCCTGATTGGAGGAGAATAAAAATTCCATGACACCAATCCCGAGCGGGCTCAGCTTCACAGCTTTTCCTTCATGAACAACACAGCTTTCGGGATCGGCTTCATAATTGAATCGCGCTCCAAACTGAACAGCATTCATGTTCAAATCGCGTAATTCCTTTTCTATATTTTGTTTCAGGCGAACAGAAGTTTCTTCTCTCTCTTTTGCCAAAGCGATGGCCTGTTCTTGCAAAACCAATTGCCGTTTCTGGATGGAGTCGTTCAACTGAGCCAGCGTTTCGTGCGATGTGGAAAGGCTTTTCAGTTCTTCTTCAATTTGTTTTTTGCGTTCAAAAATAGCCAACAAATCACCGCCGTACTTTCTTTTCAATCCGCTGAGTTCTGCCAACCGGTCTTCTATTTCCTCCAAACGCTGGGGATCGAACTGGATCGAGCGAACATAGTCGCGCAAGTTTTCACAAAGCCCTTCCACTTCATACAACGCGTTGTTGGCACTTTCCAAATTTGTTTCCAACGAGGCATCGAAATCTAGAAGTGGCTCTAACTCGCGTACCACTTGTCCCAATTGAGTGAGCACCGCATTGCTCGAGTCGGAGAGCATGTCTTGAGCGCGCTCCAATGAACTTTGCAATTTTTCCGCATGTCTCAGTTTGTTACGCTCTGCGGAAAGGGCCTCTTCTTCTCCCTCTTCCAGATTCGCTTGTTCGATCTCACGCAATTGAAAGGTCAACAGCTCCTCGCGTTCTTTTTGAGTCTGATCTTGACGTAGCAGGCGATCGCGCTCGGAAATATCATTTTTCCAGGCATTGAATTCTTTTGCCAGGCTCGCCCTTTTCTGCATGGTCTTGCCATACAGATCAAGTAAATCGAGGTGATTCTCGGGATGAAGCAGGGCCTGATGATCGTGCTGGCCGTGTATATCCACCAGCCGAGCACCGATTTGCGCCAACGCAGATACGGAAACAGGACTGTCGTTGATCCAGCATCGCCCCTTCCCTTTCGTTGAAAGTTGACGTTTGATGGTCAGCTCTCCCTCTTGTGAAGGGATACCCAATTCCTCCAGAAGAGCCTGGAATTTTTTTTCCTTGATTTGAAAACAAGCTTCAACTCTTGCGGAAGTTTCTCCTGTACGAATGCAATCGTAATCGGCACGACCCCCGAGGATCAAATTCAAAGCATCGAGAAGAATCGATTTCCCCGCGCCCGTTTCACCCGTCAGGACATTGAGTCCGGGTGCGAACTCGACACTCAGCTTATCGATGATTGCGAAATTTTCAATTTGAAGGAGCGTAAGCATATCGGTTCAGTATTTTAGATCGCTTTCCAATTCATTGAGTAAGTTTTGGGTTCGCCCCATCAATCCATCTAAATCGTCACTCACAACTTTCTTCTTTTTAAAAAGAAGTTGTAATTGCACCAGAGTATCCCGGGCTTTATTCAACTTGCCCTTGGCTTGATAAGCCTCTGCCAGAAAAAAATAATTGTCGCCGTAATGCGGTCCCAGGTTCAAGGCTTTTTCCAAATGACTCACAGCAAGGTCGCCATCGCCTCCCAGAATAAAAGGAAGTTCAAAATACAATTTCCCCAGAGCGCGATGCGGCCCTCCATGATCGAACCCAGGGTCCAGCGAAATGGCTTTTGTCATATTCTCGCGCAGAGGATCAATGACTCCCAAACTGCTCCATAAACCCCGAGTTTCTCCAAGTTTCCCGAGGCACAGGCCCTTGTAAAAATAAGCCGGCCCAGAGTTGGAATTGACGCTCACGGCTTCCCCTGCCTTATCGCCACATTGATTGAAAAATTTCTCCCGCGCCTCTCCTGAGGAATTTTTTCCCAGCGAATAATAAACCCGTCCCATACGCCAAGCCCACTCATCCAATGGAGGATTGCTCTCCTTCATTTTCAGTAAGCTTTTTTCCAGCTCCTGGAATTGATCGGCTGATTCAGCCTCTGCGAATCCCTTATCAATCGTATTCCAAAGTGCTTCGGCATGAGCAGAAAAAGGGAATCCTGAAAGTGAAAACAGCACAATCAGAAACCAATACATCACCCGACTTTTACTCACCCGCACAAACCTTCTGGAAGATTCAAAAACCATACAATCCAACCTTTCAAACATTTTGTTATCTCTGCTCAACCATGCGTTATACTATCTTCGTTGCATCAATACCTAACCTTAAATATATTATTATAATATCTTGCCTATGATCCGATTTGGAAAAATTTTAATAGCCCTCTGTATTTCGTTTTTTATTCTAGGTTCTACCGCCTACGCTCAAGAGGATCTACACCCTGCCGGGCAAGCCACCTCTAAATTATTGAATCTTATAAAACAGATTGGAGGGAAACCGACCCAAAGCCCTGACAAAATCTCCAAACTTTCCAACCTTGCTTTGACTCATATGGACATGGAAATCATCAGCGAGAAAGTCCTCGGAAAATATGGGAAAAAGCTTACCCCCAAAGAAATAGAACAGTTTCAAACGCTGTTGTCAGGTCTGTTCATTCATGTGGCCTTCCCAAACTCTGGAAAATTTTTCGCAGGTCTGGATATCCGCTTCAACAAAACCTCACAAAATAAATCCAAGGCCACAACCCCGATACTTGTCACCCACAAAGAAGAAGGCGAAGTGGATATTGAATTCAAACTCCATTTAATAAATGAAAAGTGGAAGGTGATAGATGTCGATCTCGACGGTGTCAGTATGCGCAATAATTTGCGGTCCCAGATATATAAAATTTTACAGAAAAATGATTTCGCAGAGTTGCATCGCCGAATGACGAAGAAACTCAAAGAAGCCAAAGGCAATCCCTAAGCCCCGGATGCAATTTTCCCACGCATTATGATGAATCCAAACCCGGCTCCCCGACGTTTCAATCGTATTTTTAACGAAACTTACGCACTTCTCATCTTGGGAGGAGCGTTTTGCCTGTTGTTCGACGCTATTATTTTCGATGGACAAATTTTCTACTTCCGGGACATTTTATACTACGCCTACCCGATGAAATATTTCATCTGGGAATCCTTTCAACAAGGTGCCCTGCCCTTTTGGCAACCCGATATTCTAGGCGGCGTTCCCTTTTTTGGACTCATGCACCCGGGCGCGTTGTATCCCTTTTCCGCCCTTTTTTTACTCGATGATTTCAACTCCGCCTTCAATATATTCTTTATGGCCCAACATTGGGTACTGGCTGTGGGAACGTATGCCCTGTGCCGTTATTGGGGGATTTCTACCCAAGGTGCCCTCGGCTCGGCATTGACCGCTTTACTGGGTGGTTATTTCCTATCCATTTCATCTTTCCACAATCATTTACAATCAGCCATTTGGCTCCCGCTGATTTTTTTCTCATTCCAAAATTTTTTACAGACCGGAAAGAAGAGGTTTTTTCTGGCAACGGTGCTGACACTCACCTTTCAGGTCCTGGGAGGAAGCCCCGAAAATTGTTTGTTCACCGTAGCAATTCTTCTTCCCTACAGCCTGTTCATCATCCCGTCCAAGGGCGGCATTGACGGCGCGGGAAACAGAATGCTTTGTTTAACGCTGGTAGTTGTATTCGCACTGGGGCTTTCAACCTGCCAGACCCTGCCCACTTATTTTTTGATGGAACATTCTGTACGCGGACAAGGGATGAGCCTTGAAACCAGTACCCGCTGGTCTATGGACTGGATTGAATTGAAAAATTTTCTACTGCCCGTCAATTTCAAAAATTTTATGATGCGTCCGCATTTGAACTGGGATTATTTTCTGCAAAGTCCCTATATGGGAATGCTGTCCCTCATGTTCCTCTTCACCGCCGCCCTGTTTCATCCCAGTCGCGCACAACTATTCTGGGTGATTGTTTTTCTCTCTGGACTCTTTTTTGCACTCGGGAATAACAATCCCCTCTATGTGCATTTCTTCAACTTTGTTCCCGGATTCGATCACTTCCGCTATCCAGAAAAATTTCTTTTCTTCTCTGCATTCGCTCTGGTTTTCCTCACCGGATACGGAATCGATCGCTTGCCGCAAGCACTTCAACAAAGAAAAATTCCTTTTCAAGTGATGCTCCTCGTCTTAGGAATTTCTGTATTGGTGATTTCCATCTCCGCTCCAGGTCGAGGAATTATTCTTCCAATCATTACTCTAGTCATACTGGCGATCAGTGCCCGAAGCTTGTATAAACAAACCCTCAAGCCTGTCTATTTTCAATGGTTGCTCGCACTGCTCATATTTGTCGATCTGGGTTATCGAAATGTGTCGCTGATCCCAACAATCGACAAGTCCTATTACGCAAACGCGCCGCAACTTCTACCTCAGGTCGCAAAGGAAACAGGACGATTCCGGGTTTACTCAGGCGATCTTTCCCGCGAAACACTTCACAGCAAGCAACGCTTCCCCTCAGAGCGAACCCATCACCTCATCAGCCTCACATTGAAAGAACAACTCTATCCCAACTTGAGCGGCATCTATGGCGTCGAATCTGTTGATGGGAAAACAGGCATACGTCTGCAAGGCCCTGAAGAATGGGTGAGGAATTTCACACAATCCGTTCCCGAAACAAGAACAACCATCCTAGAGCGAAGCAACGTCCGCAAATGGGTCACCTTGCAAAATCAAATCACAGGTGATTTCCCCGCAAAGCAAAACGCTGAAACTTTGAAGAAGGATTCTGCTATCCCCGGGATGGGATGGGTGAAACTAAAAACCGTCGAAACCTTTTCAAATCCTCTTCCACGTAGCTATGTGGTTCCGCGAGTTCAACAAACAGAGGCTCGCGATATTTTGAAAAATTATTACGATCCAGAATTTGATCCACGCGCCGTTGCTTTAGTCGAAGAAAAGGTGGATTTCGCAGATTCAGGAAACGGTAGCGGAATAGCAAACTCTCCCGTCTACGGACCCAACCGGGTGAGTGTCTACGCGCAAACCCAAGGCGGAGGATTTCTCGTATTGATGGACAATGACTTCCCCGGATGGACAGCGCAAGTCAACGGCAGGGAAACAAGCATCTACCGCACCAACCGATTTTATCGAGGCCTTCACTTGGAACCGGGTGCAAACCGGGTAAAGTTCGAGTTCGTGCCAGAAGGCTTCTGGGCAGGCCTCACTATCAGCCTGCTAACCTTATTGTTTATGGTTTGGAGATGCTTCACCCTTCGCCAAGACTCAAGCAAAGCTATTTAGAAAAAGAAAACCCGACCGATGAACACAGTCATCAGTCGGGTCAAAAACAGCCATCTTAGATTTTAATTGCTTTTAGGACCGGTTGAATAAAACCTCCCTTTCAAAAGCAAGCGAGGGGGATTTTATTCAACCGTCCTTTTATTCACTCTTGGCACATCTAAAACCCAATCCCTCCAAGCGGTAATCCATCCATATCGACTTTCTTACGGCAGATTGGAGGCTAACGGGATTGGTTTTCCAGGACCCGCCGCGGATGACTTTATTATTCGTTCCGCCACGCATGATTTTTTCGTCCATACGCTCGGGACCTTTAGGATCGTTCTTCGGGCTGAGCACATAATAATTATCTTCCATCCAGTCCGCCACCCATTCACTCACATTGCCAGCCATATCGTAAAGTCCTGCTGGATTGGGTGGGAAGGAACCCACGGGCGCAGTATGCACATAGCCATCGGGAACAGTGCCACCCAAGTTCAATTCGCAATCGCTATCACAAAAATTTGCTTTCGCAGGGTCGAATTCGTCACCCCAGTAATACAAGGTCGTGGTGCCAGCGCGTGCTGAAAATTCCCACTCTGCTTCCGTAGGTATGCGCTTGCCAACGTTCTTGCAATAATCCGAAGCTTCATCATAAGTCACGCTCTCTACAGGCAAATCCGCCCCCTTGAAGCGTGAGGGATTGTGCTTCATCAATGCCAGGAACTCGCTTTGTCGAACTTCGTGAGTGTCGATTTTAAAAGCCGATAGGCAGACTTCGTGAGCAGGTCGTTCGATAACATGCCCCTTGTCATTGCCCATAATGAAACAACCCGCTTCAAAACGAACCATTTCACCCGTTCCGGTCACACCCTTTTCAGCCATCAATTTATCCATCACTTCATTATGACGTTCCTGGACCATCACCATAGTAGAACGGGGCACACCCACATAGCGGATTTGCGCCTGTGCTTTGGAGACCAACTCCAGTTTCCCCGTATCTTTAAAAAATAACCGGAAATGCGGCACAGCATTTTCATCCACCGGAGCAAGGTAATTACGCATATTATTTTTACCCACCGTTTGCAGAATAACCGTTTCATCGACTAACTCAGCGGCCCTCGGCTTTTCTTCTCCCCGTGTATACACCAAAACATTCCGGCCTGTAGAAACTTCCATTTTAAGAACTTTGGCGAGCAAAGCCTCGGCTTCTTTCAATTTTCCCATGCCAATTTTAACGTCGGCTAAAGAACGTAATACTCTGTAATTTTCAGAATCTTTCTCCAGTACAGAAGAATAAACAGATTCGGCTTTTACCATGTCACCTGACGCAACTGCATGATCGGCTTCGTCGACCATTTGCGAAAGGGTTGCATGGGCGGAAGATACAGCGAGGATAAACACAAATGCGAATGCATTCAACAGACTTACAATTTTATGATTCAAGGCCGTCACGTTACGACTCCTTTTAAAAAATGTTTCTATTTTATTTAGAAACAGGTTTACAAATACAAGTTGATATTATTGGTTTGATTCACTCGGACTCATCGAGTGATTTTTTTTCTGGTGGTCTTTGCTTCATTTCCTCTTTAGTTTTTAGGTCGGTCTCCGCTTTTTTATTTTTTCCAGATTTTTTCAATTTTTTCAATTTACCCCATTCATCACCAGCAGTTTTACCCTTATTTTGCTGGTCTCGTCGAGGAAAATAATCGATCTCATCAATCATGGCAATTCATCCAATTAAAAATGGCAGATCATCGAGTTTTATAAAAATCCTGAATAGCGCGAATCATCCCGGGGTCGCCCCCAAGGGCGACGGCCTGTTGTAAATGAAATTTCGCCCGCTCTGTCTCGTTGAGCACAGTATACACCATTGCCAACCTCGCATGGGAAGAGCCGTCTTGCGGATTCAGTGAAAGCAGTATTTCAAATTGCTTCAGGGCTTTCTCAGGATCATTTTTCCTCATATAAAGTTCACCCAAAAAGCCATGCGCCTGCTTGAAAAGTGGTTGAGATTTAAGGCCTTTTTTAACCATAAGCTCTGCGCGATCGAAATCACCCAGTGCTGAAAGAGACATCCCAAAATTGAAAAGAGTCACTGCATCGTCGGGTGCAAGCTGAAGTGATTTTTCAAACCACGGAATGGCTTCCTGATATTTTTGATCCAATTGCAAAGCCAAGCCCGAATTGAGCATGGCTTGATGAAGTCCCGGTTCCAAAATGGATGCTATTTCAAATCTTTCAAGGGCCAAGGAAAATTTTCTTTGCTGTAAAAAATCCCGTCCTGCTTTCATCTGCTCTTGGTAACTTTTACGCGCGATAATTTTTTCATTTGAAAAAGAAGGTGCCGAAAGGTACACGACCAGCGAAAGCCCGAGGCTTATAAAAATTCCAGCAAAGGCGAACACTCGCTTCTGAGACTTCAGCCGAATAGTTACAAACGCAAAACCCATTCCCACTATCATCAACAATTGGAAAAGTGGAAAGACGATCAAAAATAACTTGTCTGTAAAATCCCATGCCTTGTCCATTGGTAATAGAGCCACCCACCCCGTCGACCGCAATAACAAATCCGGACGTTCAAACAACAGTTGCTTTCCAAAAGACAAGGCCTCCCATGTGTACTCGGGATGGTTATAAGGCAAGACCACTTTGTATTGCATCAGCATGATGTATTGCCCTGTCACGCAGATCAATATTCCTGACAATGCGATTATTTTCCATCCTCTGCGGTCACCCAATTTATCCCACAACAAGCCCAGACCGATCGCAACGATCGGTAAGGCAGAGATGAAATG
This sequence comes from Nitrospinaceae bacterium, assembly GCA_029261475.1. GTDB lineage: Bacteria > Nitrospinota > Nitrospinia > Nitrospinales > VA-1 > Nitrohelix. Next base: position 9,220 of record JAJDBG010000062.1, read on the forward strand.
ACGTTTGCCATAAGACACTGAATCTTCAGGGTAGAGCAAAACGATAGCGATCAAAGCCAAGAGATACGCAAACAACCCATACTTCAAAGTATGCAATTTCCTGGATTGGAACAGCAAACCCATGCCCCCTGCAACGGCGAGCGGCATGGACCAGACCAAGCCCCATTGCGGACTAAAAAATATTCGCCCAAATTTTTCCACCAATGCCGGTAAAGAAAATTCTGCAAGCCCTTGACCCGCCATCCCCACAGACCGAGCGGGAAAGGGCACGCCGTTCAATTGATTCCAGGAGATCACTTGCGGTGCCAGCACAATAAAAAATGCCATGAAGAACAAACCCGCACGCCGCGTGAAGCTCCCCATTTTTTCCTTCACACTGCGCTCCCGATCCAGAAGGAACAAATAAACTTGATCGACAAAAAACAGCGCGAGGAACCCAATGTTGATGGGTCGAACCAGACAGATCAATCCCGCAGTCAGCCCCATGAAAACGGGGCCTTCCCATTCCCTATTCTTTCGATTCTCTATCCATGTCCACAACAACAAAACGACCAGAAAAAATTCTGCCGTATGCGCCATACGTTGCCGGATGAATGTGAAGTAGAGGAGAGGGGAAGCCAGCCAAAGCCCAGCGACCGAAACCAAAGCGGCCTGTTGACTGCAAAATTTTCCAATCAGTCTGTGAAGAAAAATCAAACCCGCGAACAAGCAAGTGCCAGATGCGACAGCGGTGGCCAGGTAATAGGGAGTGGAGAAACCATCCAGAACAAAACTGCCTCCCCATTGATTGCACAACCAGGCAAGCAAATGCCCGATGAGAAAAAAGGGGAAGAATAAAATCGCCTGACCCATTTGCCAGTTATTGGCAACGTAGCCTGTTGCGGTGAAACCTTCGGCGTGAGAAAACTTTCTCTCATTCGCAAAGTCGAGATCAGCATCAAAATAAAGAGAGCGGAGGTAGGCGTAGTAACCCGCATCGTCACCGCTGTCTATCAGCGTTGCGGAGTAATAACCCGTGTGCTTGGCAGGCGGAATCCAATCATTGAAAACACCAAGCGGTGTGAGCAACAGGAAGAAGGTAAAAAACAGTAGGATGTAAAAACCGGCGAGTTTCCTGCTCATAAAACGGAGATCGCTTCAGGTTGAAGGGGAAAGCAAATGCCACGCTTGATTATACCACGAGCCCCTTCTCGACCAGAACTTGATGCGCCTTATCCACATCGGAAACAGAAGTCTGGCTCTGCACCCACTCCGACAAATCGGACAAGCCCTCGCGCAAAGAAATCTGCGGCTGGAATCCCAGTTTCTGGATGCGTGAGATATCGCCATAGCAATGACGGATGTCTCCATTTCTGAATTTACCGATCACATTCGGGGAAAAATTCTTGCCCAACAATTCTATCAAAGTCTCTGCCAGGTTCAGTATCGACGTCGGAACGCCTGTTCCTATATTGAAGATGCCGTAGTCTGAATCGGGATTTTCCAGCAGGAGCAACTTTCCACGCACCAGGTCTTTCACATGAATCAAATCGCGTATTTGCAGGCCATCCTCATAAATCAAAGGAGCTTTATCGTTCAGTATAGCCGAGCAAAAAATCGCTCCCGCGCCCGTGTATGGGTTGTTGAGACTCTGTCGCGGACCGTAACAGTTGAAATAGCGACAGGCGACCGTAGGGATTTTATGCGCCTTTCCTATGATCAATGAATAGACTTCCTGATCGCGCTTGCTCTGCGCGTAAACCGAGGAGCTATCGAGTTCCTTGTTTTCATCCGTTGGAGATGGGCGAACCGGTGCGTTGCATTCCGGGCAGAGGCATTCCCAAATCCCCGCCTGCATATCCTCTTCCTTGCGCGGTTTGGGGGTGACGATTCCATGTTCTTCACAACGATAACGTCCTTCTCCATAGAGACTCATCGAACTGGCGACCAAAACTTTTTCTACCGAATGAGGATCGTTCACAAGAATGTCCCAAAGAGTCGCTGTTCCACCGACATTACTGGAAACGTATTGTTCAATGGAATACATGGACTGCCCCACACCCACCTCGGCCGCGTCGTGGATAACAGCGTCCATTCCCTGAAGGGCTTTCTTGAGAGAATCGCGGTCGCGCACATCGCCTTGAATGAATTCTGCGTCGGAATGCAAATGCTCTGGACGCACAGCGTTCGGGCCGTGAACTTGCGGGGTCAGGTTATCGTACACACGAACGGTATCACCGCATTGCTCGATCAAGGCATCCACCGTATGCGAACCAATGAAACCAGCACCACCCGTCACCAAAATTTTTCTTGCCATGAGTTTTTCACTATCCTGAAAAGGGAAATGATCCCGAAAATTAAAATGCAGTCTTGCTCGAAGACAACTCGCAAGCCCTTAATTCCATATGGGTCTGTTCCTGGACCAAAGAGATTTGAATAAATATCCTAAACATATCCACTAACATACCCATTCGGCATTCTCAAGGCGCGACTTTAATATCAAAGCCAGATTCGCCGGAAGTCACGATTGAACAATGCCATCAACAATGCAAAAACAGCGCTCAGGCTGATGAAAAGCCCGGCCGAAAATCCATCCGGACGGTATTCCATGCGAAGCACATGCTCACCCGGCGGAAGGGCCACTGCCCGATAGAAATAATTGCCGCGTAAAATCGGCACGCCCTTGCCATCCAACGTTGCCGACCAACCCGGGAAAAAGGAATCGAAAAGCACCAGATACCCAAAATCATTTTGCTTCGTCCGAATACTGACCCGATTGGGGGAATACTCAATCGAATCCACCTCACCTGAAAATTCTTTTTCACTGACAGGGAATTCAGCGAAAGGTTCAGACAATAAAACCTCTTTTTCTGGCTCGAAACCATCACTATGGAATAGATTCGTGAGTCGATAACTGCCGCTGAACCGAGCCTTCGGAACAAGCACAGCGCGAGGCAGAGCCTGCTCCATTTCGACAATGGAAGGTTCGCCTTTAGGGAGACCCGAGCGCGTCTTTTCAATACGGGTCCAATAGCGAACGTTTCCACGTTCGAGCATTCGTTGACGTTTTTCTGGTGGTGAGGAGACGAATATCGCCGTCCACATCTCCGCATCTTTCAAGCCCCAGCCCGTGATCCCGTCGATGAACTCCAGGCCATAATGCGTCGCCAGATTCGGATAAAGTTGATCCTTCAAAGCCAGATGACCGAGCAGTAAATTCGTTTCTCTCGGAAAAGCATTCTTCGTCGGAATTTTTTTGCGCTCTAATAAAGGGCCGCTATAAAATCGATACCCCGGTTTGCGATCTGCCAATTGTGCAAAAACCACTGGCGGTCGATCGAAGAAGCTTGCCTGAATCAACGGGACCAGCGGAGCATTTTTCAGCAAAAGGTCCAGAGCGATAAGAATCGTCAATCCCCCCTTTAGCGCACAACCGCTCAACAAATCTTTCGAATGCAAAACCAACAGACCCAGCGCAAAAATGAGTCCTGTAAAAGTCTGCCAAGCCAAAGCGTTCAAATCATCCACTGCCCAATGACCCAAAGCAACGACCACAAAAGCGGACAACGTCCAGCTCAGTTCATGCGCGTGAGTGCGCGCCCACCGTGTGAGAGCGTCCACCCCAAGTCCGGCAAGAAAAACGCCAGCGAAGGCGGAGAGCATCAAAAATTTCTCCGGGTAACGAAACCAGTCCAGAAAAGGAAGCCCATCGTAAAGCCAAGCGTAAACAGGATTGTAACGACCGAGCGCGAAAAAACAACCGACGAAAAAAACGCTCAACCAAAAATAAAAAATACGGCTCCTTGCAATCAACAAACCCGCGACGAGGAACAACATCGGGAACCATCCCATATAAGGACTGAGGATGAAGTAATCCGTTCGCAAAGCAGGATCGCTCATGAAACCATTGAAATCATGCGGTAGTAAAAAAGTCAGAAAACCCCTGAAAGGCAAAGACCACATCGTCGCACTCGCAAACGGCAGACCGCCATCACGCACCGTATTCGGGATCGCCATTTGAGTCGGCAATAGCTGAATCGCAGAAAGCCCAAGCGTGAAAGCCGTTCCCAACCCAATGAGGAGGTACGATTTAAAAACACCCTGACGGCCCGACCGACCAGATAAAAACGTTGTTTGTGCGAATAACAGAGCCGTCGTCAGCAAGCAATATTCAGGACTCCCCGCCAGCACCTGAAACACAAAAACCACAATGGCAGAGAGAAACCGCGCCCGCCCGCCCTTCTGCAAAAACTGACCGAAGAAAAAAAGAATCCAGGGCAACCAGACCGCCGCCTGAAAATGATTGTGCAACTGCGAGAGCGAAAGAAAAAATCCGCCCCACAAGGCCGTGAGACCGCAAGCGATCCCGGCATAAAAAGACAAACCCATCGCCCTGCCGAGGAAATAACAGCCCACCGATAAAATCAAAAAATGCAGGGAAACGAAAAGGTTGAAGCTCCAGGTGAAATCATCACCCAGAAATAAAACATTGAGCGGATAAAGCACACCCGGATGCAGAAGCGAAAGAAAAGGCACCCCGCCATGAATCGAAGGCCACCAGAACGGCCAGTCCCCACTCTGCAAAGCCGCGTGGATGAAATGCTTCATAGGATACGCAAAATGCAGGATGTCTCGAAAGAAAAACGACTGCTGTTGAAACAGAACCGGAATAAAAAATATCAACCAGGCAAAAAACAGCACAGACAAAGCCGCCACATCACCCAGGCGAAACCGGAAAGGTGTATTCGGCACGCTGATTTCTTTGCATGAAACAGAAGCTGTCACAGAAGGGTTGCTTTCATTAGAATTAATTATTAGGGAGTGCCGATTTTTAACAGCGAGATCGCCAACAACTCCGTTATAATAACGCGAAAATTTACAATTGATCGCCTAATAATTTTTTTTCATGCTATTGAAAAATTTCTTAGCCAATCACGCACACTTGGCTGACCTTTATCCCAGATTGTTGGAAAAAGTTAGTTCGTAACAAACTTCCAACTTATGCGCTTTGGGCAGGTGAAGCTTTTTCAAAAGTCATTCAAGCCCTTTGGGATAGAAATGTAGGGATAGATTTCGTCATTGCGAACGACCGCAGGGAGCGCGGCAATCCATTTTAGCTGATATCACTTCCTCTTCTCTTTCCTCTGAAAACATAAAGTCAAAATGGATTGCCACGTCGGCTCACGCCTCCTCGCAAGGACGATTGGATGGGGTTTTGTTTTTTTGCATCCAACCGCCGGAGCGGGGTCCATATAGAATGTTTCCATTGTAAAGGGACGGTATTTTGAATGGTTCTATTCCAGCCGGGCTTGGCCCGGTGGATTGCCGCTGTTCAGGAATATCACAGCAAGCTGTGTATCCCTAGAAATGTAAGGAAAGTTTTATTTAAGTGGGCTCGCTAAAGCTTGCCCTACATTTTGGCTCACGCCTCCTCGCAAGGACGATTGGATGGGGGTCTGGTGCCGCCGCCGTGCGTTTATTTCAATTCAGGATTGATCCCTTCTAATGACAGGACTTGACACGATCTTCTCACCTTAGGAAAAACACCTATAGGGCAATCGAATTAATCCATGGTTCAATTCCTTTTTATTAGTATTTTTTTTACTGATAAACTTCTGTATTTTAGGGAATACTTTATTGGATAAGCTCGGCAACATTGAATGTCTTGCCTGGATACGGGTCGCTGGTAAAATCAATCCTCCTGAAAATGGATGGTTAAAAATATGAAATCAATCAAGGGTAAAACAAAGTATTTTTTTCTCGCTGTCTTCTGCTTCTTCGCCTTCCTCACTGGCACCACGGTTAGCGCCGCTGAGAAAATCTGGCGTTTGGAAGATTCCCTGAATTTGCCTGAGGGCGTGGCTTTCTGGGGCAAGCATCGTATTCAATACGAAACCATCGATCATCAGTTCCGCGCCGGAAGCGACGGAAGCGATCAGGCTCTCTTGCTTCGCACTTTTCTGAACGCGCGATGGAACATCAACGAACGCTTCAAAATACGTCTTGAGATGGGAGACTCGCGTGCTCTGCTGAACGACACGGGTTCTCGCATCAATGTCAACATTGTCAATGCGGCGGAGCTTTTGCAAGGCTATGTGGGCTGGTCTGAAAAAAATCTCTTCGCTGAGGGGAGCGACAGTTTCTTACGGGCGGGGCGTTTCACGATGGACATTGGTTCGCGCCGCCTCATCGGTCGAAACGGATTCCGCAACAACACGCAGGCCTATACGGGATTGGACTGGAAGTGGACGGGGAACGACGGCACTCAAGTTCGCACGATTTTCACTCTGCCGATCAATCGGGAGCCTTCGACAACGCGAGAGCTTTTGAGCAACAAGGCTGTGTTTGATGAGGAGTCTTTTAATGAAATCTTATGGGGCTCTTACCTTTCTCTACCGCGCTTGTTCGCTGGTGCGACGGGGGAACTTTTCTTCTTCGGTTTCAATGAGGAGGACTCGGCGAGCCGAGCCACTCGCGACCGTGATCTATACACGACGGGAATGCGTCTCTACCGAAAGGCTGAAAGCGAGCGTTTCGATTTTGAACTGGAATCAATGATTCAGGCGGGAACGGTACGTGCTTCGACGCTGGCTACGGACACGGCAGACCTGGATCACCTGGCTTATTTTGTTCACGCTCAAGCGGGATACACTTTTCGGGGAATGTGGAAACCTCGACTTCTGCTGGAATACGATTTTGCCAGCGGTGACGATGATCCGAACGATGGCGACAGTGACGGTTTCGACAGTCTGGCGGGTCTCAATGCGGGGGATTATGGGCCAACAGATATCTACACGGCTTTTGTGCGCTCCAATCTAAGTTCACCGGGCATGAGGTTGCGGGTTCGGCCTAACAAAAATGTTTGGGCTGAGTTTGGTTATCGCGCTCTGTGGCTGGCTTCAAATACGGATGCCTGGCAGGGTGCTTCGGGGATACGGGATCGGTCGGGCAACTCGGGTGGTTTTCTGGGACATCAGGTCGTTCTGAGGAGCCGATGGCAGGTTTGCCCGAATATTGCACTGGCGGGTGGGCTTTACTATCGAATCGATGGAGAATTTCAGAAGAACGCTCCCACTTCACCTCGCGCAGGAAACACACTCCACACCTACTTCTCCACGACTTTCAAATTCTAAGAGTGCTCTTCGTGCCGCTCCGGCACAGGGCCGGAGTAGCACAATCAATTTGTGGCTAGAAGAGTGCTTTGGCGGAACTGAGCATGCCACCGATACTGCTGGTGGAGTCGGCCACTGCGGTGGCTTCGTAACCGCAATGAGCGGTGCAATCTTTGCACTTTTCGTTGTTGCGGTGACCGTAGTTTTCCCAGTCGGTGGTTTCGATCAATTCTTTGAAAGTACTGGTGTAACCTTCGTCGAGCAGGTAACAGGGTTTTTGCCAGCCCAGGACGGAGTAGTTCGGGTTTCCCCAAGGGGTGCAATCGTACTCTTTCTTGCCTTGCAAAAATTCAAGGTAGAGCGGAGAGTGGTTGAAGTCCCAATTCTTGCCTTTGCTTTTACCGCGCGCTATCAGCTCGCGAAAAAAATCCCGCGTCTTTTCTCTACCGAAAAAATGTTCCTGATCGGGTGCGTCGGGATAACTGAAACCGGAGGCAACCGTCATCGCATCGACTCCGAGTGGTTTCAGAAAGTCGAGGAACTCTTCAGCCATATCCACAGTGGAGCCTTCGAAGAAGGTGCTGTTGCTGGTCACTCGAAAACCGCGTGCTTTGGCTTTTTTGATAGCTTCTACTGCAATTTTGAAAGTGCCTGCCTTGGCGGCAATGCGATCGTGTTCTTCTTCGAGTCCGTCGAGGTGGATCGACAATACCAGTTGCGGGGAGACGGGAAGCTTGTCGAGGTAATCTTCCAGCAGTAAGGCATTGGTGCAAAGGTAGATGTAGCGGCCCTGTGCGATCAGGCCTTCCACTATCTCCACAATATTCGGGTGCATCAAGGGTTCCCCGCCAGCGATGGACACAACGGGCGCACCGCACTCACGAGCGGCCTCTAAACATTGCGTCACCGATAAATTTTGTTGCAGAATCTCGTTGGGCTTCTGAATTTTCCCGCAACCAACGCATTCGAGATTACAGCGAAACAATGGCTCTAGCATGAGCACGAGAGGATATTGTTTTTTTTCTTTCATCTTTTGTCGAAAGACGTAGACACCTACTTTAAGGGCTTGCTTTAATGGGATTCCCATTGATTTCTCCAGGGGACTTGATGAACTGTCAGTGCTTTTAAAAGTACGCTTTTTAAATTTGCGTGTTAATTGTATTTCAGTTTCACGAAAACGTAAATATAATAACATTTGTCCGTTTGATTCATAACCGGACAATCTACATTCTCTTTTTTCGATTCACAAAACCGGGCCAGGATTTTTTTGCAATGATTCGTTTGCTTACTCTCACTCTATTGATCCCTATAGCTCTAGCTTTCGACGGCTATCTAGCGCGAGACATTTTTGAATACCGCATCGACACCTTCAGCGAGTGGCTGGTCGTTGTCGTTATCATCATTGTCATTGTCGGGATCATGCTGGGCGAGCTGGGGAAAAAACATCGCCCGATTACTTTCGACGATCCTCCCGATTAAATCACCGGTTGAGCCGCTGGTGCAACAATGAGACTGAGCAGAGAATACGGCTCAGCCTGAAAGCCACATTGAATCCACACCGCTCCATTACCGCCATGCGCTACTTCTATAGCGTTTCCCGTTTTATCTTCCATCGCCTGAATCTTGAACGTTTGTCGCTTGCCGGGAGAAATGTATTCTGCCGTATCGCCTACCTCTATGCGATTTTTAATTTCTGCCAATGCCCAGCCACCCGGTCGATCTTCCAGAATCTGTCCTGCAAAAATTTGCGGTTGGTTGGTTTCTTGAGGCGTGTCAAATCGCTCTGTCTTGTGATTCGAATTGGAGATCAAAAAAGCGGAGGTGAAACCACGGTTGGCGGTTTTATCAATCTCGTTCAAAAGAGCCGGGTCAAATTTTTTGCCGCGAACCATGTCCTCTATCGCCCTTCTATAAATTCCGGTGATGAGAGACAAGTAATAAATCGATTTGGATCGACCTTCGATTTTGAATGAACACACACCCGCAGAACGAAGCTCATTTAAAATTTCAACCGCGCGAAGATCCTTGGAGTTCATGATGTAGGTTCCATGTTCGTCCTCTTCAATCGGCATGAGCTCACCCGGTCGCCCGGTTTCTTCAATGAAATAGCGACCGTCGAGAGGTTTGCTAGCTGGAGTTTCGCAGCCCTTGTCTTCGGAAACGTTGAATTCCCAACGGCAACTGTTGGTGCAGGTTCCCTGATTGGCATCGCGATGATTGAAATAATTGGACAACAAACAGCGTCCCGAATAAGCAATGCAGATCGAGCCATGCACGAACGATTCGAGTTCGATGTCTGGCACTTTTTCGTGGATGACCTGGATCTCCTCCATAGACAACTCGCGGGAAAGGATGATCCTGCGCACACCCCGGTCGCGCCAAAAAGCGACAGTCGGCCAGTTGATGGCATTTGCCTGCACGGAAAGATGCACCGGGATTTGAGGGAAATTGCGAACAGCAAAATCAATCATCCCCGGATCGGCCATGATAAAAGCGTCGGGTCCTTCCTCGGCGTATTCGGCAAGTGACTTTTCAAAAGAATCGACTTTTCGATTAGGAGCCAGAATATTTGCAGTCACAAAAATTTTCCTGCCCTGACTTTGTGTGAAGCGAATGGCTTCCTTCATCGAGACATTGTTAAATCCATTTTCGCGAGCGCGAAGTGAAAATTTTGGTATGCCCGCGTACACAGCGTCGGCACCATAGGCCAAGGCGTAACGTAATTTTTCGGGACTGCCTGCGGGAGCTAAAAGCTCGGGCGGTTGCGTCAATATTGAATTCATAGTTTCTGATGAGATAAAAATCTCAGTGAGTTTGTTATTCTTTCAAAACAACTGATTGAAAATGAATATTTTCGAGAGAGAGGAAATTGCTTTTCCTGTCAGCTGGCATTTCTTCTTGAATCACTTCCCGTATCTCCAAGAATATCAAGAGTTGAGCGTAGTCTGGAAACCAACACCTTAAGAATAGGCATCAAGGCTTTGGGGTTTTTATCGGACATTGTATTAAACACATCCTTTGTGAGAACATTGACGGAGCTATCTACCAATGCTCTTACGGACGCTGAACGGGGCAGACCATCGATGAGTGCCATTTCTCCAAATATATCGCCATCTCTCAAAACCCCTAACACTTTTTTTTCTCCATCAACATCCGTTCTAAAGACCTCAACTTTCCCCGATGCGATGATATAAGCACAATCGGCTACGGAGCCTTCCCTCATAATTTCCTGCCCTTGTTTTATATAAATGGTTTTCATGGTGTCAAATATAAGAAAATTTATCGACGCTAGCCGAAAGGAACTCAGTAGTTTCCGGTTAGGAAATCACAAATAATTTGCGATATAAAACGAGGGATTGCTTATAAAAGGGTGATCTAAAAATTCAGGAACTCTGCTGTAAGCTACGGGATGTATTTGATCAAAAAGGAAAATTCTTTATTGACGAAAGGCGTTCGCCTTGACTCCGATCAAGCTTTAGATACAGGAGCTAGCAGATAATAACATCTACCAGCCCCTGTAATCAATAGCTACAAGTCTGTTTCTATTCGCTTTTTGCTGTAGCGGGACGAGAGTATATTTCGCTTCCGCTTTCCTTGAAGGTCTGGGACATTTCTTCCATCCCTGCGGCCAGCGCAGTTTTGTCATCCACGCCCTGCTCTTCTGCATAGTCGCGCACATCTTGAGTTATCTTCATCGAACAGAATTGTGGTCCACACATTGAACAAAAATGCGCCGTCTTTGCTGAGTCTGAAGGCAAGGTTTGATCGTGAAAATCTTTCGCTTTCTCAGGATCAAGCGATAGATTGAACTGATCGTCCCATCGGAATTCAAACCGGGCCCTGCTCAGAGCATCATCTCGCAGGCGTGCGCCAGGATGGCCTTTGGCAACGTCGGCGGCATGCGCAGAAATTTTGTAGGTGATAACGCCTTCCTTAACATCGTCGCGGTCGGGTAAACCGAGATGCTCTTTAGGAGTCACATAACAAAGCATGGCGCAACCAAACCAGCCTATCATCGCCGCGCCGATACCACTGGTGAAGTGGTCGTATCCCGGTGCAATGTCTGTGGTCAGCGGTCCGAGGGTGTAGAAAGGGGCTTCGCCACATTCCTTCAATTGCAAATCCATATTCTCCTTGATGAGGTGCATGGGCACATGGCCGGGACCTTCGATCATCGTTTGAACTTCGTATTTCCAGGCAACTTTGGTCAACTCGCCAAGAGTTTTGAGTTCGGAGAATTGCGCTTCATCGTTCGCATCTGCCGAGGAACCCGGTCGCAAACCATCGCCCAATGAGAAACTAACATCGTAGGCCTGCATGATCTCGCAGATGTCTTCAAAATGAGTGTAGAGAAAATTTTCTTTGTGATGCGCAAGACACCATTTGGCGAGGATTGCACCACCGCGTGAAACGATACCCGTCATCCGCTTCGCGGTCATCGGAACGTAACGGAGCAATACACCAGCGTGGATGGTGAAGTAGTCCACTCCTTGCTCAGCTTGCTCTATCAAAGTGTCGCGATAGATCTCCCAGGTCAAGTCCTCTGCTTTGCCGCCGACCTTTTCGAGTGCCTGATAAATCGGAACCGTGCCGATAGGCGTGGGGGAATTGCGCAGAATCCATTCGCGCGTTTCGTGGATATTATCGCCCGTCGAAAGATCCATCACCGTATCTGCGCCCCAACGTGTCGCCCAAACCATCTTCTCGACTTCTTCGTCAATGGATGAGGTGACCGCCGAGTTGCCAATGTTGGCGTTGATTTTGACCAAGAAATTCCGGCCGATGATCATCGGCTCTGATTCTGGATGATTGATGTTGTTTGGGATGATGGCGCGTCCGCGAGCGATTTCATCACGAACAAATTCAGGCGTGATCACATCGGGAATAGAAGCTCCGAAAGAGTTGCCTTTCAATCGGCTTTCCCTTTCCGGGTCCAGTTTGATCGCCGCGCGTTTTTGGTTTTCACGAATCGCAATGTATTCCATCTCCGGGGTGATCATTCCCTTCAAGGCGTAATGCATTTGGCTGACATTGCATCCCGCTTTTGCACGGAGGACTCTGCGTCCTTCACGTGGGAATTTTTCAACTTCAGGAATGCCATTGCTATTGCGGAAGCCATTGTCTATGGGCTGAATAGCGCGCCCTTCATATTCCTCAACATCGTTACGTCCGCGAATCCAATCGGCACGAAGAGGCTCCAGACCTTTTCTGATATCGATGGTTGCAGTGGGATCGGTGTAGGGTCCCGAGGTATCATAAACCAAAATCTTTTCGTTCGGGACAGCAATCCCACCTCCATTGCCATTACCATTGCTACTGCCATTACTGGAAGTAGCCGGCGGAACAGAGAGGGTGATTTCCCGAAACGGTACACGCATGTCCGGGTTCAACTCTCCATTGACATAAACTTTTTTTGAATTGGGCGAAATGGGGTCTGTCGTTATTTTTATTTCTTTACTGCCGTTAGATCCGTTATTGGATGTCATGAATCTTGCCCTCATTTAGAAGAATATTGGAAAATTCCAAAGTGTTTTTATAAATATCAGAGCCTGTCCAGATTGCAGAAATGAGGGCAATGCCATGTGCGCCCGTTTTTTGAATCTCGGATAGGTTTTTTAATTTCACGCCGCCTAGCGCGAGAACAGGAAAATCTGTCTTGCTAACAACGTCTCTCAATCGGTCAATTCCTTGTGGCGGACCGTATTGCATTTTTGATGGGGTCGCGAACACAGGACCGTACGTTATGAAATCGGCCCCTTGTGCTTCTACTTCTCTCGCTCTCTCCAGCGAATGCGTGGAGACCCCGATCTTCAATTCGGGATATTTTTGCTTAACTTCTCCCACAGGAAGACTTGTTTCCGTCAGGTGAACACCCGTGGCACCCAGCTGATGAGCCAGATCGGCGCGGTCATTGATGAACAAAAAACCGCCGTACTTTGCGACTCGCTTTTTAACTTCCGATGCAAGCGAATACAAGTCCTTGGAGTTCAAATCTTTCTCGCGCAATTGAATGCATCGTGCCCCAGCTTGCAAGGCAGTTTCCAGTGCCGGGAGAAAGTCAGCATCACCCACTAAGCTACGATCGGTGATAACATATAGAGACAAGCTTTTCAAAAAAGTTTCCGATTGACTCAAGGTCGCCCTTTTTTCTATAGGAAGTCGGGGCTTTTCTTACTCTTTCAAGCCCATCTTGCCTGCATCAAACATCTATCATGCCATCCAGGGGACTGCTCGCCGAGGCGTACAACTTTCTTGGGATGCGCCCCGCTTCGTAGGCCAGACGACCGCTTTCCGTTCCCAATTTCATGGCCAATGCCATTTTCAAAGGATCTTTTGCGCATGCAATCGCCGTATTCATCAAGAGTCCGTCGATCCCCAGCTCCATAGCCGAACAAGCATCGGAAGCCGTGCCCACACCCGCATCGACAATGACAGGAACGCTGACTGCCTCCAAAATAAGTCGGATAGTGTAGGGATTACAAACACCCAAACCCGAACCAATCGGTGCCGCCAAAGGCATGACTGCCGAACACCCAATCTGTTCCAGTTTTTTACATAAAATAACATCGTCGGTGCAATACGGAAGCACTTGAAACCCCTCTTTCACAAGAATTTCAGATGCTTCTAAAGTAGCTTCATTATCAGGAAACAATGTTTTTTCGTCGCCGATGACTTCGACCTTAACCATATTTCCAAGCCCCGCCTCGCGGGCCAACTGGCATGTCATCACCGTTTCCTTGACCGAGTAGCATCCTGCGGTATTTGGCAATAATTGATATTTTTCAGGATCGATATAATTCAGGATCGATTCTTTGCTTTTATCCAGCTCGATTCGACGGACAGCAACGGTCACCATTTCTGCGCCTGAAATCTCCAGGGCTTTACGGTTTTGCTCAAAAGTCGCATACTTACCCGTTCCCACAATCAAACGTGATTTAAAAGTACGGTCCCCAATTTTTAAAACACTGGAGTTACTTTGTTCGGTCATTATCTAATGTCACCCTATTCATTCAGTTAATAGATCCGCAACCCCCACCAACCGCGTGAACAATTTCGACTCGGTCGTCGGCATTGAGTGCTGTGGAGGAATGCTTCGATTTAGGCACTACCTGGAAATTGAGCGCAACGGCAATGTGCTTAGCCCCCATCTCAAGTTCCTCTAACAATTCGGATACGGTGGAAGCACTCACCTCTCGCCCCTCGCCGTTTATAGTCAAAAACAAGACAGGTCCTCCAAAAAACAAAAAGCCGCAAACCCTTTGGGGGTGTGCAGCTTCAATGGTAAAGCGTAAATTAGGGGGAATTCAGTGAAAGGTGCTTCCAGCCATCAGCCAATGTCGCTAATTTGAACTCAAATCAACCTTTAACTTAATAAAACTAAACATAAATCCCCAAAATCACTTTCCTTACGCTGGCATTACCCAGATCAGGTTCAAGGGGTCATCCAGAGCATGGATTCTCAGTCGTATTGTAAACGCCCCCAGTGAAGTTGCTTTTTTAGGGTACTTTAATTCAAGTTCAAGTCAAGAATTATTGAATTATTGACGAAATAAAAATATTAGGTATTATAAACTTCATGAAACTAAAAGTACTATATTCTATGAACTCATTACAAAAATTGCTTCTCGGCCTACTTTTCTGTCTATTCGCTTTTTCATGCGCCACACCCGAGACACGACTGTGGACAGTGCCCCCTGTAGACATCCCACAATCCGACCAGGAATTGTATACACAAGCACTTCAATTGCAAAATGCGGGACATATCCAAGAGGCTATAAAGTTTTGGAATCAATTTTTGAAAAACCACCCCAAATCCTTTGAGGCCCGTAACAACCTTGGGCTTGCCTATTACGCCAGTGACCAAATCCCGCAATCTGTTTTTGAATTTGAAACAGCTCTGGAAATCGCGCCAGAAGACTCCAAAATAAAAGACAATCTGATAAATGCCCTGAAGTTCCAGTCGGCACTTCAGGAAGACAAAAAGGACTTGGACGCCGCTATAAAAAGCCTGACCCAAGCGCAAGAACTTGCCATCCCAAGAGAAAAAGAGAGGATCGGCCTTAATATAGAACTTTTGCAGGACAAGATCTATGAGGGTGTCAGACATACCAATACGATTGAAGCGTATCAGGAATTTTTGAACCTTTACCCCAACAGCCCGAAAAATTCCGAAGATGCAAAAGCCCAAATCGAGTTGATTAAAAATCCACCGGCTCCGGCATCTGAACCAGCACCTGCACCAGCACCAGCACCAGCACCAGCACCTGCACCTGCTCCTGCTCCTGCACCAGCACCTGCACCTGCTCCAGCTCCTGCTCCAGCTCCTGCTCCAGCTCCTGCTCCAGCTCCAGCTCCTGCACCTGCGCCAGCACCAGCTCCTGCACCTGCGCCAGCACCTGCACCTGCGCCAGCACCTGCACCTGCGCCAGCACCAGCTCCTGCACCAGCACCCGCTCCAGCTCCTGCACCCGCTCCAGCTCCTGC
>JAJDBG010000063.1 GCA_029261475.1 Nitrospinaceae bacterium
TTTTTATTGCTCGGTGGGTTGTTGTTGACGCTTAAGCTTGCTTGGATCATTTCTCCTCCTTTTTCTTCGGAAAAAGCAGGATGGATCATGATCCTCACAAATCCTAGGAATCAATCACTTTTGTTACGTATAGCGGGAAGAACTCTTCAGGTTGGAAATGTTTCAATTTATCCAAGCTTCTTCCTGAAGTCTTGGTTTTTGGTGTACTCACATCTGTCCAAGGTTACTAACGGCATTCGATAAATTAGCGATTAAAAGACAACTTCTCTATTTCAACTTGCACTACCCCGTGGTCTTGCCACGGGGTAGTGCATTGGTAATTTAGGTTGGGGGACTACCGCTGTCGAAAAAAGTACGAGATTGAGGTGATTCATTCTTCAACGGATACTACGGTAGTTACTCCCCCCTTTAATTGAAAATGCTCTTGATCCAAAGCCAAAGTTTTTGCATTGCCCCACCATGTTGTCGATCAAGGGTGTCATAGTAGACACGTCTGCGTTCTTCTTCACCACGGCGACCTCCGGCGATTTGTCCGGATGTCCATTTCTCGGACCATTTAACTTCGCCCCGATATATCCAGTAATGAGATTGGCAAACTTGCTGCCAGTTACCAACCGAAGGGTGGAGTGTTGGCCCTTTGTCAGTCTCCTCAAGTGACCACTCAGTAGGTGCTAATGGTGTCCTTATTTTTGCCCCGCAACCGCATGCGCAAAGATGTGCTGCGGTCTTGAATTCTTTTGAAACATACAAGACTCCGGGCTTCAACTCTTTCGGCATATAGTAGACATGCTCTAAGTCAATCTTCATTGAGAGTGGATTCCCTCATGGTCGATAATGATCCGATGTTGAACAAGGTATTGAAGTAGGGTTCTTCTTCGTAAAAAAAGCCTCTTAGCTGCTTAAATCTGATAACGGCCATGCTGGCATTGAACGCGTTAAGCTCACCAATCTGAATATTCGTTTTGTAAAGATTCTCTGGGTCTTCCAATTCGTTCACCCATCTCTTGTTTCGTACTTTTTGTGCATGATCTGCAGGGAAATAAGTTGTACGCATCATCCCACTCAAAGCACCATCCTTTCGTTTTAGCCCCATACCAACATCTATAAATGGAACGTTCTTTTCCAAAAGGAGGTCCAGTATCTCAGCACGTGCTATTCCATTGTCGACACACACAAAGACAAAAGTCACACCATTGAGAACACCCACACACGAAGAATCAATAAATTTGTCCTCAAGAGTAAGTCCAGCACGAAAATTATCGTAACGCGCTTGATAAATCTTTGCTTTAGACATTCCCAGCTCCAATTCATCAAGTCGACCTGGCGAGCGATAAGCATTGTGGACGTGGTACTGGTCATGGTCATAGCCCCGTATTTCACGCACCGGTGTCTTCACAAGGTAATCTAGGATATATGCCCCAGTTCCACCTAGACCGATGATCGCAATGACATCATCTTTAAACTTCTTTGATAAGTCCGTAATTTCAGCTCTACTAGTAAGAGTATCTCGAAACTTAAAGACTGAGTCATTAGTCGCTTCTTCCACTACGCGAAATGTGTATGGGGACGCGTCATCACCATATCGGTGTATAGCAGGACCAGATATGAAACCGACATAAGTCTTAATTTTATGAAAGTGATCGTCATACTTATCTGCGGGTTTAGGCTTGTTTGAGAATGAGCGTTGCACGACAACATCTTTGCACGCTTCACTTAAGTCTATTGAATGTGGGCCACCGCCAAGGCTCCGTACCGGTTTCCCATCAAGATCATAGGGTGCCGACCCAGCAAAGTAGATCTGATGATCATTTTGCTCAAACCGATTTTTATCAATAAATTTCAGCTTTACAACAATTGAACCGATTTGTTTTTCCAGATTATGATCCAAGTACGAAATATCACGTATGACCAGACAATTGGAATCAAAGGTTACTGCGTAACCTTTATCAATTAATCGTTGTAAATCTTTGTTATGACTGACCAGTTTCTGAAACACGGAAGACCATCCTTTCTTTAACTTTTACCGATGCACCGGGGGACAGAGTGCCTTCCGGCTTATTTCCCTGGCCTCTTTCATATCCCACAGAATAGGTAATGTTTGAGTTTGCCGTGTAGCCAGGTACCTCAAGAGTGACCACCTCCTCATATGTGATCTCGACTTTCGGCCACTCGTGTGGGGTACCCTCTACGATGATTGTGACTATATTCTTATCGTTCCCCATGACTTGTCCTCCTATTTTGATCAGAATAATTTTTCATTTTTTCACTTCTTTTAATTTTTGTCTTTTGGGGGATTGGGATCATGCCCATGGCTGTCGGACTGTGAAATCCGACCATCTTGATTGTGAATGCGAAATTCAGTTGCCTGGTTGCGACTTACGTTGCGTCCCCAATCAATAGCATCTGACTTTCGGTCAAAGTGTTTGCTGGAACGTTCTCCTCCTCCACGCTTTACATCCCAGCCGCCATTAGTATTTGGAACAACATGGTGTGTTTTTGGCCCTTTACTCATTGCAACCCTCCTTATTTAACTTTTGAATTCTGTTATAATTTATTCGGTACTCAGAACATAGTATTCGCTTGATGTTTTAAAGTCAAGTGTTTAAAATACGTCTATTCCGAACAAAAAAATAAGGAGAGAAGTTGTTGATGAGTAGTACCTTAGGAGAAAAAATCCGGAAATTTAGAAAAGAGCGAGGCTATACACTCGACAAATTGGCTGAGCTGACAGATTCGAGCAAAAGTTATATATGGGAGTTAGAAAATAAAACTCCACCACGCCCATCGGCTGGGAAAATCACCAAAATTGCAAAGGTACTTGGAACGACCATTGAGTATCTAATGGACGAGGGACACTCCATAGCCAAAGAAGATGCCAGTGACAAAAGCTTTTATCGTAAATACCGAAATATGGACTCAAAAACAAAAGAAAAATTTCGGCGGATGGTTGAGCTGTGGGATGAGGATGGATGAAGAAGCGGCTTTCACCTAAACACTGGGCCATTAACCTGACGGATATTCTTAGAGCGACCTGTGGTGCAGATTACTTTCCCGTTAATGTTGAGCAAGTAGCAAAAGAATACTCACGCCAAGTTTTTCCAGATGACCCTATCACGGTGGTCAAGGGTGATTCTCTGCCTGGGTTTGATGGTGCTCTCTTTCGAGCGCCACAAAATAAAAAAGGGTGGGGAATTTTCTATAACAAAGATGTTTGCTCTAAGGGACGGATCAACTTCACACTTGCTCATGAACTAGGCCACTATCTCATACATAGAAATGACTATCCCAATGGTATCGAATGTGGCCCACAGGATATGTTTCGTTGGGAAAGCGAATATGGACAAATTGAGTATCAGGCGAATCAATTCGCTGCTACTCTTTTAATGCCTTTTGGCGATTTTCGTAGACAGATTAATGCGTCTGTCAAACCAACCCTTGATGACATTGGGAAGTGTGCCGAGGAGCGTTACAAAGTGTCCCTTACTGCCGCAACTCTTCGCTGGACGGAATATACTGAACGTCGTTCTGTGGTGGTTGTCTCTAGAGGAGGATTTATTCTTTGGGCACGGTCTAGTACTTCAGCACTCAAAACGGGGGCTTTTTTCCGCACAGCCAATGTACCACCAGTGCCAATACCTTCGTCTTCTCTAGCTGCTCATCCCGAAAGAGGGTTGGAATGTAAAAAGCATTCTCCTGGAGTCTGGTTCAAAGAACCTTGTGAAGAAATAGTGTGCGTTTCCGATCAGTACGATTTTACAATTTCACTGCTACATCTTGGAGAGGCAGTTTCTAGATTTGATTTTGATAATGATGAACCTGTCAGAGATGTCTTTGATTCGATGAGAACACGTACACCGGGAACGTCATGGTTGGGTTAGGGAATAAGGCGAATCAGCTATAAATTACCACTTTCAAGTTGACCCAAAAACGAAGCTTGACGATGGCATCCGCATCGCACAAAGCCTTCCTGTAAGCGTGATTTTTAATATACTCTTATCTGTGCAGTGATCCAATCGCTATGCCTCAAGTGACTGTAAGCTTGTATTGAAAAATATCTCTGCAAGATGTAGGTTTTAGCCGGAGACAAGAACTATAAATAAAAGGAAACTCCTCATACTGCAAAATGATGCAAGGTACTAAAAAATCAACATTTAGCTCTTCCCTCTTCTCCATCACTGGCCCTATCTATGAATATTGAGAGATTAGAAAATAATATCCAATCACTTTTAGAAAACCTTGATGAGACTACCTTCATTTACGACCTTTTGCTTGCGTACGGCCAGCCAAGATCTTCCATTACCCGATTACAAAAGGGCGACTATAATCTGTCGAAAATTCCGGGTGAAATTATATGGAAAAAGAAGCTCTTTTTTAAAAAAGAGCTTCTTGAAGATTTGCATAGCCTCATCGATAAGCTAAAAAACGATTCCGCCATAATCAAGCATCATCCACGTTTTATCATTGTGACCGATTTTAAAACACTGCTATCGCTGGATACAAAAACCGAAGATACGCTTGATATTCCGATTCTGGACCTTACAAAACACTTTGATTTTTTTCTGCCGTGGGCGGGGATGGAGAAGTCCCAGCTTCAGGGAGAAAATCCGGCGGACATCAAGGCGGCGGAACGTATGGGGCGGCTCTACGACCTCATTCTGGAAGACAACCCGCCGGACAATGAAGAGGATCGACACGCACTGAATATTTTCCTCTCCCGCCTGCTTTTTTGTTTTTTTGCAGAAGATACGGGCATCTTTGCCGAAAACCAGTTCAGCAAAGCGGTCGATTCTCACACCGCGCAAGATGGCAGCGATCTGCAAGCCTACCTGCAAAAACTCTTTGCCGTGCTCAATGCGCGTGAGCGGTCAGCCTATCCACAATTCCTTCAGGATTTTCCCTACGTCAATGGCGGCTTGTTTGCCACGAATTCCCCCGTTCCGACATTCAGCTCAAAATCGAGAAAGATTATTATTGAGTGTGGCACACTGAACTGGAAAGCGATCAACCCCGATATTTTTGGCTCTATGATTCAGGCCGTGGTGCATCACGGGCAGCGGGGGAACATGGGCATGCACTACACCTCTGTGGTCAATATTATGAAGGTCATTGAACCTTTGTTTCTCAATGATCTTTACGCCGAATTGGAAGAAGCGGGAGACAACAAGAAAAAACTAACAAAACTACTGGATCGACTTTATCACCTGCGTATTTTTGATCCTGCCTGTGGTTCTGGCAACTTTTTGATTATTGCCTACAAGGAACTTTGCAGGCTCGAAATTGAAGTGTTTAAGCGTTTGTATGGAGATCAAACCTCATTTCGATTTAAAAGTCAGATTAGGCTTTCTCACTTTTATGGCATTGAGCTGGATGACTTCGCCCATGAAACGGCAAAACTTTCATTGTGGCTGGCAGAGCATCAAATGAACCTGGCGTTCAAAGAGGTGTTTGGCGATGCAAATCCCACACTGCCCTTGCAGGATGGCGGACGTATCGTTCGCAACAATGCCACACGGTTGGATTGGGAAACGGTTTGTCCAAAAGATGAGGGGCTTGAGATCTATATTTTGGGGAATCCGCCTTATTTGGGAGCAAGAAATCAGGACAAAAATCAAAAATCAGATGTAAAAATAGTGTTGGGGCACATCAAAGGCTACAACAATCTCGATTATATCGCGTGTTGGTTTGTGAAAGCTGCCGAATATATTCTAAGTTCAACAGCCCAATTTGCCTTTGTTTCCACAAACTCTATCAGCCAAGGCACACAGGTTGCGACGCTTTGGCCACACTTGCTTAAGGAGCTTGAAATCGGATTCGCTTGCCAGTCTTTTAAGTGGTCAAACAACGCTAAAAGTAACGCGGGTGTGACATGTGTGGTAGTTGGAATTAGAAATGCCTCTAAGAAACAAAAACAACTTTTTAAGGGTCAAATTTGTTATAGAGCAGAGAACATAAATCCATATTTGATTGATTCTGAAAATATTTTTATTGAAGATCGAAAAATTCCATTATCAAAATTTCCAAAATTCAGGTTTGGAAACATGCCGAATGATGGAGGAAACCTGATTATTAGTACTCCAGAAAAAATAGCATTACTTGCAGAATACCCTGATGCAGGCAAGTTGATCAGGCGGTACTTAGGGGCTGATGAATTTTTAAATGGAAAAGAGCGTTGGTGTATTTGGATCACAGATGATTTGCTTGACTTAGCGAAGCGTATACCACCCATAAGCTCAAGAATAGATAGTGTCAGTATATTTAGAAGCTATAGCAATAGAACAGCGACTAGATTATTATCTGATACACCACACAAATTCGGTGAAATAAGGCACATAGATTCCGATGCTATCATTGTCCCTCTGCACTCATCAGAACGACGCGAATATATACCTTTTGGAATTGGAACAAATAAAACAATAGTTTCGAATGCTACGGGTGCTATCTATGACCCACCTACCTACATCTTCGCCATCATATCCTCCCGTATGCACATGACCTGGGTGCGTGCTGTGGCGGGTCGTCTGAAAACCGATTACCGTTATTCCTCGGCACTTTGTTACAACACCTTTCCCTTCCCTGAAATTACCGAGGCACAAAAAAACACGCTCGAAACCCATGTTTTTAAGGTGCTGGAGGAACGCGAACAGCACTCTGAAAAAACCTTGGCACAACTCTACGACCCGGACAAGATGCCGGATGGCCTGCGTCAGGCCCATCACGCTTTAGACTTGGCCGTGGCGCAATGTTATCGCGCGCGCCCATTCAAAAGCGACGAAGAGCGGCTGGAATATCTCTTTAAACTGTATGAAGAAATGATTCAAAATGAGGTAAAATCATGAAAGTAGGTATAATTTTTATCATTGAGCGCGAGGGTCATTTAATCGACCTCACACAACATTCAATATGATTTGTTAATCAAGAGCCGATATGGAGGACAAGATGAATACGGTAGAGTTGATTCAGAGAGAAATTCGTTTGCTTCCCGAAACAGAAGCGAAAGAGGTTCTGGATTTTATCGCCTTTCTCAAGATGCGGACAGAACGCACTGAGTGGGATGATATGATGAAGGCCCAGACGCATGGCCTTTCCGGTGTTTGGAACAACGATGAGGATGAGGTCTGGAACGATGTTTAAGCGGGGTGAACTGCTCTTGATTCCGTATCCATTCACAGATTTGTCTTCCCAGAAACGTCGCCCTGTTCTGGCGCTCACTCTGCCTGATTCGCAGGGGGATTTTATCGCTTTGCCCGTCACCAGCCGAGGCTATCACAAACACAGTATCGCTTTAAGCAAACAATTAAAAACGGGAAAACTGCCCAAGCCCAGCTGGGTACGAATCGACCACGTGATTACGCTCAATCACGCTCTGGTGATTAAGTCCTTCGCCACTTGCTCGGAAGAACTGGTGAATGAGGCGATTGCCGGTTTATGTCAGCATCTTCGCGAGGAGACGCAATAAAAATGCCCAACCTTGTCGATGTGAGCTACGCTCGAACCGGTCAAAGCACAGCCACGGATCTTATGGGTATGCGGGAGATGCAGGCGCGGGCTTTTGAAGCGAGAAACGCGCAATACCTGCTCTTGAAAGCCCCGCCCGCCTCGGGCAAGTCGCGCGCCTTGATGTTTTTGGGACTGGATAAACTCTTTAATCAGGGACTCAAAAAAATCATTGTCGCGGTGCCGGAACGTGCGATTGGGGGTTCTTTTGAAGAAACGAACCTGACCCAGCACGGATTTTTTGCAGACTGGGTTTTTAACCCCGATTACAATCTATGCACGCCGGGCGGAGAGTCCAGTAAGGTCAGTGCGTTTAAAAACTTTCTAAACGATGCCAGTGCAACAATTTTGATCTGTACCCACGCCACTTTGCGGTTTGCCTTTGATGCAGTGGATGAGTCGGTCTTTAATCACACCTTGGTGGCGATTGATGAGTTTCATCATGTCTCTGCCGATGTTGAAAATCGCTTGGGTGAAGTCTTGCGCGCCATCATGAAGCGCACAACAGCCCACATCATTGCAATGACCGGCTCTTATTTTCGCGGGGACAGTGTCCCGGTACTGCTGCCGGAAGATGAGGCAAAATTTTCTAAAGTTACTTATAACTATTATGAACAGCTCAATGGTTATACCCATATGAAAACACTGGGCATTGGGTATCACTTTTATCAAGGCCGGTATTTGAGTGCGATGGATGAGGTGCTCGACACCGATAAAAAAACCATTCTTCATATCCCCAATGTCAACGCCGGGGAATCGACCAAGGATAAACATAAGGAAGTTGATAGCATCCTCGATATGATTGGTACGGTGAGCCGACAGGATGCTGAAACCGGGGTGATTTTTGTAAAGCGACTCAAAGACGGAAAAACAATTAAAGTGGCTGACCTGGTCAACGATCATCAAAAAGACCGGGACAAGATTGTTGCTTATCTGCGCCGGATGGAAGATGTCGATGATATGGATCTGATTATTGCTTTGGGCATGGCAAAAGAGGGTTTTGACTGGCCCTTCTGTGAGCATGCACTCACTGTGGGTTATCGTGGTTCGCTGACTGAAATTATTCAGATTATTGGGCGGGCGACCCGTGATAGCCCGAATAAAACCCACTCCCAGTTTACCAATCTAATTGCTCAGCCGGACGCAGCGGATGATCAGGTCAAACTCTCTGTGAATAATATGCTCAAGGCGATTACCGCCTCCTTGCTGATGGAACAGGTCCTTGCCCCGAATTTTAAATTCAAGACCCGACGTTTTGATGATGAAGTGCATGAAGAGGGGACCATCAAGATTCGCGGGTTTAAGGAACCCAGTTCAAAACGTGTGAAAGAGATTGTGGAATCAGATCTGAATGACCTCAAGGCGGCCATTCTACAAGACCCGAAAATGCTCCAAGCATTGCCGGGGGAATTTATCGACCCGGAGGTGATCAACAAGGTGATGGTCCCAAAGGTCATTCAGAGCAAGTACCCTGAACTCAGTGATGAAGAGGTCGAGGAAGTTCGCCAGCATGTGGTGGCGGATTCGGTCATCAAGAACGGTGAGATTAAGGAAGTAGGCGGTCAACGTTTTGTGCGGATGGCCGGAAAATTTGTGAATATTGAAGATCTTCATATTGATCTGATTGATCGAGTCAACCCATTTCAAAAGGCATTTGAGGTGCTTTCAAAATCAGTAACGGCAAAACTATTAAAAGTAATTCAGGAAACCATTGATGCCGGACGTATCCAGATGACCGACGAAGAAGCGGTGATCCTTTATCGTGACAAGATCGGGCCATTCATGAAAATTCATGGACGAGAACCCCATATCAACGCCTCCGATCCTTTGGAAAGAAGGCAAGCCGAAGCCCTGGTTTATCTTAGAAATAAAAAACGACAACAGGCGAATGCGAATAGTAAATGATTGATTTTGGTAAAGAACTGGAAACGATTTTGGAAACAGATCCTTTGGGTTTGCTGGAGGTAAAAGCAAAGGCATCGTCAGTGATGAGTGCAGATGAGCGGTTAATTGCTTCTTTTGAAGAAATCAATGCTTTCATGCAGACGCATGGGAGAGAACCCGCAGAAAATCAAGACATCAGCGAGCGGAAGCTTTATAGCCGATTAAAGGGTTTGAGGGAAAACCCGGAAAAGGCGGCTGCATTGGCGGTGTTTGATACTTTTAATTTGTTGGGTAATGTGAAAATTCCTGAAGTAAAAGAAATTAGAACAATTAATGATGTACTTCACGACGACATGCTCGGATTGCTGGGAGATGAGGGGTCGGACGAAGCTGATCCCAATGACATTTTTACACTTAGAAATGTTCCGAAATCCATTGAGATGCCAGACCATATCGCCCAACGTAAGCCATGTGAAACATTCGCGCAATTCGAACCCTTGTTTAAGCAAAATCACGCTGATCTGGCATCAAAAAAGAAAGTGTTGTTACCGTTTAAAAGTGAACGACAAATCACAAAAGACACACTTTTTATTCTGCAGGGGATGATGGTCTACGTGGCAAATGTAGGGAAATGGGAGAAAAAGAATTTTGGCAATGTCAATGCTCGCCTTTACTGTGTTTTCGAAAATGGCACCGAGTCCAACATGCTGCTGCGCTCTCTTGCTGCTGCGCTCTGGAAAGATGAACATAGTCGTCAAATAGAGGATGCCGACCAAATTGAAATATTTAATAAATCTGAACAGATCACACGGGACGACGAAGCAACAGGCTATATCTACGTATTGCGATCTCTGAGTGAAGATCCACAAATTGTGGAAATCCAGGATTTGTACAAAATTGGTTTTTCCAGTCAACCCGTCAAGCAACGCATCCAGAATGCGGAGCAAGATCCTACCTTTTTGATGGCAAAGGTGATGCTGGTCACTGAGTTTCAGACATACAATTTGAATCCACAAAAAATGGAGTTACTTCTACACACGTTTTTTGCAGAATCTTGTTTGAATTTTGATGTTTTTGACAATGTGGGAAAACGGCACACACCACGAGAATGGTTCGTTGTCCCATTACATGTGATTGTGACGGCGGTTCAACTTCTGATCAATGGAGAAATTCTTCATTTCCACTATGACAGCCATCGGCAGGAAATTGTTGGAAAGTAAAGGTGAATACGACGATTAAGAGCATCTATAAGGACATCTTTTTACTTCCAAAAAGAGCCGTAGGATTATTTCTCTGCTTTTTCCACGGTGACTTGCGGTGCCCTATATTTCTTTTGCCATTCGTTAAATTTGTGACATCCTTACACTCGATGTCTTCTGGCATTCGATAATTTTTACAATCAAAAACTTTATCAAGTTGTAGATGGCTCTGATAGCAACGAGAGGCCCTTAAATCTGAGGGTTACGAGCAGAATCCCTTAGCGTTTGAGGCAAATTGTGGGATGAGAGTTCGTGGAAGCAGTCGCGTAGGGAATCGGGGGTGCGTGCTCCTCACATTTAAGGTATGTCATGGCCGTGTTTTGACAATTTCTCTCGGAGGATAGTATTTTGGACGATATTCAAATAGGCCCATACCAACAGGGAGTGTCCTCATGAAAAAAAGCGAGCTAATTGAGAAGGTTTCAAAATCAAGGCCTCCAAATCAATTCGCTTCAAACCCTCCATCACATTGAAACATACACTATAGAAATGAGCCGTTTAAGGTCACTAAACGATCCCCGGTGTATCTTTTCCGTTTTCTGAGGCTGTCTTCGAAGCTTCTAAGTTGCGGGGGGATCGGTAGGGCACACCCGATTTCTCCGAGATCTCTCGGGTCAATGCATCCAGATCACGGATGATGCCTTGGTATTTGTCGAGAATCGGCAGGACCTCCTCTGGCGTGAAGCGAATCAGGAGATTGTTTCTCAGAATTTGAATGCCGCGATCGGCTTGACGCACAATGTCCAAGATACGATGAGTGTCCGGCGTTCGTGCAATCAAGACACGCGTATCTCTTTCTTTGGCCAGTGAGACTTTGCGGGCGATGCGTTCCGCGTTTTTTTCAGTGCTTTGTTTTCGCTTTTCTTCTGTTGTCTTTTCCACTTAAAACCCTCCTCTGTTTCGACTGTGTATACTTTTCAATCCCACCGTAATCATGGGGATCGCGATAAAAATCAAGGTGGTCAAAACGACCAGCCAGGCCGAGGTCAGAAACACCGGTTTAAAACCCAGTGTCCAGCGATAGATTTGATCTAAGGTCTCAAAAGCCACGCGGTCCTTCAGGTGCAAGAGTGCTGTGCTCAGACGCTCTTCCGTCAAAATGACAAAGTACAGAAAATGGAAGAATAGGAAGGCAATCACCATTTTAAACAAGGCCCCAATGACCACCCCGCTGAGTAGGCAGCGGACCATGGATTTTGTAAACGGGCCCTCATAATAACGGCCGACGCTGGCAATAAATACCGCGTATCCGATCGTGAAACTAAAGGCCAGCAACAGGGCAAAAATCTGATCGAAAAACGAACCACCCACGACACCAAACACAGGAACTTTCTTTTCAAATACCCCGATCGCCCAGGGCAAGAGCAGGGCGGTAATCAGGCCACTGATGAAGGCCCCTTTAAATCCGACCTCGAAAAATTCAATCCGATTCTTTGTTGTAAAGAACCGTTCAGGAATTTCGCTGCCGCTTTGCTCTGTTGTGTAGAACTGCTCAATTTCTGAGATGGCATCGATGAGTCCCTTGGGTTTCATATCCCCACTGGACGTAATGACGACGCCGCCGCTTCGAGACATCTTTTACCTCACATGAGACCCAAAAATTTCAGAATGGCTGCACCGTAAGTGACCAAACAGCTGAGCCCGAAGAAGATCAAGCCGCGTTGGAAGCGTTGACGACGGACCCCAAACCAAAAAGCCATCAACAAAAAGACACCTGCGAGCATCTTGGCCCAAAAACCTTCGAGTACCGTGACAAAGAGCATTTGCCAAAAATAGAAATATTCACCCTCTGAAAAATGACTGAGCGGATTAATGGCCTCAAAGAAGTTCATATTGTTCCCTGATTCACGAGGCCCTATTCGAATTTCGGCAGCACGGCCACAATCTCCCGGATCTTCCCCACTTTGCGCGCCTCCAAGTCCGAGACATTTTCTCCAAAAGCCTCCGCATTAAAAGGCGTGTAGAAGCCTTTCGTCATCTCATCGCCTGTCTTCAGGCGCACGATAAAAGGCGCGCCAAAATACCCGTCTTGAATCAACCCTCTTGCGATCGCATCTTTGTCGTCTTTGAGCTTTTCGACCACACTTAAAAGATAGTTTCGCCTCAAAGCTTCGTCCGTATCGGCCAGCAGGACTTCGGATTTTTTGTGTTGCCTGGCAATCTTTTTCGTGATTTCCCACATGGTTTTGACTTGGACGTAGACGGTGCCCTCCCGCATCGAAAAGGCATCCCAGCGCCCGCCGTTAAGACGATTAATGAAGGGATTCAATAGATCTAGAAAGACCTCGGCTTCAAGCCAGGGGAGTGCGAGTGTTTGCAGCCGAACCTCCATCTTGCCTTTTGGTTTTGGCCTCGGTCCGCCGAAGATCTCCGCCGCAGTATGGATGACCGGAGCGGGCTGGACTTTCTGGGGGAGCCTCTCGTTCGACTGCGGGGGTGCTGTTTGCGCGGGGAGATTTTCGGCCATCTCGCGTCGCCGCGCCGCCTGGTCGGCCTGTTTCAATTTTTCGGGCAGGAAACCTGTGGGGTTTCGGTGGTGATCGCGAATGGCTTTTGAGACTTCTTCCCCATAGGGCAGCTCTCGAAAACCGGGCAACTGTCCCAGCACCGTCACACTGATCAAGGGATGATCGCCCAAGGCGTAGAGTTTCCCCCGATAAGCAGGGGTTTTTCCCAAATCATGCGCAAGCGCTGCAAGTAAGGCCTTCGGTCGCAGAGGGCCATCCTGGATCAGACGCAGCACTTCCTCGGCCACGTGCAGCGTATGTTTGTAGAGCGGGGTTTGGCCCAAAACGTCATAAACGCTGCGGTCCAGCGTCGCTTCGGCCTCTCCCGTGGTATTGACCACCGAGGGACAGTCTCCCTCGCGATCCAGGATCGAAAGGACCTCTTTCAAAAGCGCGGCGATCGTGCCTTTCAAGGCCTGGACGTGTTGTTGGTAGAAACGGGTGATTTCATCGTGCTGAAAGACGGGTTCTGGCGCTTCGCTGTCTCCAGCGGGCGCAGCAACGACGACACTTCCCTGATTGGCCTCGGCCTCAGTCGGAACTTTCCACAATTGAGATAGCGATTCGAGGGCGACCGCTCGTTTTCGGGTATTTCGCCTGTTTTTGAACATGCCTTTCCTCAGCCGCCAAAGAATCAAGAGCACTGGGACGAGACCCAGCCAGTACGGGGAACCCAATTCCATTTTTCACCTCGTGTGACCACTTCGGGGACCTGAATATCCAGATAGGGATCAGAGACATCGAGCGACTCTGCGATGTACGGTCCAGAATAAGTCGTCAGATAGAAACGTCGGGGCGGCAGGTTCAAGACCTCTGAGGGTTTAATCAGATCCTCTTCCACTTCCCGGACGGACATGCCACCCCCGACATTCAGAATCGGCGAATAGATCCGATGGCTTGCAAAGTGGCCTGTGACATACTTGGCCGTATCCGGATCCGGAACCCTGAGAAATATTTTGGTGTTGGTGTTGTCTAAAATGGCGTTTCCGAAATCTTTGCCAATCTCTTTATAGATCTGCGAAACCGATTGCGCGAAACCATGAACCCAGACGCCGGCGCCACCGGCCTTGGCAAACAAGTCATCGATGCCGTGGTAGAGCACGTTTTGGGCTTCGTCAATGTAGGCGCAGAGCGGCGGCGACACTTCCCGACCCGAAGCAAAGACACGCCCCACGAAACTTTGCACCATGGAGACCACTACTTTGCCTAGGGTGGAGGCTGCGGCGCGGGTGAGCATCGCACCGAGTTGCACGACCATGATGACGCGTTTTCCTTCTTCAAGGCGATTGAGAAAACGATTTGACGGGGCCTTCCCAACAACTTTACCGATGTTCCCGCTGGTCAATTCCATGAGGGCCACGCGAAGACTGGAGGACACCTTGCCATAATAGTCTGCCGGCGAGGCCAGGATCTTTTCGAGATCCATGATGAGCTGTTTTTTTTCTTCATCGAATTCCCCTTGGTCCATCTGTTTGTCTGAGGCCTCTAGGGCTGCCACTTCTTCCTTCAGGCGTTCCAGCTCCTCGCGTGAAATACGATTCTTGATGTCGTTGAGGTTAAATCGCGGCGACTTGCCTTCCGCTTTTGCCATGAGAAGCAGAGATTGCACAACCACGAGACTGATCTCATAAGCGACATTGTAAAAGAATTTCTCTTTGCCCACGGAAACGCCAGATACGATGTGTCCCACGAGCTCTTCGGGCATGTAGTAGTGGGACAGCGGATCAATGACGGCAGAAACTTGCGGGAAGATAGGTGTGACCAGCATGAGCTCCGCTTCACGTCCCTCTTCGTAGGCGACCTGCACAATCTTTTCAAGCAGATCCAAATCTCCCTTGGGATCCAGAACCAGGACGCTGTAGCCTTTTCGGATGTCCTGCTCGACCATGTTTTCCAGTACGCGGGTCTTGCCGACGCGCGTGGTGCCGAAACACCAAAAATGTCCCTTGCGATCGCTATCGGGAATCGCGATCTCCGAGATCTTGTCGTTTTTTGCGAGCCGATAGCCTCTACCGAGCACGGTCTTGGGTATGTCTTTACCAAAAAACACGAATGCGCTCCTTCACTTCTTTGGACACCGATTGAATCAGTGCGCGAGGTAATTTCTCCGTGGTCTGGACTTCGCTAAAAGCGCCGGCAATACGGCGCGTACACTTAATTTCGGCTTTTGAATGACTCTGCCCCAGTTGTCTGCGAAACAGGCCTTCAACCAACTTTTTTGTGGTTCGACTCAGACGAATTTCGAGTCGTGGCACATCATCAGCAAGCACAGGCAGCATGGCCAGAACAAAAAAAGCCTTCTGCTCACCCCGCCTGTAGTGCCCCCGTTCACTTGGGGGTTGCTGACGGCGGGCACACAATCCAAAAAGCCCCGGATCTTGGATTTCCACGACAAGGTCTCCATTCTCCTGTTCTTGCACGACCTGCCCTTCAAGCACCGACTGGGAAACATATTTCAGGGCTTCGTAACGTGAAAGCACGCTTCTCTGCGCCAAAGCGACCGACAGGCTTTCAGGAAAACGCCGAAGCGAATACTGCTTCAGGTCGAGGCTTTTGACTTTGAGTTCCCCTCCGCGCTCGACATAGCCATAGATCTTGAGTCCTTCAGGGCTTATGACGGCCTCGACTTCAAAACCGCAGTGTTCGGTGAGCATGCACGACAACAGCGCCTCGATCTCTTCTTCCACGACAGAGACAGGCAGATTGTATTTCTGCCCCAGGTTCCAGCATTCCTCAAAGGGGATCATTTTTCTCGTTCCTGGACTGGATCCGATGCCAAGCCGACGTATTTCCGAACCGTAAATTTTCCGTGCTGATCGGGTCCTTGAACATCATCTAAGGCCGCATTGACCGATCTCGAATGGATGCAGCGGCAATGATTTCAAACACCTTTTTGGCGTAGGCTCTTCTTTTTTTAGGGTCCATCGCGTTGTAACAACCGATGCCTTGCCAGCCCTCGCCATGTTGCCGCAGACACTGCGCCAGCACCCAGGCGCCGGTTTTCACGTTCGTGCAGGGATCCCCCAGGGAATGCCACTGGGCTTGAGTGAGTTTCCCTTTCTCCACCCACCAGGAATTGATTTGCATCAGGCCGTAGTCGACGCTGCCGTTGCTGTTTTCATTGATGGCTGTGGGATTAAAATTGGATTCAACTTTGGCAATGGCCCAGAGCAGCCGCGGGGGAACGCCATAGATTCGACCGGCTTCTTCAAAGCAGAAGGCTTCGGCTGTTGCTGGAGCGAGGAGAAGACAAAGGCACAACAATATTTTGGCCCGCCTCTTACAGAGCTTTCGCGTTATTTTCACAAGTAAAAATATTGGCCAGATCAATGAGATGAGCAAACACTTGGAGTGGCTGTTCGCTTGCGCTCCCTCCTCCGCCCGCTCTTCACTTGCAAACACCCCTAAGGCCACATGGAAGCCAATAAAAAAGTAGAGCAAGATTGCCATTTCTATCGTAATTTCCCATCCGAAAAACAACATCATCTCCTCGACGAACGGAATATTAAACAATCGCTTCGGGCCTCACCTCTTAAAAACCCGGCTTGCCCGAGCCCTTTTAAAATGGATGAGTCGACAAAACCTTTGTTTAGAATGAGGTCCGACCGTTTCCCATCTGATGTGAGCACGGTCTTCTCTTTATTGAGATAATCAAATGTCATTGATGTTGAGGGTCCGTTTTTTTGTTTCTTAAAAAAGCCGTTTTTTCTTTGTTTGTTTTTTCGTTTGTTGGTTTCGCCTTTTGCCTTCCGCAAAATTGAGCTCTATTTGCCACCCATAGTCTTTCGATTTGACCAAGCTTCCCTGTGCATCGAACTGTTTTCCGGTTTTAGATTTCAATCCTTTAAGGCCAAGGGGCCGTCCTCTTAAGAGTGTTGAAAGCTCTTTTTTTGTCACGACTTTCTTCCCCAAGCGCGCGAGCGTGCTTTTCCACAAAATAAAAGAACATCCAGAGGGGGAGTCTGAGCAGTAATAGGCCTTTTGATTTTCATAAACCCTTTGCTGACATTCGGGGCAGGCCCCCAGGGATGCTCTTTGCTGGGGGCCTGTCTTTTCCAGATGGGAAAAGGCTTCTGAGCTTGAATGATCCTTTTGAGCCGCCTCGACTTGGGCGGTAATCCAAGTAGTCTGTTCTTGCACAAAGGTGTCCAGGGAACCTTGTCCTTGGGCGATTTCTTCCAAGGCCTGCTCCCAGCGTGCCGTGGTCGCTGGATTTTTGACCGCATCAGGCACGGCTGCAATGAGTGCCCGACCTGCCTCTGTGCTGACAATCTGCTTTTTCCCCTGAGGCCTGAT
The DNA here is from genome assembly GCA_029261475.1 of Nitrospinaceae bacterium. Lineage (GTDB taxonomy): Bacteria > Nitrospinota > Nitrospinia > Nitrospinales > VA-1 > Nitrohelix. The sequence goes on from JAJDBG010000063.1 coordinate 17,441, forward strand.
AAAACCCCGTCGTAAAAGTGTTTCTATAATGGCCGCACGGGTGGCTTCGGTGCCTAAGCCTGAGGTTTCTTTGAGAACGGCTTTCTGTGAACTGTCCTCGACTTGCCGACTCACTGTTTTCATTGCGGCAATAAGTGTTCCTTCAGTGAAGTGGGAAGGCGCTTGTGTTTGGCGGGTTTTTATTTCGGTGGCTTTTGTCTGGGTTGAATCTCCGGGGACAAGATCGGGCAGGAACTGGGGGCCGCCTTCCCGTGTACGTTTTTCGCTGGCAGGGTCTGAGCCCAAGGCCTCGAAGATGACTTTCCACCCCTGATGTCTGGCCTGTCTACCACTGGCCCGAAAGCCTTCCCCTGCAACCTGGACTTCGATGATTATCTGATCATATTGATAGGCCGGGAAGAACTGTGCGAGGTATCTGCGGAGAATGAGGTCGTAGATTTGTTTCTCGGAAGCGCTGAGCTTGTTGAGGTCGACTTTGCCCTTGTTGGGACTGTTTGGAATGATGGCGTGATGCGCGGTGATTTTTTTGTCGTTCCACGCTTTCGATTGTAGGTTGGGGTCAGCCTGTCTGACGAGTGCTTGAAGCTGAGGGTCTATTGCGGCCAGTGCAGAAAGGATTTTAGGGGCGTCTGAGTGTTGCATCATCGGAAGATAGGGACAGTCGGTGCGAGGATAAGTGATGACTTTGTGTGTTTCATAGAGGCTTTGGGCGACAGTCAATACGTCTTGAACCTTCATGCCATAGCGCTTCGAGGCCTCCTGCTGAAGCGATGAAAGATCAAAAGGCAGCGGTGGGGCTTCGGATAAACCTTTGGTTTCAGATTTTTCGACCCTTCCCTCGACGCCTTGGATTTTCCGTTCAACTGATAATGCATGCGCACGCTGGAGACAATGACCTTCTAAATCGGCCTCTGACTCGGAAACAATCCACTTGGCTGAGAACTGACCTGTTGAGGTTTGGAAATCTGCCCACAATTCGAAGTAGGTGATGGGTCGGAACTGCTCGATCTCAAGATCTCGCGTGACAACTAAGTTGAGTGTGGGGGTCTGGACTCGGCCGACCGAGAGCAGGCCTCTATTGCCACATTTTTGACTCATCAGGCTATAGAGGCGCGAGAGGTTCATTCCGACAAGCCAATCTGCACGCGCCCGGCCCAGCCCCGCCGCATAGAGCGGGGCTGTTTTGTCTCCCGGAAGTAATGCATTCAGTGCTTTTTGGATGCTGTTTTCGTCCAACGCGGAAAGCCATAACCTTAAGATTTGTCCCTTCCAATGACAGCGCTCGAGGATTTCACGCGCGATGGTTTCGCCTTCACGGTCCGCATCCGTGGCAATGACCACTTCTGTGCTTTTGGACAGACACCGCTTGATGGCCTTGAATTGTTTCTGGAGCTCTAAGGGGACTTCAAGTTGCCAGGTCTTGGGAACGATGGGGAGATCGTTGAGATCCCAGCGCCGATACGCTTTGCTGTAAGCCTCTGGCGGAACCATTTTCAAAAGATGGCCGATACACCAAGTGACGGTGATGTCGACTCCATGAAGGCATCCATCGCCTTTTCGCGTGGCTCCAAGCACGCGCGCGATATCTCTTGCCTGAGACGGTTTTTCGCAAAGGAACAGGCGAGCCATTATAAATCCGTAAATAGAGTGTGATGGTTCTTATTCGGGGTCCTATTTTATATATCCGGCGAGGTGCAACCTCATGAAGGCATTGCTTTGATCTGTCGAAGGCTCGATTTAGGCCACTGACTGGAAAAAAACGGGACGCCAACGAGGGGTGGTTTTTAGAAGCAACGAAACAGGGACGTGTAACGGAAAAGTGACTCGCTGTCACATTCTTGTTAAGGGGAAAAGCGCTGAAGCAGAGGAGCAATCAGATTTCTGTTTTTTTAGAGTTGGAAAACGGGGTTCGAAAATGACACCGACTGGGTTTTTAGTTCAAAAAAATCTAGACCGATTGGAGAATCTCAATAATATTGAGCAAGGGACGTCTGTAGAGCCCAAACGGCATCGCCCTTGCTCAGAAGCTTTGCCTATCGAGAGGATATCTTGGCTTTTTTGGAGGGAATTATGGCATTTTGTCGTTGCAATTCTGGTGTTTATGACCACCGATCTCCTATTCGGAATTTCGAATACGATCATTTAAGCGAGCCTGTCAGAGATCACCTGGATTTAACCCAGCTGCAGGAAGAAGCAAGGCGGGAGGGTGGGAATCTTCTGGTCATTGATGCTGACAGCACCTACTCAGAAACTGTTTTTGAGAAAACCCCTGAAAATTACTCGGTGTATACTGCAGAGCACTTTGTGGATGGCCTGGATATCCTTCATGTCACGGAGATCGACATCGTCTTAATCGATCCTAACAGCCCTGCAACTTCAGGCTTAAGTGTGCTTGAAGACCTTCAAAATATTTGTCCGTCCGCAAGCATCATTGTCTTCACCGCATTCGGAACCATTCAAAACGTGATCTCCTGCTTGAGGATGGGAATAAAGGACTATCTGATCAAGCCGGTTTCCGCAAAAACGCTCGTCGCTTCTATTAGAAAATTAATGACCGAAAAAAGACTCTCTGAAATGCTGTATCAAACGACCAAGAGGCAACCTTGATCGTGGCAGTGATGGCAATCATGTTTTCTACCCCTAAAACACGATTTTGCTGAGTTTGGTTTTCAAGATTATTTTGTAGGATAAAGGAACCTTTGAACGACACCACACAAAAAATCATCCGATTAAAGTAGAAGTGCAAACCGCCGAAAAAGAAGCAAAATCGAGAGATAAACCTCTAATATAAGAAATCATTATTTTGTCTCAGGGAGGTCTTAGAATTATTAAATTCGAGTAGAACCCTGAATCCCCACTGTGGGCCCATTTCTTCCAGAAAGCTTCATTCCTCGATTCCCTTTAAACAAAGAAGTTTACTTCCCGCTATACGTAACAAAAGTGATTGATTCCTAGGATTTGTGAGGATCATGATCCATCCTGCTTTTTCCGAAGAAAAAGGAGGAGAAATGATCCAAGCAAGCTTAAGCGTCAACAACAACCCACCGAGCAATAAAA
>JAJDBG010000064.1 GCA_029261475.1 Nitrospinaceae bacterium
CCATTCACTTATCAACAGCGACAGTTACATTCGATTGTCGTTGTTAATACTAAGAACTACGCAAAATAAGGTTTGTGGTTTAATTAATTTAACCATTAAATAAGTTGACTATAAGTCCATCTAATATTGAGATTATACTCAAAGGCATGTAAATAGGCGCATAGCACGGCTATGTAACTGTTTACATAACGCAGAAGATGAGTGTAAATGCAAAGTGAGTTTCGCAAGTTATTCTCTTCTCGATCCTAAATAACCTCTAAAAGTTGACAGCCTTTTTCATACACATATAATTACACATATATGGCGATTAAGGAGGGATGGCATGGGGCAGGTTACAATTTATCTTGAAGATGAAGTTGAAACTAAAATGATAAAAGCAGCAGAATCTGCCAATTTATCAAAGAGTAAGTGGATCGCTAAGCTTATTCATGAAAAGGTGGCTAATGAATGGCCGCAGTCTGTTGTAGGTATTGCAGGAAGCTGGGATGATTTTCCATCTATCGAGGATATAAGGAAAAACACAAGTATTGATATCAAGCGAGAGGAGTTTTAATGTATATTTTAGATACAAATACATTAATTTACTTTTTTAAAGGTATAGGCAACGTGCCCAGTAAGTTTTTAAGTATTTCACCAAAAGAAATAGCAATACCGGCTGTTGTCATTTACGAGCTAGAATATGGGATAGCAAAATCAAGTTTTCCTAAAAAAAGGCAGGCTCAATTAAATGAGATATGTTCGTTAGTTAATGTTCTGCCATTTGGTGATAAAGAAGCATTTTTATCTGCGTCAATCCGAGCAAAATTAGAAAATACACCGCCGGGGTCAAGTCTTGCTATGCAACAAATAATAAGCTATTCTATGATTCAATGAAATTGAGGATTCGAAAATGGCAAGACCGCTAAGAATAGAGTTGCCTGGAAGCTTATACCATGTAACGTCACGAGGAGATCGTCGGGATGAGATTTATCTTGATGATTCTGGTCGTATTTTTTGGTTAGGGCTGTTTGGGAGAGTTTGTAAGCAATTTAATTGGATTTGTCATGCTTATTGTCTGATGGATAATCACTATCATATCGTCGTGGAAACGGTTGAAGGGAATTTATCCAAGGGTATGCGGCAGCTAAATGGTGTCTATACGCAACATTTTAATCGTAGGCACAATCGTGTTGGGCATGTTTATCAGGGGCGTTATAAAGCAATTCTGGTGGAAAAAGATAGTTATCTTCTAGAACTATCGCGTTATGTTGTACTAAATCCTGTTCGAGCGAGTATGGTAAAACGCGTAGATCAATGGCCTTGGAGCAGTTATTCTGCCATGATTGGAAACAGCAGTTGTTTCGAATGGCTGCAAACGGACTGGATACTAGGTCAGTTTGATAAAAAGCGGAAACAAGCTATAACTGACTACGTGAATTTTGTCCGGGCAGGTGCCGGACTGCCGAGTGTCTGGGACTCTCTACGTGGGCAAATCTATCTTGGCAGTGAAACTTTTGTCAATAAAATGCAGCTGTATATGAAAACAGACCAAAACCTCAGTGAAATTCCGCGAGCGCAGCGAAGACCAATGGCCAAGCCACTTTCTCATTATTCATCTTTTAATGACAGAAATGAAGGGATTGTAACTGCATATCAAACGCGTGATTACACCATGAAGCAGATTGCAGACGAATTTGGGTTGCATTACGCGACAGTTAGTCGGGTTATTAAAAAAGCTAAAGAAAATTAGTGTGCTATTGCAAGACTTGACCCCTGAGTGCGGATATTGTTCAAGCATACTCTTTGAGATGGCTTATAGAGGTTTTCTTTGAGGACTGGAAGCTTTATGAAGGATGGGAACGTGAGGCCAGTGAAGAGGGATCAAGCCGAGGCCTGATTCTGAGTCTGTTGCTTGACCACTGTTTCCTCCTTCACCCAGAGCAGATGGCCCGCATTGAAAACAAACTATCCGCATATACTGTAGGTAGCCTACAAAGAAAATTACAAGTGGATGCTTTGTTAGAATTTATTAACACACTGTTAGAACAAAATAATCCTGGTGACAAGCTTAAAGAATTAGGCGAGATGGTGAATGGAGTATTTCAGTTGATGCCATCAGAAAAACATATGATTGGGCGAGACCAGGGAAGAATAGAGTCTTCTCCATCACTAAAATACCGAGCTGCCGGATGATTTTAGAAAATCATGACATGAAAAATTTAAAAACTTGAACATCGAGTTAATATAATTACAAATCAATATTTTTAATGCGATTGCCCTGCACCCCATTAAATCGTGCCCATGCTGGGCACACACAATGGCATACAACGGATTGACGTCAGCAGTCATAAATGATTCGGACACGAAAATGGATATAGATTCCCCTGCGGCACTCGTCGGCGTATTGTTTAACGCTACTTACGCTATTACCGGTTTTTCGATTGCTCAGGCTTTAACGTATCTTTACGCAACCGAAAAGACCAAAATAAGAAATAAAATTGCAGTCCGTAAGTCGTTGGTACAAAGCTCAATTGTCATCTTTCATGCCCTATACGTCACCGCAATATTATGGTGCTACTCTGACATTCGAGATATAGCAAAAGCTGCTGAGCTCAATTCGGATTTATTCGGTGTCTATAGCAAAATAGGCTTCGGCCAAGTGTTTATAGTTGGGACATTTGGTGCTTACACTTACTTAATAACAAGCATGGTGGAGCCGGATGTCAATGGCAGCTAACACAGCGCTACACTCGAACGACTTGAAAGTCGGCACGCTGCACGTTCCGCCTATCAAATCATTCGAGCAACTTCTGCCTAATATCCCTTTCAAACTTCGTTTGACGGGAATTAAGCAGAAATTGCTCAACTCCAACCGTTAGCTCCTTATAAAATATATCGGGGTAAATTTGAACAATGTCTAATGATTATATTCACTATATAAAGCGGGAAGTTATTATTAACTACACTGAAGACTTAAACTCTCCTTTTTTTGCTGAACTCCAAAATTATGATTCTGGATTTGATTCTCCAAATTTTCATGTTACTAAGTCGAAGTCATGGCCTATTGATGAAATCAAAGAGGATGATGTAATCTGGCTGATTGGGCAGCTATCATCAAGGTGGGGGAGGTTACCGCCGTCCTTAGATGCAAAGATTGTTGTAGGGGAGGTTAATGAAATTAGTATAGGAGAAAATAAAACAAAAATAAGGTTTGGTGCGAAAAGTGGTTCTATCTGGTTTCCTCTTGTAGATGCATCAGAAATTCTATCTCAGCTACCCGTTGAGTTAAAAAATGGAACAACTAAAGAAGTTTATAGCCCTATTAAAGACAATCTTGGTCAAGCCTTTCAAAGTATTAAAAAGGTTCATGACGCATCTGTTTTACATCAATGGGAATCTGAAGTTTTAAACAAGGATATGGAATTTATTAGCTACAGAATAGCAGATGGAACTAAAAGTGCATTTCTAAAGGTAGAAAACCAAGTAAGAAAAGGAGGCTCTGTATTCTGGGATAGATGGTCTCTGCCAAGAAGGTTATCCGAGAGGAGAGAGTTGGTGTCAGATGAGGTATTAGATAAACTTCTTTCTGAGAAAATATACAAATCAAGTTTAGTCTGGGGAATAGAGTCAAAAAAATATAATGAGGTAGGGAGTTATTCGAGTAAGGAAAAGAAACTCGCAGTTAGCCTTGGTAAGTATGAGGCATCAATTATTGAATGAGCTAATCGGGATAGGAAGCTACTCAAAGTAGTCCCCTCCCACAGCACCGTACATACGGGTCCGTATACGGCGCCTGGCCAGGTATTAACTGAGATGTTTCTCGGGCAAATCGAATTCACATCATATTTGTTGCAATAATTTAATCGACATCTTGCTGTTAGGATGTAAAAAACCATAATTGCGTGCACGGCGAAATCCCTTTGGCAACACATGCTGCAATACCAACCACAAGAAATATGCACCGGTAACCGTTTTATTCCTATATTTATTGGTGTTGCTATCCAGATAGCGGAACGTGACATTGCCATCTTTGCAAGACAGGATATCTTTTTCTTGGATCACACCCAGATATAAGTATCGACCCAGATAAACTAAAACTTTTTCACCCGAACCAACCGCTTTACAATCAACCACCCATTGGCTGGGGCAATTTTCAGGTAATAGTAGTTTGTTCAGCGTGATTGCTGCCAGTAATTTAGCACGAAATACCTTAGCCAATGCTTTGTGATTGAACAGGTACTTGCCTGTTTTTTCTCGCCACAAGCGCTGTTCTTTATTGATTGCCGCTGCTGGAATAACTGCATGAATATGCGGATGGTAAGCAAGTGCTCTTGAATGAGTATGTAATACGGCGATAACACCAGGCGTGCCTTGGGGCTGCTTGTCGTTATTACCAAAGTGGTCTGGTCTTGCAAAGCAATAAATAACAACCTATCCAAAAAAGGATCGCAGAGAAAGAAGGGTGAATATTGAATCGCAAGACCTGATACTTTTACGGTAGTCCTGCACATGTAGTGGTTTTTGGGGAACCACAACAAGAATAAGCTATAAGTTTCATACCTTAATTCGTATTGACATTTGCAAAAACCACTACATGTGCAGGACTACCACTTTTACTTCAGGGATTTCATTTAGCTACTAATGACTACTCATCTTCATCAGAGACATCCACATTATGAGTCGTGACATTATCCCCATAGGCTCCAATTGGTGGTCTATCCATCAGATGCCCATCGGGTGTTCTTTTGGGCTCACTACAAGCAGTTAAAGCAACGATTGTGATAATTAAAAATAAGTATTTCATCTCCATTTTTAAACCTCCTCTATCTATTGTAAAAACTTAGTCTGGCCGTGCATTATAAATATTAAGTTAACCTTAAATGTGAATTAAGAGCTAAACTAAACATGTAAAATAAGTGTGTTATATATTCTAACAAGTGGAATTTAGAATCTCTTATTTGCAACCCTTTGAATGACTGCAATTAAAATTTTTAGCTCTTAATTCATATCTAAGAGTATAGACTATCAAAGTGCCCAACGGAACAATTTGATCTAGGAACCGATAAACAAAGGGTCTCAAAGGGGGTCGCGCGAAGAAAACCGAAAACCGGGGTCAGGTCTAGATAAGGAGCCTGCTTATCTAGACCTGACTCTGAGGTATCCCCACGAATTCAGGTCATCTCCAGCCTATCAAAATATCCTTTCAGAATCGTCTGTGCTAACTGAAGATAGTCCGCCGGAAGTTCAAATTGAACATGATGGCAAGCTATCCGAGCAAGGAAGATAACAGAATATGGCGCTCGCTTATTACCAGTGTTGA
>JAJDBG010000065.1 GCA_029261475.1 Nitrospinaceae bacterium
GTTGGGATCAATTGCGCTGGATGTCAATGAGTTCGAAAAATATCCCTAGGCTTTTGTCTGCAAAAATGTTGATGAAGTTATAAAAAAGATTGTTCGGTCCGACCCAATAGATTCCTACCAATTGAATCAGACAAGTTTAGAAAAAGCTTGGCACCATTTCTATAGAAAATTATCCTTTTTTTTTCAGCCCACATTCTTAATATGAATACCCCTCCTAAACCTGATAATCAATCAGGAACTCGAATTTTTCTAATCCTTACGCTATTAGCTTTGTTGATGGGGGTCATGCGTCTGCACACTTATGACGAACCCTTTGAGCGAGACATCACAACTCATGCGGTGATCGCTCACGAGCTTTTGAACGGAAAAGTTTTGTATGAAGATATATGGTCAGATAGAACCCCGCTGATTCAATGGACCTATGCCTTCGGCGAAGTCATTATGGGTTACGGTTTGGATGCGATTTATTTTTTATGGTTCCTCTCTGCCCTCATAACTCTCGGTGGAGTGTATGCCTGTGCCACGGCAGGAGGTGGAAAGTCTAGCATCGGATTATGGGCGGCGGGCTTCTGGGTATTAGTATCGTGTGCGCCTATGGTTCAGGCGAATCAGCCGAACGCTGAAGTCTTTATCAATAATTGCATGATTTGGGTTTTTGCTCTGATCCTGCGAGATGATGGAATTGGAAGCGGATGGAAGAGGGCTTTGGGGATAGGTGCTTTGCTAGCGGTGGGTTCTCTTTACAAATCCCATGTGGTTGTGATGGCTTTGGCTCTTGGTTTAGCGCATATTGCCAAACCTCCAGGAGGTGTTGTAAACCGCAGACGCTCCTTCATTCAAGCGGGTATTACGGCAGGAGTGAGCATCTTTATCTGGTCCGGATTATTTGCATATATTTACGCAACGGGTCGCTTTGAAGATTTTTGGAACGATATTTACACTTTTATGCGACATTATGGCGGTGATATTGGTGAAAATATAAGAAGAGGTCTTCACCCTCAGAACATGCTTCCGCATACTTTATTTGGAATTTTCCCGTTGATTGTTTTATCCATCCTGGGGGCAGGTCTGAATTATAAAAATCATTCGACAAGAACCGGTACCCTTTATGCCTGCTACGGATTTGCCATAGCACTCATGATTGCACTTCCCGGAAAATTTTTCCCTCACTATTATCAATTTTGGCTTCCGTTCCTGGCGATCTCGTCGGCAAAAGCACTGGAGGCGATAGCCTTTGGCGATGGCAAGGACAATGCTTCAGGGTTGAGGTTCATGGGCACAGCGATCGTATTGTTACTGGTCGTTTTACAAGTCAGGTATTATTCGCTGAGTAGTAAAGAATGGGCGAAAATTAAATATGGAAACTTATTTGTTGATACACAACGGGTTGGAAGAATAATAAATGATACTCTAAAATCAGGCGAAACATTTTATAACTGGGGACTGGATTCGGGGCTTCATTTTTACAGCCAGAAACCGATTCCTAGTGGTGCCGGGATGTGGCCTCTGGTCGTGATGGGTGGCCCCTTGGCAAAAGAATACATGCCAAGGATACAAGCCGATTTGATAAGAAATAATCCTGAATTATTGATCGTTGCAGATTATCTTCCAAAACAACATCCCTTGTTTCATTGGTTATTGACCCGGTATGAAATTTTTCCAGACAACTCGCCTTACAAACCCTTTGAATTTTACTTTAGAAAAGGCGGTGCGTTGGAGAAAAGGATCGCCTCGAAGAAGAAACAAGGTGTTGGCAGATAGAAGATTGAGCTACTCTCTGTGAGCGAATCTTTACGGGAAGTTTTTATGTAAATATCTCAATGTGGTATGATTCAGCTATTACTGGATGGAAACCAATCCACTGGGTGAGATTGTGAAATGAGCCCAGACCATGATTTATTTTTTAACACCGAAAAAATACAGCCGATGTCAACCAAGCTCATACAAATTTTCGTAGTCCTAACGTTTTTCTTAACCGCTTGTATTTCCAGAGTGGAGACTTATCAGGAATTTTCAAAGCTACCCGAGCCCCTTCCTGGTTCGGAAGGTCAATTGATTTTTGAAGAGTCGAAGTGTATTTATTGTCACGGCATTCAAGGGGATGGTAACGGCTTTCTTTCGGATGGACTCAAGCCTGAACCGACAGATTTTACAATTGCAGGCTTGCAAGATTCTAAAGTTTCGGAACGGTGGGAAAAAGCGATTCTGCGAGGAGTGGAGGGGACCTCCATGCCCTCTTTCCCCAATTTCACCCCAAACCAAATACGAAAGTTGACTGATTATCTGCATTCACTTTCAGGCTCTAACGGCTAACGCATTTATGCGCTGAGGGAGGGAGAGCTAGTGAAAGCTAGCGATAGTCACCCGTCAAATTGAATGCCGCCCAATAGGAAGGGTGAGGGTAAAATAATTTTACCAATGCCTGAGCCTTGCGCAAACTCTCGGCTTTGTTTTCGCTGACATAGTTACGATAAAAATGTTTAGTGAGGATCGCTGTAGAAATATCGCTCACTCTCCATAGTGACGATAGTAAGGCATGAGTTCCCGCGTAAATGAAAGCTCTATTCAAGCCGACCACATCGTCACCCCCGCTCAATTCTCCAAGCCCGGTTTGGCAACCACTCAAAGTCACCAAATCAGCATTTATCTTCAGAGAAAAAACTTCATTCACTTCCAAGCTTCCATCTTGCGTCGTATCTTTAGTTAGTTTTAAAGATGAAAACAGAGGATTGATCGGGTCGAATTCGCCGTGAGAAGCAATATGGATGATTTGATATTCCCCGATATGATCACGAATCCAGCTTTCTTTCGCACGCTCTCGCGTTAAGATATCAATTTTAGGAAAATTCCATTTTATGGCATTGGCTTCCATTTCAGCAAGAGGAAGGTCGTAGTTGAAGTCGCCAAGATCGGGGTTGCCCATTGCCAATACGCGAACTTCTCCTGATTTTTTACTATTTTTTCGTGCAAAAGTGTATTGCAAAACCGATGCACTTGGAGAATAAAACAAGGGATATTTTTCGAACAAATAAGCTTTTCCGTCAGTCAATGATGCGAATGAAACATAATGCAAATGGCCGTGTGGAATGATTCCCAAGACCTGCTTTTGTGATATCAACGATTCAATGGGACTGATTAAGATATCGTGAAGTTTGCGAGAAGCTTCATCAACCGGTGCCAGTTTTTGCATCCGTGTTCGGTAGTCTTGGATCAATGCATTCAAATCCTTTTCCTTGTAGGCAACACGAACAACATCAATTTTTTCCTTACTGGCAACCCAAATGACCAGCTCATTCGGGGTTTGCAAATATTCCAAAAGAGCAACAGAATCTTCCAGCAAAGCCTGCAATCCCTCAATCTCGATGGCTTCGACAGTGACGAAACTCGATATTTGCGGACTGGAAACTTTTGCTTCGATCAACATATCCTGATACGCATTGCGTGCAGAAACCAATTGCGACGAAAAGTTTTTGATACGAGTTTCATCAGCCTGCTCGCGGGCGAGAGCCATATCGTCTTCGGTTTTTCGAATCAATTGTTTTTGATTCTGTAATTGATCGAAAAGTTTCTGGCTCACGTCATTTTTCAAATTGATTTGCTGATTGCCCAACAAGTCGATAAAGCTTCTGGACTTGGAACGCTCTGCATAATTGAAAGATTCAGCAGTTTTCCCCAAATCCAAAAGAAGAAGAATGAGCTCTTGATAGACCTCCTGCTTGTCCGTCAGAAATCCGTTTTGAAATTCTTCCACCTTAATTTCAGCGCGCATTTGGTCAACTGTAGAGACAGCTTTTTTATACACATCCACAGCCTCTACAAGCTTTTGCATTCGAACGAGGCAAAAGGCTTCTCCTCTCAAAGCTCTCCATAGCACTTCAGGGATGTTCAAGCGTTTAGCCAAGTCACTTGTTTCTTGAAATTGTGCCACAGCCGTTTCCCATTGCCCTCGTTTCAGAGAGAGATTACTGCGCTCCAGCAGAGCCTTGACGAGATTGGTTTGGTTGCCGATAGACTGGCTGAGTCCAATAGCGAGCTCTATGTGCTTGTTGGCCAAATCCAAATTGCCGAGGCGCAGATAACTCATTCCCATATTGCGATGCGTGTAGCCCTGTCCCCATTTAGATTTAGATTTTAGATCGTATTCCAACGCCTTATTAAAAAAGGTGAGAGATTCTTCATAGCGTTTTTCTTTTCGATGGACCAGCCCGATGTTGTTGTAAGCGGAGGCAACCTCAGTCAATGAGGGAACTTTTTTAGCAAGTTCCAGACTTGTGTTTAAATTGTCGAGTGCCCGTTGAGAGTCGTTCAAGGTCCAGTAAATCAAGCCCAAGGTGTTGTAGATCAAAGTTTCCTGGTGCAGATCATTTTCCTCTTTTGCAATTTCCAAAGCGTGTTTTTGAAATTGAAATGCTTTTTGATAATTGGCCTGGTACCAATGCGAGTTGGCTTGATAAAGCGTTGCCCGTGATAAAGTTTTCTTGAAATCGTTCGCCTTTGCAACGGCTTCGCCCTTTTTGTAGAACTCAAGAGCCTTGCCAAAATCGCCACGTTTCTCGTTGACCAATCCCAGTTCTAATAAGGTTTCAGCTGTTTTTTCAGGCTCGTTTTGTGTGGAAAAAATGTCATGCGCCTGAGTGAAATAATTCTCGGCTTCGCTGTATTGATTGAGGCGTAAATAGTAAATGCGGCCGATTCGGCGTAACTCCATTGCCCGGTCCACCTCTGATTTTAATTGCGAGTGCAGACTCTCAGATTTTTGAAAGGCAGATAATGCTTCTTGATAATTCAGCGCGTTTTCTTCCACCAGGCCCAATTGACTGTAGCTTTCAGCCATTTCCTGAAGAGATTCACCTGTGTCAAATAATTCGAGGGCTTTCTTCAAATGCCCAACTGCGGTTGGATACTCTTCCATTAGAGAAGCAGAAATCCCAAGAAAGCGTTCGATACGGGCCATCTCTTGAGTGTCTTCATTCTTCTCTGCAATGGGAATGAGACGTTTTTCATAGTCGATGGCCTTTTGAAAATCCTTCATATTAAAAGCCGATTCAGCAAGCTTTTGATACAGAGCGGGAACCAGTTTGTTGTCGGGAAGGTACTCAGATAGCAGAAGTGCTTTCTCAAAATAGTTTATTGCTGAAGGCCAATCGCCATTCTTGAAACCACCGACTCCGAGTCCGACATTTTTTTTGAATCGATCGCGGGCAAAATCCTTTTTTACTTCATCCGACATTTCTGGAAATCCGTAATAGCGGTAGCGCGTCCACTCCAGTGAAGAGGGCGATTGTTTTGCATATTCCAATTGTGTTTTTCGTAGAGCTTCAGCAGGACCCACGGATCTTAGTTTTACGTAAAACGATTGTATGAAGGCATCGTTCGCCTCCCCTGTTTTTGTGTCGGCCCGTAGCAAAACGCCGGGGTAGCCTTTGAAAGTGAGTGCGTGGAGGAGCGGTGCGGATGGGGATATGCCAGTATCCATACTGAATTCGTAGCGTAAGTTTGGAAGCACCAATAGACGCGAACTGATGGCTGGTGTGTATAATTGTTGAACGGGAATGCTTTGCAAATCATTGGGATTGAAAGAGGTGCGAATCTTCCCCGTGGATTTTCCATTCAGAAAAGATGGCCCGCCGATTTGCACACTGCCGTAGCGGCTCCAGTCCGCCATGAATTGGTCGTGAGTCTGACTGTTCTGCGGGATACCTTTCACCGTGCTGAAGTTGCCCTCTTTTTTCAAAGAACAATGATTGGGCGTTGTCTTTTGTATATGGGGGGCTGGTGTTTGAGTGTCTATCGAGTCATTGCAGGATTGGCTTACGGGTACCAGTAGAAGACGCGAATCATAGAGATTATTTTTGCTCTCTGCAAAGCGAAAATGGGATAGGGATGAGATAAAAATCAAACGAGTGGTCTCGATCAAAGCCTGGTTTGAAAGGCCCATTGCAGACCAGGGAAGAAACTCCAAAACACCGTCAGCAGAGAGTAAAAGCGTTTCCGTTGTCTTTAATGTTGCGCTGATGGGGGTCAAAAGCTCGAGGGATAATAAATTAACGTCTTTAGGACTTGCAGACTGCCCCCTGCGGCCGACTCGATCAATGACATCAAACAAAGCTCGGTTTAAAGGAATCCGTATTCCCTTCACTTCTTCATCAGTCAATTCAAAGACCAATAGGCTATCGTTGACAGATTGAAATTTAATCAAGGTTTGGCCCGGTTCCAGCAGGCTACGGATCAAGTCAAGGTCTGGCACTTGTGCGGAGTAGATCGATGCCAGTTCGGGAGTGTCCTCCTTCATCATTTCCACAAATTCGGCATATTCTGCAAAAATGCTGTCCAGCGGTTCGCTCGCAGTTGCTGTTTTTTTTGCTTCTAGGGATATGCGTTCGATTTCCTCTGCATATTCGAGTTGGTTTTCATCTTCTATTGTCAAAGCCGGTCTCATAGCGATCAATTGCAATTGTCGTCCCTTTTCAGAAAAGACCAATGCTTGCTCCATCTTCCCGGCAGTAAAATAAAATTCGGTCAATGACCGATACAAATCATTCATCAAGGATAGCGAGGAGGTGTCTTTGGGAATCAGTGAATAGGGCAGTTGGCTCAACAGTTGGTCTGCCTTTGTCAAAGACTGGAGTTTTTCTTCGCCTTCTTGCAATAAAGATTGGATAAAAGAATATTGCCACTGCAGTGATGCCGGTGGTGGCAGATCATTTAACTCGGATTTTTCGCCGATCAAGAGGCGCGCTAATTCAAGATTCTGACGAATCGTTGCGGCCAGGTTTTCTGCTTTTGAATTTGGTTTAGAGACTAAGGAAAGTCCTTGCTCAAAATATTGTGCTGAACGTTGAGAGTTATGGAAATCAAGATCCAGATTTTTAAGTGCCAAGGAAAGTGTTTGAGATGATTCTTGTTTGGTATTGGAAGAGTCGATTTCTTGTTTTGAAAAAGCTTGATAGTAGTAAAGGATTCCCAATAGATTTTTTAGGATAGCGACATATTTACGTTGAGCAAGGGTTGGTTCGGTAGTGAAAGCCTGATCGGTTTTCTCCAGCAGTGTTCGTGCCGATTCTACCTGTCCTGCTATTTTTTCGTAGGGGGTGTTGCTTGCAAAAGATAAGGTGACCTGTGCAATATTCGCGGCATTGACCCAAGTCCCTCTGTGATTGTTCAAAGCCAATGACAGAGCGTGTGACTGACGAAAATAATCCAGGGATTCTTCGGGTTTTCCCCAAAGCCAGTAGTAATTGCCTATTTGGTTGAGTAAGAGTGCCTTTTCCAAAACAACGGGAACATTTTTCTCTATATCAAGGTCCTTGGGGATCAAGGAAAGTTTGTCTTTGAAGTTTTTAATCGCGAGATCATAGCGTCCAAAATCACCGTAAATTTTCCCTACATAATGAAAGATGAGTTTTCTTTCGCCCTTTTCATCAAATCCCATTGCGGCGGAAGAACTGTTTTCCCCCAAACCGGTTTCTAGAGAGATTCCTATCAGTCCTTTGCTTTCCTTTGTTTTTTTGATGGCACCATGTTTTCCCAGAAGATCGACGGCTTCGAAATAATGTGTCAATGCCTTGTGTAAAGTTTGAGGATCTCTTTCCCCGGTTTCTTCATTGAGCGAATATAGATTGTTTGCAATGTTTCGCAATGCACGTGAAATTGAGCGGGGCTTGCCTGCGTCCCGGTTGAGGTGCAGAGCACGCGAAAAGTAATCTATTGCATTGGCATAATCCCCTGCATCTTGATAAGCCAGAGCGATTCGATCATTGAGCTCGGCGATGCGAGTGGCGTCTTTCTTTTTTTTATAAATCTGCAAAGCTTTTCTAAATTCAACAATCGCAGTGTCTTGCAAACCTGCTTTAAAGGCACTTTCCCCAAAACGCTGATGATAAATCGCTTCACGGTCGGCGACGTAAAAAGGTAAGCTTGAACGTTTGCGATAGTAATGCAAGGCGGTCAAATGATTGTTGAGGAGGTAATGCGCGTTACCGAGATTCAAATGAAGATCTGCCGAGTTTTGAATATTTCCGGTTTCGTCGCTCAGGGTCGATGCGATTTCGTATTCATGAATGGCTAGTTCGAGATAGCCTTTGTTTTTAGAGATACGTTCTTTTTGTTCATATATCCAACCCAAGGTTTGATGAAAAAATACTTGCACGGCATCTTTGGCGAGAGCCTGACCGATTTCCTTTTCAGCTTGATCCAGGTCGGGGGGAGACAGATAAGTGAGAGCAAGCCCAAGTGAGTAGTGGTCGACTGCTGAGTTGGGATTTGCCTTCACGCGGTCTTGATAAAATTTGATATTATCCTGAACTTTTTTAAGTGCGGCCCCTGCTTGAATATAGCCACGGTGAGCTTCGACAACTTCGGGTGCGTATTCGATCAAACGAGCGAAAGTTTTGCGAGCCAATTTGATTTCATTGACACGAATTTCCCAAGTGCCTTTTTCAATCCATTTTGAAATTTTACCTTTTCGAGCGGCTTGAATGCGTTCTTTCAGGTTCGCAGAACCATCGAATATTTTTTCGTAGGTTTGCAGACTTTGTTCAAAGTTTTCTTCACTTGCGTAAATTTCAGCGAGTGCCATTTGCGCCGCAAACACTTCTTCATCAACCTTTGGGTATTTGTTGATCGTGGTTTTGAAGGCTTCCTTTGCCAATAGCGATTCATGGTTCTCTGCATAAAGAGAGCCGATTCGATTTTGTACTGCCGCGACTAGTTCGGGTATTGAACTGTATTGAAGCGTCAATTGCTGAAGGTTGACTATTTTTTCTGCAAGTGTTTGTGGTGCTTCAAAAAGATTTAGTATTTCTTGAGTGGCTCGTTTTCGCCATTTCTTCACATCATAATAATTCTGGATTACGGTCACGAAGGATGCGATCAGACTTTTTCGATCTCCAACCAATTTGTAAATGCTACTTTTGTAAAAAGCCGCTTGAGCTGAATAAATTTTCTGATCGGGAAATTCTTTGATCACGCGATCAAAATAATCCAAGGCACGGGCAGGATCTTTCAATTCACCGTACAAACGCCCGATTTCTACATAAGCTTTGGCTACGACAGCATGTTCTGGTCGTTTGGCGATTTCATTTAAAGTTTTCAAAGCTGAATGGACAGCTTGCTCATGCGCTTGCGGCCCGTTTCTTAGAGAAGTCTTTAATGGGAGAGTCGCCAGCTCAATGCGTGACAGCCCTGTGATTGCAGGTTGATCGGTATGTAGGGTGACGATCGCATTCAAAATCGAAAGGGCCGAACTGTCCTGTCCCAATTCGCGATAGGCCTGTGCGAGAGCAAGACGAATGGGTGTTAGTTTGCTTTCGCCCTTAAAATCATGAATCATGTTTTTATAGATCATAATGCATCGAGCAGACGCTGGATTTTCAGGCGGACAAAGCTCGTCTTTGATGCTGACCGCTTCAGAAAAATTTTGTGCATTAGGGAGCAGACCTTCGATAGGGAGCGATTTGATCGTTCCTCCATTTTGTGTTTGTTCGGTATAGAAAACCCGTTCTCCAGAAAAAGAGGGAAGGAGATCGTAGCTGTCCGATGCAGTCAGTTGACGCTCGCGTATGGCACGTCCATTTTCAATCTCTATGCTGAAAATATTTGGATTATCATCAATCGTCAACTCCTCATCGCCATTGGTGTCATCCTCATAACGAGTGAAAACGATGCGCTTCCCATCTTGTGACCATTGAGGGGATAAATCGATGCTGGGGCCAGAGGTGATTGCTGAAAGAGCCTGAGTTTTTAAATTCATCAGCCAGATGCTTCTTTTATCAGCAAAGGCCAAATAGGAACCATCGGGTGATATGGCAGGGTCGAGTCCACTTCCCTTCAGAACTCTTGTTTGATTGCGGGTTGCCAATTCTATCTTGTAGATGGATTTTTCCAGGCTGTTGGGCTCGAGGGAGGTAAAGAAAATGAATTTTTGATCGGGTGACCAGGTAGGGTGTGAATCGGGTGAATCTTCACGCGTCAATCGGATGGGTGAAACCAATTCGGTCGGAGATTTTGAGATATCGAGAATATATAGATCACCACGGGGATCGTTCCTATGGGAAATAAACGCCACCTTTTTTCCATCGGGACTCACAGCGGGTGAATTGTCCTCAGTTCCGTGAAAAGTCAGGCGTCGATCAGGACTCTGCAAGCCAGGTGTCAACTGCTTCAGCCATAAATCCAGATTGCCAGAGCGATCGGAAACATAAACCAGAGTGCGAGCATCAGCCGAGATTGAGGATGCAAAATTTTGCCCAGGATTAGCCGTAATGCGGATCGGTGTGTTGAAGGGCTCAACAGCACCGACAAAAGCAGGGCAGACCCAAAAGCTCACTAAGAGCAAAAAATGAAAGCCGGGCCAAAACGAAGAAAAAGAATGTTTGAAAGTATTCATATTAATAGGGTGGTTTGGTGAACTGATATCCAGTTATAAATCTCAGGCTTATATTTACGATATCCTCATTAAAACTCGTAGCTATATAATGAAGATAACTAAAGCCAGAGGGTAAATCAACGCAGTCGTTAATTTACTTTACTAGGGGCAATGCAAACATTCCCTTGAAAAAAGATGTGAAATACTATACAAAATTTACTACATATAGATATGTGAACACGAACTTTCCAAATTAGCGAAGGCCGTATGGATTTTAATATCGACTTTTCCGACATGTATTGGGTTGCCTTGGGTCCTGAATTAACTATCTTATTCACGGCTTTTTTTCTGTTGCTGATTGGGCTGAAGCAATCGTTTGATAATAATGAGTACCTTTCCCGAGCGGCTATGGGTGGCATTTTTGTCGCCTTATTTTTCTCCATTTCGCTTTGGATCACAGCGCCTGGCGTGGACAGTGCGATGGACCCGGAAATGTTCAGTGCCTCGTTGATTCATGACCGTTTCTCACAAATTTTTAATATTATATTTCTTATAATGGCCATGTTTGCCATGGCGGGTTCTGTCCGCTACCCGCAAGCTGACCATGAAAATAAAGCTGAATATTTTTGTCTGGTTTTGACCGCTGTAGCGGGTATGATGTTTTTGGCAAAATCAGGAACCTTGATCACGGCTTTTGTTGCGCTCGAAGTATTTTCTGTTTCTTTGTATATTCTATGTGGATTTTCTGCCAAACATGGAACGGGTAGCGAAAGCCCATCGTCGGCTCCGAAATTGAGCTGGGCGACTGCGGCTTCGCAAGAATCTGCGGTCAAATACCTTCTGACAGGAGCCTTTGCATCTGCCATATTGGTTTATGGCATGGCTTTGGTTTACGCTGGCACTGGAACGACCGAGATTCGACTCATTGGTCGACTGCTGAGTTGTGAAGGCATTGATTGTGGTAATCCATACAGTCACAATCTTCTCGTTTATATGGGGATGGCTTTGATGTTTGTCGGGCTGGGTTTTAAGGTTTCACTGGTCCCTTTTCATTCCTGGACTCCGGATGTGTATCAAGGCGCACCCACACCAATCACAGGATTTATGTCCGTAGCGACTAAAGCGGCGGCTTTTGCTTTGATTGCGCGAGTATTTTTTGCAGGGTTTCAGGATATTCAGCAAGTGTGGATGCCCATCCTGTTTGGAATTTCGGTGATAACCATGTTTGTGGGTAATATTGCCGCAATTTTCCAAAACGATCTCAAGCGTTTGCTAGCCTACTCAGGTGTTGCTCATGCGGGTTATCTTCTCATAGGTATTGTTGCCAATAGCAGTGAGGGAATGGCTGGCTTGATCTTCTACCTTGCTATTTATTTGTTTATGAACTTGGGGGCCTTTGCCATCTTGTTCACCATGGAAGGGGAAGGACGAGAAGGAAATTCAATTTATCGTTTTAAAGGTTTGGCCAAAAAGAACCCTCTGCTGGCTGGAGCAATGAGCCTTTTTATGCTCTCCCTTGCAGGATTCCCTCCCACGGCTGGTTTTTTTGGGAAGCTCTTTCTGTTCACGGCGGCCATTGACCAAGGCTATGTACTGTTGACATTGATGGCGGCAGTCGCAACGGTTATTTCCGTGTATTTTTATCTGCGCATTATCGTTTTGATGTATTTTCATGAAGACGAGAGCGTGCAAATCATTGAAGTTCCTCGTGGGATGGCGGTTCTTATCACCGCGAGTTCGACGGCCATCCTTTTCTTTGGGATCTTTCCGTCAGTTTTAATGAGCTGGGCGAGTTCCTCTATTCCTTTTTAGTTCCGTCCCGGAACTCGGTTTAAACCAACCTTGAATGGGAGACAATATGTCTCGCTCCAAAACCATTCTTTCTTTCCTGATAATCCTCTTTTTTCTTACAGGATGCGCTGATGAGACGCCTCAAGAGGTCCTAGATGGATTGATTGAGATTGCGAATGACGATCCTCAAAATCCAGCACCCCGCTATGCTGTTGGTCAAGCGTATTTGAATTTAAAGCAATATGGAAAAGCCCGAGAGGAATTCCTCAAGGCCCTTAAAATAGACAAGGACCACGCTCTTTCCCATCGAGGTTTGGGATTGATTTATTACAGTCTAGGGCATTTGGGAGATGCTGAAAAGGAATTCAAAGCATCTTTCATGTCTGACAATACAGATACCATCAGTTTGATCAATTTGGGGACTCTCAACCTTGAGCTGAATAGGATGGCACGCTCGATCAGTTATCTGGATATTGCCGCCAAGCGGGGTATCGAAAAAGCGAGTACTCTAAATAATTTGGGCATCGCCCATTATAAAAAAAATGAAATAGCGAAGGCGGTGGAGCAGTGGGAGGAGGCACTGAAAATCAAGCCAGATTTTTCAGAAGCTCGTAGTAATCTTGCTGTCGTTTATCAAGATCAGGGGAAAAGGAACCTGGCATTTAAAGAGTATAAAGAGGCTCTGAAGTCGGACCCATACAATATCAAGGCGCATTACAATTTGGGTAGTCTCCTGGCGCAAGCGGGGAAACTGGAGCCGGCGTTGAAACAATGGCGCGTCGGGAAAAAAATCAACCCGAAAGACCCCGATATACTGGCTAAGCTGGGCTGGGTTTATGAAAAATTGGGAGACAAAGAGTCGGCAATCAAGGAATATGCTCTATCGGTCAAGTACAAGCCCCACGACCCAGAAGTTAATTTTAGTATGGGAAGGCTCTATTCTGAGTTTAAAGACCATGATAAAGCCGTTACGGCTTTCAAAAAGACAATCAATCTGAACCCAGACCATGCAGAATCGTATTATCGACTGAGCATTCTTTACGATAATTACAATTCTGGCAAAAATGCGATTTCAAATATGATAATTGCAGATCTTCTCTTTCAAAAAC
The DNA here is from genome assembly GCA_029261475.1 of Nitrospinaceae bacterium. Lineage (GTDB taxonomy): Bacteria > Nitrospinota > Nitrospinia > Nitrospinales > VA-1 > Nitrohelix. The sequence goes on from JAJDBG010000065.1 coordinate 13,267, forward strand.
AACGCAAAAAGATATTAGCTAAAAAAGCGCAGGAAAATCTCCGATTGTTTTATAAACACTACGGAATGACAAGGAAAGCTTTTGAGGACATTCCCTTGCCAGATTCCGTCAGAGACTTCGGTTGAAGTTGCGAAAGCTGTGAAATAGCATTTCTTTTACAAGATCAGTTTTTCGACTCGATCAAACAGGGATTCCGATGCTTTGATTTTTTCCTCGCCTCCCATAACGCAGATTTTCCCTTCGTCGCGGACTTTCTCGAAGAGTGGGGCAAAGCTCCGCAAATCTTCTAGTGTGGTTGAGAGGAGTTCATCGCGGCGTTGTTGTTTCATTTCGTGGGTTTTCCCTGTCAACTGCTCGATCATCGCGATATTCCCTTTGCGATCTGCGCTCAAGGGAGGGTCCAAACGTCCCACGCAACCGATGATCGTTTTGGTCAACTCTTCTTTCGATAAATCGAGATTGGCGAGAAAGTGCGCGACGCCGTCATAAGCCTTCAAAGTTTCTTCCAGATTGGGGTCGCGGTAGGAAACAAAACCATAATCACCCGTCAATGGGTCGAATGAGTTCATGCACCCGTAGGCACCGCCTTGTACGCGCACATGGTCCCATAAGTAAGAGGAACTGAGCAGGGATTTCAGGACCGACCATTGACCTGAGTGCTTGTAACCCAAATCGTAAAGGTTGGCACCTTTGCCAACGTATTGAATGGTGCTCGCGGACATGAACCCTTCGTTGCAGGCGGGGGCAGGGAAATTCAATTCGACAGCGGGAGGTGCTGATTTTGGAAATCTGTCAGCCAGGGCATTGGTTTTTTTCTCGAAAAGAGAATAGTCTTTTGCTTCTCCAGTCAAGTTGGCCAACATGTTTTCCTGACAAAAAATCATTTTTGCGATTTGCCTGAAATCTTCTGCAACGGCTTCGGGATCTTTCTCTGCTTGCAGTAGCAATTGCTCCAGAAATCGGTAACTGCTGATGCCGTCGGTCAATTCGTTGTAGCGTCCCAATTGAGATTGATACGATTGGAGACGAGATAAAACGTATTGATTGCCATGCGGGATGAGCGAATCTTCCATGTCAGACTTGGCACTGCGGATCAGTTCTATCAGTCGTTTGGAATTGTCGAAATTGTACTCTCCCAATAATTCGTCGAATACGTCGTACAAATCATCGAGTTTCCCCATCAAACCGCGACCGCCGAAAAATAGATACGAGGTGATTTGGTGTCGATCAGAAGTTGTGGCACTGGTAAAATGCCAAGGTCGAATTCCGCCGGTATGAATTCCCATGCGCTGAGACATGGCTACGTAATCGCGTTTGTTGGTCCCCATTCCCAGAATCATCGTGCCGAGCAGAGACAGGTAGGGAAGTTTTTCCATGGGGATGGATTGGGTGTTGAATCCTATCTGTGCGTAAGCGATTTGATTGGCGAATAAATCGTGGAATAAAATCTCGGGTGCCGACTCTTTTTTTGTCTCGATGGGAAAACGTTCGCTTTCGCGGTTGATATCTTCCAAGCCCAATTGCGGTAAAGTCGCAAGCGATTCTGGGGAGTCGGGGGTTACTTGCAATTCTTGCAAGAGCTGAGTTTCTTCAATCAAGCGGTCGATTTCCTCTGTGCTGAGTGTCGATTTGAGGTCCTTTAACTTCTCTTCTGTTTTCTTTGCTTGTTTGGCAGAGAGCCCCGGCTCTGGAATCATAACGATTCGACTTTGATCGGGGTTGTTCAGGAAGCCACTTCGGATCAAGTTTTCAAAATAGCCATTAGAAGATTCCTTTTTGATTTTCTCCATCAACTCGTCGTATCGCAAATGCATCAGTGGGTCAGCGTCATACAGCCAAGAGGACATGGATTGGATGTTGTAAACCACGCCCTTTGAGAATCCACCGAAATTGGCTTCGCGAAGTTTGAAGTCGTAAGAGTTGACGGCAGAAAGAATCATATCCTCCTCAATACCTTCATCTGCGAGCTTTTTGAGCGTGTTTTGAATGATCTCCAATATCTTTGCTTCGTGTTCAGACTCAGTTCCCTTGAGTCCAACGGCAAAAATTGTTTCGAGTCGATTGTCATCGAATCCACCGCCGATGACTTCGCTTCCTAATTCAGAATCCATTAAAGCCTTTCTCAAGGGCGAAGCCGATGAGCCCATGAGCAAGTGGCTCAATATGCTGAAGCCGAGACAATGCTCTTGATCGGATGCGAGTCCCATTCGATACCCTACGATGAAAAAAGTTTTCTTCTCTGTAGATTCTTCAAGCGCGACGGGATAATTGAACTGAATGCGACGTGGCTCTGTGAAAGGGGTTTGCAAGGAAATTGCCGAGTTCACCTCTATCTTCGAGAATTCTTGCAAATAATTATTTTGCAGGTATTGCAGATATTCCGAGGTGTCTCCATCGCCGTAGAGGAACAAATAGCTATTAGAAGGGTGGTAATACTTTTGATGAAATTCGGTGAATTCTTCGTAGGTCAAATCGGGAATGGCTTCGGGATCGCCTCCAGATTCGAAACCATAAATCGTATCGGGAAAGAGAGAGTGCGCCAGGCTACGGTCGAGTATGCTTTCAGGGCTTGAGAAAACACCTTTCATTTCGTTGAAGACAACGCCTTTGTACTCCAGCTCGGCACTTGTGTTCTCCAATTCATGATGCCAACCTTCTTGCTTGAAAGTATTTTCGGAAATTTTAGGATAGAAAACCGCGTCGAGGTAAACACCCATCAAATTGAAGAAATCTTTTTTGTTCCGACTTGCTACGGGATAAAGCGTTTTGTCGGGAAAGGTCATGGCGTTGAGAAAAGTTTGGAGGCTTCCTTTCATCAATTCCATGAAGGGTTCCTTGACGGGGTACTTGCGTGAGCCGCAAAGGACACTGTGTTCCAGGATGTGAGCAACTCCACGGTCGTTAGCAGGTGGTGTTCGAAACCCTGCGCTGAATACTTTATTGTCGTCGTCATTTTCCAAAAAGAGAACGCGCGCACCCGTTGCTGAGTGCTCGAAACGAAGTGCCAGGGAGTTCAGTTCTTCGATGTCTTCTTTTTGTACGAGTTTAAATCCGAAATAACTTTTATCGAGTTCGAAGCTCATATTTGTCCTTTATTAAGCACCACAAAAAGGGTGCGGAAGTGGTAAAGAATTTTTGAAATATTTTTCATTTAGCATTCAAGGCAAGACCGATAGGGCAATGATCGGAACCGTAGATATGTGGTTCGATAAAAGAATCGTTTACTTTTTCCTTAAGGTCTTCGGTGACAAAAAAATAGTCAATACGCCAGCCGACATTTTTTGCACGAACATTAGCGCGGTAACTCCACCAAGTGTAATGGTCGGGTTCGTCTGGATGTAACATACGGAAGGTGTCCAGATAGCCGTGCGATATGAATTTATCCATCCAGGCGCGTTCTTCTGGAAGGAAACCGGAATTTTTTTTGTTTGCTTTAGGATTTTTCAGGTCGATGGCTTGGTGGGCTGTGTTGACATCGCCAGTGATCACCAGTTTCTTTCCTTGAGCGCGTAAGGCCTGACAGTGATCGAGAAAGGCGTCGTAAAAGTCCATCTTGTATTTCAAGCGTTCCTCTCCACTGGTGCCATTGGGAAAATAGACATTGAAGAGGTCAAATTCCTTGAACTCGTGGCGAATGACTCGTCCCTCTATGTCGAAACGCTCGATCCCGATTCCTAAATGTGTTGCGACAGGTTTTTTTTTGGAGAAAGTGGCAACGCCACTGTAGCCCTTGCGTTCAGCAGGATTCCACACTAAATGATAGTCACCCAATTCTTCGATCAAGCCTTCCAATTGTTCTGGTTTGGCTTTTATTTCTTGCAGACAGAGAACGTCCGGCGAAAAAACCTGAATCCACTCCATAAGACCTTTTTTGTGAACGGCGCGAATACCGTTTACGTTCCAGCTATATATTTTCATTGAATATGTGAATTAGAAGTATGAATAAAATGAAAGAGTATAGTAAATGGGTTCTTCGATCAAGCCAGGCAAATTGAGTGAGTTAAAGGGAGAGCTTTCATTTCACCCGACACTATAAAGATGGGATTTAAAGCAAAAAGTTCTTCTTTAGCAGTATTAAGGGGTTTTTTTTGCCAAGGAACCCTGGTTTTCGATCTCATCAATTTTATGTTTTTCCTCGTTTGCCAGTTCCCTATAGATTTTAAGCAAGTTTCGATGAACCGTGGGATCGTCGTCGCGAATCATGAGCCCGCTCCAATATCTATTGAGGGCATTGGGATATGATTTTTCTTTGTGATATAGGTTTCCCAGCCGAAAATATAGATCGGCCCGGTCGGGGGCGTGGACAGAGGCTTGTTCCAGCAGATTGATCGCATCCAATAAAGCACCCCTGCGCTCATATTCCCCGGCCAGAGCTTCGAGGTAGGCAGGTTCCTCTGGGTCGAGAGCGACGGCTTTATAATAGGCCTCGAAAGCGAAATCGTATTCCTTTTTAATCGTGTGAATGGCTCCGATCCTTCTCCAGGAAGGAGCATGGTTGGGATCGAGTTTTACTGCCATTTGGTATTTGCTGAGTGCAGAATCCAACTGATTTTCCTGTTGGAGGTAGTCGCCCCAAACACTGAGCGGATTGGGGTTGTCGGGATTGCGGTTGACAGCTTCCTCCAGTTCCTGGAATGCGCCTGCCTTATCACCATTGTTGTATAGAATCGCTGAAATATTGATGCGCGAATTGCTGTCCTCGGTCTTTTCCAGAATTTCCCGATAGAGATGCAGAGCGGGTTCATCTTCCTTTATATCCTGATACGTTACGGCCAGGTTGAATTTTGCAAACAGGTTGTTTGGGTTTTCCCTCAAAGCCAATTTGTACTCTTCGATCGCATCGGCGTACTTCTTTTGATCGTAAAGATCGACGCCTCGGTTGTAGTGGCTTTCAATGGGAGCCGGGACGGTGATGCAGGCAGATGCAAAGTGTGCGAATGCGAGAAGGACGATTATCCAGCGTGTGGAATTTCCTGGCTGTTTTTTTAAATCCATAAAATTATTTGAGAATTTTCTGTTTTTTTTGAAAATGAAAGCAGACGCATTCCCCGTAGCTCCGCTACCGGTCAGCCCGCAAACTTGATGCTACTTTTTTCTACAGCCCCAAAAATTTATTCCCTAATTATCCGAACTCAATTTGTCCAGTCGTTTCATGCGCAATTCTTTTTGTCCGCTTACAGGCGGCAGGTACGGCGTTTTGTTAGGCGGAGCTTCGTCGCCTTTGCGTACAAGTTTCCAAGGATTGCGTTGCAATTCAGCGACCAAAGATTTCATATCCTCTGAGGTAGAACGCAGGTTTGTGATCAACTCTTTTACATTGCGTCGATTCTCTGTGAGCATATTGGAGCCTTGAACCAGCGTTTTTTCCAAATTTTCGGTTGCAGAATCGATGTTGGTACTGATCTTGTGCGTGTCAGTTTCCATTGTGCTGATCAATTTAGTCAGTCCGGGTCGGTTGTCCGCCATCAGGCTTTCCATTTCCCGAGTGAGTCGAAGGGTTTGCTCTATGATGGTTTTAATGTTTTTCCCATTGGCGGTTACAATTAGGTCGAGATTTTCGGCACCCGATGCGGCATGGTCAATCGTCTTACGCAAATCGTCTTTTTGAGTCGTTATTATATTGTCAATTTCCCCCGTACTCGATGCAACATGGCTGATGGTTTTGCGTATGTCGGCTCCATTTTCTTCGAGGATAGAGGCTAGTTCGGAAGATACTTTTGAAAAATTTTCAATGCTGTTTTGAATGACCGGTCGGTTTTCTTTTAGAGTTGTGTTGAAATCGCCGATCGAACCTTGAACGAGTTTCAAGGTTTCGCGAGAGTCTGAAACGAGGCGGTCGGTGATGTCGATGAATCTCGATGTTTGCATGACGATATCGCCCATCATGTCGCCGATTTTTGCAAACTCGAAAGACTCTTGCCCAACCAGAGCTTCCTTTTCGCCCAAGGGTTCTGCATTGCGAGTCCCAGAGCGGATGTCGATGTACATGCCTCCCATGAGTCCAGAAGTTTTGATGGCAGCACCCGAATTTTTTTTGACGATGATTGAGGGATCGATTTCGGTCAGCACAGCGACACGGTCGAGCCCGTCATCGCTTTTGGCTTCTTCTAATTCGATGCCGACGACTTTGCCCACGTCTAGTCCGGAGTAGCGCACGGGTGCGCCTATATCCAATCCACCTGTGAATTTAAAAAGAATGCGGAGCTTTTTCTTTTCATGAAACATATCCTGTAAATTGCCGAGCGTAAAGATCATGGCAATCAGGGTGCAGAGACTGAAGAAGATGAACATCCCCGCTTTCACTTCTGAGGATTTATATTCCATATAAGGTTGATCCTTTTAAATAACGTCTCAAAAACGTGTGCTTGCTTTAATCCAACTTATGACAATCGCTTGGCCCAAACAAGTCAGGGTCGCTTTAGAAAAATTTAATTCCTGTACTTCCTGCAAGTATTGCCGGCTCATCAGGAAAACCGCATTTCTTTCAACTCTTCGCCGTAATCCTTTTGCGATTTACTGAAGGGAATCGGGCCGTCGGGACTTCCGTTGATGAACTGCTGGACGCGGGGATCTTCACTGTTTCGAATTTCTTCCGGCGATCCAGCGGCTATGATTTTCCCTTTGTAGAGCATGATGATCTTATCAGAAATTCTCATGGCACTAGGAATTTCGTGTGTGACGACGACCGAGGTGATGCGCATTTTTTTACTGAGATCGACGATCAATTTATCGATCACACCGATGGAAATAGGGTCGAGTCCAGCAGAAGGTTCGTCGTAAAAAACAATTTTAGGATCGAGAGCGATGGCGCGAGCAAGAGCGATGCGCTTTATCATTCCTCCTGAAAGCTGTGATGGTTTTAAATGCTCGGCACCTCGAAGCCCTACCATTTCCAGTTTCATTTTCACCATGATCAAAATGGTGGTTTCATTCAAGTCCGTGTGTTCGCGAAGTGGCAAGGCGACATTGTCTTCGACGGTCAGGGAATTGAAGAGCGCGCCGCTTTGAAACATGACTCCAAATTTTTTTCGGATTCGAACGAGTCCTTCTCGGTTGGCACCAACCATAGGGTCCCCGTCGATGATAATTTCTCCTGAATCGGGTTGATAGACACCAATCAGGTGTTTCAGGACAGTGCTTTTTCCGCTTCCGCTTCCGCCTAAAATTGAGGTGATCTGTCCGGCTTCAAAATGAGCGTTGAAGTCGTCGAGAACGATTACTTTCTTGTCCTCTTCACCGAAGGTTTTGCGTAGATTGTTTACCTTTATCATTTCGTTTTCTCAGGTGACGAAGAAAAATAATGAAGTGAATATCAGGTCGGCGATTATGATAAGAATCATAGAAACAACGACTGCGGTTCGTGTGTTTTCTCCGACTTTTTCAGCCCCGCCTTCTATAATAAAGGCCATGTAACTGCCTACCATGACAATAATAACGGCAAATACGCTACTTTTGATGAGTCCCGTGACAACGTCTTTAACCACCATCGCTTCTACTGATCGGTCGAAATAGGCTATAGGGTCAATGCCAAGAGTGGTGACACCGATCATAAATCCGCCTAAAATACCCATGGCATCTGCCATGATTGTCAGACAAGGCAACATGACGAGGATGGCAATGAAACGTGGAGTGATGAGGAATTTGACGGGATTGAGTGCCATGGTTTCCAGGGCCAGAATTTCGTCAGAGACTTTCATCGTTCCCATTTCTGCTGTGAATGCGGCACCCACGCGGCCTGCCATGACCAGGGCTGTCATGAGCGGTCCCAACTCTCGGGTGATAGAGACACCGACGAGTGCGCCGACAAAATCCAGGGCTCCCAGTCGCGCCAGTTGCGATGCGGTTTGAAAAGCGAGAATGACACCGATGAGAAAAGAGACGAGGAAAACGATGGTTGTTGATTTGACGCCGACCTCTTCCATCTGCGTCCAGACAGGTTTCCATTTATTGGGTTTGCCGCGAAAAGGTTCGATGAAAGTGCAATAGAACGTCGCTCGGGTGAGATAATACATACCGCTGATTTCTTTAAAGAAATTTTCAGCAACCGCCCAAGTTTGAAAAGCACTGTGTCCTATGAAACCAAAAAAAAATCTCACCGATTGTTTTCCCCTAAGCCCCTTGCAGAGCTTCTTCGTGTGAATCGAAAACCTCAAAGACCGTCAGTAAACGTGCGATTTCGAAAACATCTTTCACTGCTGGACTCAACTGGGTCAGACGGAACTTTTTGTCACTGGAGTGGCTCCATTGCAAACCTTCCACCAGAGTGGCGATGCCCGAACTGTCTATGTAAGGAACTTTTGCCAGATCTACGATGACTGATCGGTTATTTTCCTTAAATAAAGGCGTTAGGAAATTGCGAATTTTAGGCGATGCGGCCATGTCAAACTCGCCTTCAATAGAGATGGTGACGACGCCGTCTTTTTCCTCTGAATTTAATTCTACGGTCATGCTTTATTCCTCTTCTTTTTGATTAACCATGTCTGTCTTTAAATTTTTGGTCATTGTGAGGAGGGTCCCTTTTTCACGTTTGGTGCAATAGCTGACCGAATCCATTATTTTGTGAATAAAGAATGTGCCCAATCCTCCAGGCTTGACATCGTCCAGACAACGGGGTTGGAATTTTGAAGTGTCGCATTGTTTGCCATAGTCTCTAATCTTCACCTCAAAAACATCGTTGTCGATCGCATAGGAAATCTCGATGGAATGATTCGTTTCGCCTTCGTATCCATATTTGATCACATTAGAACACGCCTCATCGACACAAAGTGCGAGTTGGCTTGTTAGTTCCTCTGGCAATTCTGCAAGTGTCAGTATTTGCTGGAGTGCTCTGCGGTTGACGCACAAATAACGTGGGTCACTGGGAATGGTTATTTTTATGGGTTCAGCCATGGAGGTGCCTCCTGATAAAAACAAAATGCAGGTCGAAGCCGCTAGAGTTCTTCGTGCTTATGTTGACTCAATACCGAAACCTGCGATTCAGGGTTTGTTGATATCGATTTAGAGAGTGGGCTAGTTGTAATAAATAATTCAGGATCAAACCAATTGTACCTCATTGGCGAAGAACATTCATAGTCTCAAAAACTTATTAATCGTCAATAAATTCAATTTACTATAGGTTTTTTCTTGCTTCATTACGGATGAGTTCCCCCTTTTCGAGGACCAGAGTCCGGGTGCCAAATTCCTCTGCCAAATTGGGCTGGTGTAAATTACATATCAGAGTTGTTCCCTTTGTCTGATTGATATCGCGCAAAATTTCCATAATAGAGCGAGCTGTTTCGGGATCGAGGCTTGCCACAGGTTCATCTACAAGGATGATTTCTGGTTCTTGCATGAGTGCTCTGGCTATTCCAACGCGTTGGCTCTGCCCGCCGCTCAGAGTTCCGGCGGGTCGGTAACTTTTCTCGGCAAGACCCAGATCGTTTAGGTGATCCAAGGCAGACTGAATGTCTTGTTGAGGCCATCGCCCCAATATGCTGGCACCGCTAGAGACATAACCCAACCTCCCTGCAAGGACATTGGTCAATACAGAGCTTTCTTTGACCAGATTGTAATTTTGGAAGACCATCCCCATTTTTCGGCGCAATTTTCGTAATTGCCTGGGGTCGTTGCCTCTTATTTCTTCACCCGACACAAATATTTTTCCAGAAGAGGGTTGTACAAGCCGATTGAGGCATCTCAATAAAGTCGACTTCCCCGCACCACTTTTACCTAAAATAGCAACAAATTCACCCTCGGCTATTTGGAACGATACATTTTTTAAGGCAACCGTTCCGTCGGAATAAACTTTTGACAGGTTTTCAATGCGTATCATCGAATGCACATCATTGTTTAATAATAAAAACAGTAAGGTTCAATATGCGCATCAGCGCATTTCTTCCTGACGAAGAAAACGTCGAGCTTCGCGGACCGGATCAAAAAGGGCGTCGAGATCGGCCAGACCGCTGATTCCATAGACTTTTTTCAATACTTTACTGCCTTGAGGGGTGCGAGCCAAATGTTTCAGTCCTTCTTTTATTTTAAGCTTCAAAGCAGAGTCCATATCTTTTCTGACAGATACGGTATCGTTGGGAATGTCACGGGTGTAGGCTATGACACGAATTTTGTCAAATACATCAGGGTAACTTTGGGCGACAGCTGAGCGTGCATCGTCATATGCGGCACCCGCAGTGACCCGTCCATTTAAAATGCTGAGAACGACTGCGTTATGCGATCCTGCAAAAATGCTACGTTTGAATAAATTATCAGGATCCAAGCCTTTAGACCGCAGAAGGGCTTTAGGGTACAGATGGCCGGATGCGGATGCAGGGTCGCCAAAGGCGAAGGTATGGCCTTTCAAACCAGCCAAAGAATGAATATCGCTATCGGCACTTACCATGATCTGCCCTCTATAAAAGGGACTGCCAAACCTCATGACGATCAGAAGTAAATCGACATCAAATTTTTCCTTTGCCATGACATAACTGAAGGTAGCGAGCCAACCAACATCGACTTTTCCCGCGCCCATGGCTTCCACGACGGCGGCGTAGCTGGTGGCTACAGAAGTTTTGAAGTGGAGTCCCGTTTCCGTGTGCAGTAAAGCGGCAATTTCCTGACCTCCCTTCAAAATGACTTGACTGTCTCCAGAAGGGACAAACATCATACGAATGGGCCGTTCAACTCCTCCCAACGGCGGATTTTCGGTAGCCGATGAAAAGTTGTCTGGCAGGAAGCCGGCATAGCAAATCGTAAAAATAACGTAGATTTTTAGAAGAAATTTGGAATGGAAATTGGATTGGGAAATTTTTTGAATAGAGGACATAATGGTACGCTACCTAAAGATCATTCATTATTCAAGACTCTTCAGCAATTGACTGATTTCATGAATATAAAACCTGATGTTTTATAGCTTTCAAAATATGTTCTATTTTATGATTTTTAAAGATTTTCGTAAAAGTATAGTTTTGTTTTTGTGTTGGTCTTATTTCTAACAGTTTTTAACAGTTGCTTTTCAAATAGCTATCTACGAAAATGGATTTTATAAATATATTCATTGTTAAATAAAGTTAGCTTGAATCAACGGCATTTTGCCGAATGAAACACCTATGGTGTCAATCAGAAAATATGGGGTAAATGATCCCGATTTGTTAATTATTCTTTCAATGTTTAAAGGCTAAGGGTTTGAGGAGCTATGTTATCTGACGAAGAAATTTTATCAGCTCGTTTATTGGTTGTGGACGACGAACCCAATAATGTCGTTTTGCTGGAAGAGGGATTAAAGAGGGAGGGTTTCACCTGTATAAAGTCGGCGACTGACCCTAGAAATGTTCTTGAATTGTATAAGGATTTCCGGCCTCATTTGGTTTTGTTGGATATCAATATGCCCCATTTGGATGGGTTTCAGGTCATGGAGCAGCTCATTGAAGTAGAGTTGGAAGGGTACATACCCGTTTTGGTGTTGACAGCTTCCAACGACAGGCAAGTTCGTCTCAAGGCCTTGAAACTCGGAGCCAGAGATTTTTTAACGAAACCCATTGATTTATTGGAAACGATTTGTCGGGTACGGAATCTTGTTGAAACCAGAATGTTGAATGAAGAATTAGAAGAAAAAGTACGGCAGCGGACGGAGGAACTGAATGAAACGCGTATGGAAGTCATTCGTAAATTGGGAAGAGCCGCAGAATATAGAGACAATCAAACGGGGATGCATGTCATACGCATGAGTCATTTCTCCTCTGCTCTGGCAAAGGAAGCAGGGTTCAATCCAGAAGAGTGTGAACTTCTCCTCAACGCCAGCCCGATGCACGATATTGGAAAAATAGGTATTCCCGATGGGATTCTCCTCAATCCGGGGAAATTGGAAGGGGAGCAGTGGGAGAAAATGCAATCCCATACAGCGATAGGGGGGCAAATTCTCGATGGAAAAGAAAATAAACTGATGAATTTGGCACAGTCTATTGCTCTACACCATCATGAAAAGTGGGATGGATCGGGATACCCCGAGAATCTCAAAGGAGAAGACATTCCCATTGAGGTGCGTATTGTTTCTATTTGCGATGTGTTTGATGCTCTGACATCAGAACGACCCTACAAAAAAGCATGGTCCGTTGAAGATGCCATGGATTTCCTTCGAGAGAATAAAGGAAAGCAATTTGATCCTGATCTGGTTGATAAGTTTGAAAAAATCATGCCAGAAATCCTTCGCATTAGAGACACATTCTCTGATTAATAGTCCATAGCTGTCAAACTTGATAATGAGTGACCCTTTGGAAAATCAGTCAAAATCACTAAATAAACCTCCGCAATCCAAGCCAATTTCACAAGGATTGCTTGTTCTTGTTTTTCTTCTGTTTTTTTCTTATACAGGTTGGAAAACTCACTCCGTCGTTGAAATCGAAATCAAGGCCAACCTCCAGCAGCAGTTGAACACTTCACTTGATTTGTTGGCCGAAAATCTTAGAAGCTGGAAAGCTAAAGAAATCGCAGATGTCGAATTTTGGGCTCAGGAACCCGAAGTGAGAAAAAAAGTTCAGGACATGGTCTCCAGCTATGAAGGGGGGGCTCAGTCCAGACCTCAATTATTGACCTCATCTCATCTTGCGGTTCTTCGGCTTCGCTTGCAATCTCTTATCAAAATCCGCCGCGACATTGGCTTTGTTATCGTTCTGCCCTCAGGATTACAAATAGGTGCCCATCAAGATGATTTGATAGGCAAAAATGAACTTGTAGCGCGCGATGACGGTGTCATTTTGAATGCCTTTAAGGGGAAGGCGGGTGTCTCATTGCCTCTTTGGTTGGAGGAAGATCGCCATGAAAAAGGAGAGTTCGATAGTGGTGAATATACCCAATTAAGTGTTGCTCCAATTAAGGGTGAAAAGGGTAAACTTATTGCAGCTCTTTGTCTTATCAGACACCCCGAGGCTGATTTCACGCGCATTCTGGAAATGGGTTACTTTGGAGAATCCGGGGAAGCTTATGCCTTTAACTCTAGTGGACTTTTGGTTTCTGAAAGCCGGTTTTTAAATGATTTAAAGTCTCTGGGTTTGGTTCCCGCCCAATCAGAAAAAACCATGTTGCGGTTAGAGATTCGAGATCCGGGCCCGATTGTTTCCAGTAGAATTCAAGAGAAAAAGAAAATCGAAGATTTACCTTTCACTCAAATGGCTGTTTCTGCTCTTGCAGGTGAAAGAGGGGTAAACGTAAACGGCTACCGTAATTACCGGGGCGACCAGGTTGTGGGAGCGTGGAACTGGTTGGATGATATGAACATGGGTATCACTGTAGAGGTAAATAAAAGTGAAGCCTTTGTTCTCCTTTCTCGACTGAAAGGAGTGTTCATATTTATTCTTTCGTTACTTTTCTTATTGGGAATGGGATTTTTGATCAGGCAGTGGCAACAAAAATCTATTGAAGGAAAGTATTTGAAATTAAAAGAAGGTGCTAAAAGGCAGGACGAGCGATTCAATATAATTTTTAACAATATTGTTGACGGTGTGGTCACGATATCCAGCAAAGGGATAATCGAATCCATAAATCCCAGTGGCTTGAAAATTTTTGGTTACGAATGCGCTGAGGATCTGATCGGTAAAAATGTCTCTATACTTATGCCCTCTGAGGAAGGGGAAAAGCACGATGGTTACCTTGAAAAATACCTGACAACAGGTGTTGCCCGTATCATAGGAATGAGTAGAGAAGTTGAAGGCCAGCGCAGAGATGGGTCATCATTTCCTATGGATCTTGCGGTGAGTGAGGTGACTCTATCAGGCAAACGTTTTTTCATTGGCATAGTGCGTGATATCAGTGAACGCAAGCAGATTGAAAATGCCTTGCAAACTGAAACGCGCTATTTGAAATTTCTCAATGCCTCCGTTTTGGCTTCAAATGATCACAGTGATTTTGAGAGTGCTATGCAAGGTTGTATGGAGCAGATATGCGAACTCATCAATTGGCCTGCGGGACACCTTTACCTTTGCGATAACGAAAATAATAAATTACTTCCTACGAACATCTGGTATATGGATTTGAATGAAGAATTCATACCTTTCAAGGTGGTTACGGAAGAAGCTCTATTTGCACCTGGCAAGGGACTTCCGGGGCGTATCATGGTGTCAGGAGAATCCGAGTGGATAGAAGATATCATTGAGGATACTTCACTGCCGCGTGCCCAAAATTTGAAGCCATGTCCGTTTTTGGGATCATTCGGGTTTCCCGTTATGGTCAAGGGACAGGTGGTGGCTGTTTTGGAATTTTTCTCCGAGAATATTGAACCTCGAAACGAACGTATTATTGAGGTCACGCGAAATATCGGGGTTCAAATCAGTCGCTTCATGGAACGTATTGAGTATGAAAATAATTTGGTTGCGGCCAAGGAAGAAGCCGAGCGGGCGAGCCGAGTTAAATCCGAATTTCTGTCGCGGATGAGTCACGAACTAAGAACTCCGCTCAATGCAATTCTTGGCTTCTCTCAGTTATTGGAAATTGATGAAAGTTTGTCCGAAGGTAATCAAAACTTTGTAGGCAGAATCTCTGGAGCGGGAAAGCATTTACTTGATTTGATCAACGAAGTTCTGGATTTGGCGCGGCTCGACGCGGGGAAAATTTCTATCTCCCTCGAGGAGTGTTCTTTGAAGCCGATAGCAGATGAAGTGTTTTCCCTTGTTCGCCCATTGGCTGAGGAGAAAAAGGTTCAGCTTGAAAATAAAATTAAGAATACCTCTCTTTATGTAATTGCCGACAACACCCGTTTGCGGCAAGTATTGCTTAACTTATTGTCCAATGCCATTAAGTATAACGATGAAAATGGATTGGTTACTCTTGATTATTTTCAAAAAGAAGATTACATCTGGATTTCTGTCACCGACACGGGAAAGGGTATTGATCTTGTTCGAAAGGATGATTTGTTCGAGCCTTTCAATCGCCTCGATGAAAACGATTCTCAAACAGAAGGTGCGGGAATTGGGTTAGCGATCACCAAGAAGTTAGTTGAGTTGATGAGAGGTTCTATTGACGTGGAAAGCGAATCGGGAAAGGGCAGTTGTTTCACCGTTAGAATTTCTGGGGGAGAAACCGAAACATCTGCTCCAGAATCGAATGCGCCTGAGGAGTCAGTTCCAATCCCTGTTTCTGAAACGGATGCTTTCAATAAGGCACTTTGCATAGAAGATAATCCTGCGAACCTCGAATTGGTCAAATCAATTTTCAAACGCCATTCCAATATAGAGTTGCTTTCAGCTTGCAATGCCGAATTGGGAATCGAACTGGCAGAAGCTCATCAGCCGGATTTGATTCTTATGGATATCAATTTGCCGGGAATGACAGGTGATGAAGCTCTCTTGAGATTGAAAAATAGTGATAAAACAAAAAATATTCCTGTCATAGCGTTGAGTGCAAATGCAATGAAAAGAGATATAAGGAATGCTCTCGATAAGGGATTCATCGCCTATATTACTAAGCCTATTGAAGTCTCGACCTTTATGAAAACGATTCGGCAAGTATTTAATAATAAATGATGGTTTTTCTTCCAGCAAAATAGGCGGCTAAAGGCGTTTCAAATTTTCTTTAAGGAAATGCAGTGAGTGTGCTAAAGTTGCGCTTTCTTTTAAACCATATACAATTTCAAGGGGTTTTGCCCTTGGCAACGTGCTATGACAACTGATAAATTGAGCCGTATCGTCATTACCGGAATTGGCTTAACGTCCCCCAACGGAAATAATTTAAAAGAGTTTCGCGAAAGTCTCCTCAATGGTGTATCAGGAGTACGGGCTTTCCACACCCGTTATCTTGGTGACACTTTGGCAGGTGTTTGTGATTTTGATGAACTCAAATACCAGAAGAAAAAGGAAGTGCGACGAGGGACCCGGGCCGGCTCTGTAGCCATTTACTGTGCCAGAGAAGCCATTGCGGACTCATCCATTGACTGGGAATCCATTGATCTTTCGCGCGTTGGCGTTTATTTAGGTGTCACCGAGCATGGCAATGTTGAAACTGAAAACGAAGTTTTCAACATCAGCCAATTTAATTACGACGTTAAGTACTGGTCGCATCACCATAATCCAAGAACGGTTGCGAACAACCCGGCAGGAGAAGTGACCTTGAATATGGGGATAACCGGGCCGCATTACACCATAGGCGCGGCTTGCGCCGCTGGAAATATGGGCATCATTCAAGGTGCTCAGATGTTACGCCTAGGAGAGGTCGATCACGCTTTAGTCGGAGGTGTTTCGGAAAGCATTCATACCTTTGGTATTTTTGCCAGTTTCAAAAGCGAAGGTGCTCTTGCTGTTCACGACGATCCGGTTAAAGCCTGTCGCCCATTTGATAAAAAACGCAACGGTATCGTCTGCGCAGAGGGGGGCTGTATTTATGTTCTCGAACGTTTGGACGATGCCTTGAAGCGGGGAGCTAAAATTTATGGGGAAATAGCGGGTTATGCCATAAACTCCGACGCGACAGATTTCATACTGCCAGAACCTGCAAGGCAAGCCCAATGTATCCAGTTGTCACTGAAGAAAGCAGGTTTGACTCCAGATGACATAGATATCCTGAACGCACATGCGACGGCAACGCAATTGGGCGACATACAGGAGAGTAAGGCCTTGCGCGAAGTATTCAGCCATGCCGACCGTTTAGCAATCAACAATACTAAAAGTTTTATAGGGCATACGATGGGTGCCGCTGGAGCACTCGAACTGACGGGCAATCTGCCTGCATTCGACGATTATTATGCACACCCCACCATCAATTTAGACGATCCCGATCCAGAATGTGCTTTGCCCCAACTTGTTATAAATCATCCAAGGAAACTCAAAAAAGTTGATTATATAATGAATAATTCCTTTGGAATGTTTGGTATCAATTCTGTACTCATCGTCAAGCGTTACTAGAGGCAGGATTTTATTGTAGGATAGAACCAGAAGTTTCTATATTTGTTGGGCCTATGGGAAATTTGGTCTTGAGAAATATTCGCCGAAGATTTAAACTGCACTGAGTCCGGCTCGTTTTTTTAAGTCCGGTGAAATGTGTTCCTTCCTGAATGAAGTTGGAGGCGATATGAAACGACAATTTGTTGGTCCCGTCGCAATTATTCTGGTTTTTCTTGTTTTCCCCTACGCTTACGCGAACTTAGGTGTGAAGCAGGCTCCTGGACCGACTTCCAATGACCCGACCTCGCCGGCCTATTCGATCCATTTAAATACAACTCCTAAAACGAGTGATAGTCCAGAGTTAGTTCAAATTCGTTACAGGAATATGCCCTTAAGCTCCGTCTTGCAGAATATTTCTGACGAAACCGGTGTTGTTTTTCAAGTTTCAAAGACATTGCTCAACAAAGAAGTTAATGCTGATGTCTCATCTAAAAGTTGGGAAAGCGCGATCAGTAAATTACTGACGAAATACAGTCGTTTAGAGGTTTGGACTGATCAAACAGATTCTAGCCGAGTCTGGTTGTTTGAAAAGGGTGAAGGCAAACCTGAAGGAAAAAAAAGAAGCAAACAGAAAAAGGAAACGAGAAGGCAAGAGCATGTGGTGGGAAAAAATCCTCCTGCCCCAGTACCCGTTCCAATGGCACAGACTTTCGGTGGTAGCGTGGAAAACCTTCCCCCGCATATAATCATGGAGCCCACTGTTATTGATTATTTGGAAAAAGCAGGCGTGGCTATTCCCGAATCTGTACGGAGGATGATACCCCCTCTACCAAAGGGAATAAAACTTGGTAAAATACCTCCTTACATTCTAAACGATCCTAAGTTTATGGGCTTTCTTGGTGCCAATGGCATTCCCCGTCCTATAGCTTGAGGTCTTGCTTCAATCCGGTTGCTCCGTTTTACAAGGTCCCACCTTTGAATTTTAGACCCTGAATGTTGAAAAGAATGAATATTTAAAAGTTGAAAAATGCAAGGATCTTCAAGTATTTGAAAGAAAATGACGAAAGGTTTAGTCTGTAGATACGACTAAGTATCACTAAATTTTATTTAATCAAAATCAAATGATTCCGAATGATTGAATTTACAAAAAGACATTCAAGGTTTAAAAGCAGCCTTAGCTTTCAGTCGAGGCATGCATTCCTTTTGATCGGTTTGTTTGTTGTGGGTTTGCTTTGTTTGCGAGGTTCCACATCGGTGTTTGCAGAGGAGCTGGACTCTGCTGATCCTAGCCCTTGGGCAGTTGCCTATTTTTCCCGAATTCAAATGGACGTGGAGGAAAGCTGGCTTTACCCCAAAAGTGCTATTGAGCGAAAAGAAGCAGGGCAGGTAACCGTTCGACTGGTTATTTCCAAAGAAGGAGGATTGCTGGCTGTGAGCATTGCAGAATCATCATCCTTTCCGGAATTAGATGAAGCCGCCAAAGACGCCGTTAGCAAGGCCGCGCCATTTGATCCTTTTCCGCCTTCTTTGAAAAAGGATTTTGTAGCCATTAAAATGAATTTTTCTTACTTGCCTGAATAGAAGCAATCTTAAGCAGACCCTAGAAAACCTTCCTCACACTTATCCAACGACATTCATGCGCGAATACGATTTCAAATCTATAGAATCCAGATGGCAGGCTCACTGGGAGAAGAATCAATCTTTTAAAGTCGAGCGAGATGCCTCGCGGAAAAAATATTATTTGTTGGAAATGTTCCCCTATCCCTCCGGTCGAATCCATATGGGACATGTCCGTAATTACGCGATAGGCGACGCCTTGGCACGATTCAAACGTTTGCAGGGATACAACGTTCTTCATCCTATCGGTTGGGATGCTTTTGGTTTGCCCGCAGAAAATGCGGCGATTAAAAATAACAACCATCCCGCAAAATGGACTTACGAGAACATCAAGACCATGCGTCAGCAGATCAAACGCCTGGGGCTGAGTTACGATTGGGATCGCGAAATAGCAACCTGCCATCCGGGCTATTACAAATGGAACCAATCGCATTTCCTGAAATTTTTTGAACGCGGGCTGGTCTATCGAAAAAATTCCAGAGTGAACTGGTGCGTTTCCTGCCATACCGTGCTTGCCAACGAACAAGTTAAAGAGGGCCTTTGCTGGCGTTGTGATTCAGCTGTAGAAGAGAAGGAGCAGGAAGGGTGGTTCCTGAAAATCACAGATTACGCCGACCGCCTGTTGGACGGATTCAAAGAATTGAAAGATTGCTGGCCCGAGCAGGTATTGGCGATGCAGGGCAATTGGATCGGTAAAAGCTATGGAGCCGAAGTAGACTTCCCCGTAAAGGAAAGCGACATCGTTATCAAAGTTTTCACCACTCGTCCCGACACTTTGTATGGGGCGACTTTCATGGCCTTAGCTCCAGAGCATCCCCTGGCCAGTCAATTGTCTGAGGGAACCGAGCAAGAGTCGGCGGTGAAAGAATTCATTCATAAGGTCCGTCTGCAAGACAAAACCGATCGTCTCAGTGAAGGCACCCAAAAAGAAGGCGTCTTTACCGGAGCCTATGCGATCAACCCGCTTACAGGCGAATCCACGCCGATCTGGATCGCAAATTTTGTTTTGATGGATTATGGGACGGGGGCCATCATGTCGGTTCCTGCTCACGATCAACGCGATTTCGATTTTGCCAAACGCTATGATATTCCCATCCGCACTGTCATTCAGCCTAAGGATGAAGCTTTGGATACAGACAAGGCCTATGCAGGGGAAGGAACACTGTGCAATTCTGGCCCGTTCGATGGCTTGTTTGGTGAGGAAGGGATTCGGAAAGTTGGAGAATATCTGGAAGAAAAAGGGTTCGGCAAGCGGACCGTCAATTACCGTCTTCGTGACTGGGGTGTTTCCCGCCAACGTTACTGGGGAACGCCGATTCCCATCGTTCATTGTGACGATTGCGGAATGGTTGCCGTACCAGAAGACCAGCTTCCCGTAGAACTGCCACTGGACGCGAGCCTGGGAGAGCGAGGGCAATCGCCCCTGCCTCAACTTGCAGAGTTTTATGAGACTGAATGCCCGAAGTGTAAAAAAAGCGCACGTCGCGAAACCGATACGCTCGACACATTTGTCTGTTCCTCCTGGTATTTCAATCGCTACACTTCTCCGCGTGACGAATCATCTGCCTTTGATAAAGAAAATGTCAATTACTGGATGCCCGTCGATCAATACGTTGGCGGTATCGAGCACGCCATCTTGCATCTTCTCTATTCCAGATTTTTTAATTTAGTGTTCAACGATTTGGGTTTGACTCAATTTCCCGAACCTTTTGCGCGTCTTCTCACTCAAGGCATGGTGATAAAAGACGGCACCAAGATGTCGAAATCCAAGGGCAACGTGGTGGACCCGGACGGAATCATAGACTCTCTCGGTGCGGATACAGCCCGTCTGTTCATTCTATTTGCGGCACCTCCGGCTAAAGACCTCGAGTGGAACAGTCATGGCGTGGAAGGTTGCTCGCGTTTTTTGAAACGCGCATGGAGAATATTTTTCGATTTCAATGAAATTGCCAAGACAGCATCTGTCGATAAAAATTCCTTTCCTGTCGACTTGCCCACTCTGGTCAAAGATTTGCGCAGGATGAGTCACACGACGATTCGTCGAGTGACAGAAGACATCGACAGGCGCATCCAGTTCAATACCGCTATCGCGGCCATCATGGAGTTCGTCAACTATTTGTATGCTTTTCGAGAATCATGGGCGGCTCTTCAAGATGAAGAAAAAAATACACCCGCAATGGAAATGGCAATTTGCGAGGCGATGGAGACTTTAACTCTCATGCTGGCACCTTTTGCACCACATATTGCAGAAGAGATGTGGCAGGCTCTGGATAATAAAACGAATATTGACCAAACGACATGGCCGGAATATATTGAGGCGTTGACCCAAACCGACGAAATCACCATTGTGGTTCAGGTCAACGGTAAATTGCGGCACAAGTTATCTGTAGCCGCAGAAATCGATTCTGAAGAATTGAAAGCAAAATGTCTGGCCGATCCCAAAGTCCGCGAATGGACTGACGGTAAGGAAATTAAAAAAACGATTGTTGTTCCTAAAAAACTTGTCAATATTGTGGTCAAATGAAATACAGGAACCAATGGACCGGCGGGATCAAAATACTCGTCTTTCTATTAACATTTTCAGGCTGTGGTTATTCGCTTTCTGGTTCGGGAAAGTCGCAATTGCCCAAGCATATCCACACTCTATCCATCCCTATTTTTGTCAACAGTTCCGGTCAGCCGGAAATCCATCGTGAGTTGACTGATGAAATTCGAAGTGCTTTTATCAGTGATGGCAGAATTCCGATTGTTCCTAAAGATCATGGCGACCTTGTTCTTAACGGCACAGTGAATCACTATCAATTGCGCGCGGTTTCTTTCGATGCCAGCGATCTTGTCTCCGAGTATTGGGTTGAAGTCGGCGTGTCTATAGTTGTTGACGATACGGTGAAAGGCAAAAAGTTTTTAAGCCAAAGACTGAAGAGCAAGTGGAATTATCGAGTCACAGACAATGTTGTCGAAACCGAGCAAGCCCGAAAAGACGCATTGAGTTTAACTTATGATGACCTTTCAGCTCGATTGGTCAGCCTATTGATCGATCGGTTTTAAATTTTAATGGCAATGACAGCGGGGGATTGCATTGATTCGATTGAAGCTGGAAAATGGGCACCCTTTTTATTTCTTTACGGAGAGGAACGATTTTTCCAGACCGATATCATCGAGCGACTGTCTGAAAAGCTTTTGACCCCAGACAATCAAGATTTCAACTATGAGTCTTTTGATGCAGGCGAGAGTCGCCCTGATGACTGGATCGCATCAGCGCGAACACTTTCTTTTTTTGGCGGACAAAAGCTTGTTGTTGTCCGCAACCTGCATGCGTCCACACCTTCCCCCGAAGAAGCTAATAGATTAATAGAATATTTTGCTACGCCCCTTCCCGAAGCTTGCCTGGTAATCACTGCCGATAAAATTGATCGTAAGAAGAAGTTGCACAAAGCCCTGGCGAAATGTTCAGGTGCGATTGATTGCTCCGCCCCTAGTGAAGGTTTTCTTGTTTCCTGGTTGAAAAAACGTGCCAAGGAAAAGGGGTATACTCTTTCTTCGGGTGCTTCAAATTTGATCGTCGAGAGGGTAGGAAACAGACCGGGAATACTCGTTCAGGAATTGGAAAAGACTCTCGTCTATGCGGGAGAAAAGAAAACAGTGGGCGAAGAGGATGTGGCGCAATTGGTGGGTGAACTTAAAATGGAAAGTGCGTTCATTTTGATTGAAGCTCTGAAAGAAAAGAAACTGGAGACAGCACTTCGTATTTTAAAAAATAACATAAAGCATGGCGAGGAGCCGATCAAAACCTTAGGTTTGATCACCTGGCAATTTCGCACAATATGGGAAGTGAAATGTGGTCTGTCCCGACGCTGGTCGATAGCAGAGACGGCTAATAAGATGGGAACAAAGCCTTTTATGGTGGAGAAGGCGGCGGCATCAGCCAGAAAATACTCTGATAAGGAACTAGAGAATAGTTTTAAGTATTTGCGACAGGCAGACAGAGAACTGAAATCAACGGGGAAAAATCCAGAAGGCATCATGGAAAACCTGCTCTGGAACCTTTGTTCAGTGAAGAAAGTGTGACTACAGCCCCCTGAGGAAGGGGGCAAATCGAAACTTTCGAGGGGCGGTGTTAATCAGCCCGCAGAAACTAATTGATGAACCTTCTTGGCCAAGCCAGAAATTTTACGAGAGGCAGAGGCCTTGTGCAGGACACCCTTACTAGCTACTCTTGAAATAGCTACCTCAGCTTCTTTCATGGCCAAGCTTGCTCCGTCTTTATTTTTTTCTTCAATAGCTGAAGTTACATTTTTGATAGCGTTTTTAACAATTGTTCGATACGCCTTATTGCGCGTATACTTCTTTTCGTTTTGACGGTTTCGCTTAATTGCCGACTTATGATTTGCCAATGCTCGCTCCCTAATAATAAATTATGGTAAACATGAGTTTATATATAAAAATGATCTGTTTGTCAAGTATTCTCGTTCAATGATTTCTAAGAGTGATCTTTGGGGAATTTCTCTATTCGGCGCTTTATTCAACGCGCTCTTTAGGAAATACGAGTGGATTCCATTAAATCATTAGCTTGAGGAGGGAGAAACCCTAAATACCCGTTATGTCTTTCGATGAGTTCGAGAACGGAATAGGCTTTCCCGTTTTTTATTTCAGGTGATGTGAAAACTTGCCTCAAGTCGGCCCCTTGATGCCCTATGATTTTCCCCGCAAACTCGATATTTTTAAGTTTTAAAACTTTTGTAGCGATTTCAATATCCTCAACCATCACAGCTATATGATGGAAACATTCGTCTCCAAATGCATCGACCCACTCGGGGATAAGGCTGTTTTGACCGCGTGCTCCAGAAAAAGCTTGATCGATGAATAATGCAGGCCAACCTGGCATTCTGTAAACTTTTGCCCACCAAGCTTCATATTTTAAATCACCCATTAACCGGTCGTGAACAAACCCGTGATCAAGAAAAAATTGCGAGCGCTTTTCAACATCATGTGTGCGAATCGTGCAATGATCGATCAATGGAAACAATCCAACCCCGCACTTTTCAAGGGATTGGGCTAATGTTCTTGCGGCGGTATTTTCGTTAAGGTATTTCTTAATAGTGGATGAAAAAAAAGACTTTATTGAGTTTTCCATGAGAAAATCTTTCTTTTTCGGGAACATTATTTTATGAAATATGCTCCGGTTGGCGTTTGGAAAAAAGAGTCTAGTTGAACGTCTTCCTGTTTTAGAAAACCAATGTTGGGTAGATCACCACGCGCCACCATTTCGACTACGGCGCAGGCGGAGCTGGCGGTTGTCCAGGAAATAGCGTTCCATTGTTTTCCCGCAATTTCTTTTGGGAAATAACTACGGACAAATTCTTCTCTTCTCAGTTTGCCGGATTTCCATCCCTCGACTGCGGCATGCAGAAATACGACATCGTCTTTTACGGGTGGTTTGGCAAAGACCAGAATTTCTCCGGCCAATTGGCGTTTAGTCCGCATATGAAGTTCATCAAAGAAAAAGCGCATCAATTCACAATGACCGGGATACCGCATTGTCTTATAGTTTAGTTTTTGAACCTTCCCCTCAAAGCTTTCGCACATGGTTCCAAGGCCGCCGGAAGTGGTAAATGCTTCTAATACATTTCCATCTACAACGATGGTTTCCCGGTCTTCCATGGCCGGAACATAGGCTCGCTTGCTGTCCTTGATTACTTCGCATTCGTTTAAATATTCATTGACCACCCCTTCCGGGGACCAATTGAAGGCATAGCCTAAAAGGCCGCTTGGGTTTTGAGGAAGGGCTCCCACTCGCAATTCGATGGATCTGAGTTTATCCATGCCCTTGGCAAGATTAGCACCAACGATGCCGATGAGTCCGGGGGCCAAACCGCATTGAGGGGCCATGATGCTTTTTGAGGTCATTGAAAGCTCGCGCACGCAAAGAGTGGTGTTGACATCTTCAGTGAGATCGAAGTAGTGGCGCTCAGCAGAATGGGCCGCTTTGGCGACATCCTTATTGAGGTGATAAGGAAGACAGGAAACCACGGCATCATGTTCTTGAATGAGTTTTTTCAAGCGTGTAAAATCTGATAAATCGTCTTTAACCAGGGGGAACGGAAATTGTCCCTCAACTTTTCGGACCAAACCTGTTACGGAATAATTATTTTCATGTAGAAGGGTGGCTAAAAGACAGCCCACTTTCCCTAAGCCAATGACAAGAATGGAATTTATTTTTCTATTCATGATGTTCATCCCAGGTGATTAACAGCAGACAAAATTGTTTTCGTATGGACAAAGGTCAGTCAGAAATTATAACTAAGATGGAAAAATACAGATGAACCACCTATATTTATAAATATAACTCTTTTAAAATTTTTGTACAGACTTGAAGGTTTCTAAAAAACTTGAAAAGTAAAGCGGGAGGGGAAAATGGCAAAAATTTATAAAAATTATATCAATGGAAAGTGGAAAGTTTCTGGCAATAGAGAGACTTTTGAAAATATCAATCCTGCGAATACAAAGCAAGTGTTGGGCCGCTTTCAGAAGTCCAGTCAGGGCGATATTGACGAGGCTGTAAAGGCCGCTAAAAAAGCCCAGGTCAAATGGGGGAAAATTCCTGCACCCAAACGTGGTGAAATGCTATACCGCGCTGGAGAATTACTGCTAAAGAATAAAGAATCTTTAGCCCGCGATATGACGCGCGAAATGGGAAAGGTGGTGAAAGAAACACGAGGCGATGTTCAAGAGGGCATTGATATGGCCTATTACGCGGCAGGAGAAGGGCGTCGTTTGATGGGCGAGACGGTTCCCTCGGAAATGCCAAACAAATTTTGCATGTCGGTTCGTATGCCCGTGGGAGTTGTAGGGGCTATTAGCCCTTGGAATTTTCCTATCGCGATCCCTTCCTGGAAATTATTCCCCGCTTTAATTGCGGGAAATACAGTGGTTCTTAAACCCGCTAGCGACACGCCGCTATCGGCGATTAATTTGGTTAAAATATTAGAAAAGTCAGGTTTTCCTCCAGGTGTTGTAAATCTTGTTACTGGTACTGGCGAAGAAGCAGGACTTTCATTGATTGATCATAGGGATGTGGATCTGGTTTCTTTTACGGGATCAACCGATACGGGTAGTTTAGTAGCCCGACATTGCGCTAAAGGAATGAAGAAATTTTCTTTAGAAATGGGTGGGAAAAATGCCATCATTGTCATGGACGATGCGGATATAAATTCTGCCTTAGAGGGAGTTCTTTGGGGAGCATTTGGTACGACTGGGCAACGTTGTACGGCTTGCAGTCGAGTGATCGTTCATAAAAAAATAATCAAGAAGTTTACTTCGCTTTTGGTAGAACGCGCAAAAAAATTACGCATTGGTGATGGTCTGGACGAAAAGGTGGAAATGGGACCTTTGATCAATGAAATTCAAAGGCAAAAAGTTAAAAAATTTGTAGATATCGGTGTCGGGGAAGGGGCAAAATTGCTCGCTGGAGGCAATTATCAAAAAGGAAAAAAATATTCAGACGGATTCTTTTTCCAACCCACAATTTTGGGTGATGTTTCTCCTAAAATGCGCATCGCCCAAGATGAAATTTTTGGACCTGTTTTAAGCGTCATTCCCTGCAAAGATTTTGAGCAAGCTATCGGTATTGTCAACGATTCAAAGTTTGGCTTGTCTTCGGCAATCTACACGCAAGATGTCAATCGAGCATTTAAAGCCGTTGAAAATTTGGACACGGGTATCACGTATATAAACTCCTCTACGATTGGTGCTGAAATCCAATTGCCCTTTGGTGGAACCAAAGGAACTGGAAATGGTCACCGTGAGGCGGGAACGGCGAGTTTAGAAGTATTTACAGAGTGGAAATCAGTTTATGTCGACTACAGCGGTAAATTACAGAAAGCTCAGATAGACTAAAGGGTAAAAATTATTCTTTCCCCAGAAGACAGCATGTTGTTGAAGGGACTGTTGGAAAATGTGAGTTTTTGAAATTTAAGGCTGGCAAGTCGGGCATTACAAATATTAAGGAAAACGTATTGTAAAGTTTTCAGGTTGATCTCTAGCAAAGCTACGGGAAATTCACCTGCTTTCATTTCCGAAAAAAAATAAAAACCGTTGATTTTCAAGGGGTATTTTTTGGGGAATTTCTCTATTCGGAGCTTTATTCAACACGCCCTTAAAATCAATCACATAAAAAAAGGCTTAGCTATTTCAGCCAAGCCTTTTTTATTTTAAATAAAGTTTTATCAGTGCTCCATGCCTTTTTTGAAGCCGTTGAGCTTGTATTCGATGCTGTCTCTGAGGGCTTGCCAACTGGCTTCAATTATATTTTCTGATACGCCGACGGTTCCCCATTTATGCTGTCCATCTCCAGACTCGACCAAAACGCGAATGCGCGATTGAGTTCCCTTGTCTTCGTCGAGAATCCGGACTTTATAGTCATAGAGGTTTAGCTCTTCCAACTCGGGGTAAAAACGTATCAAAGCTTTTTTGATGGCTTTGTCCAACGCGTTGACAGGTCCAATGCCTTCCGCCGCAGTCACTTCGATATCTTCTCCGACTCGAATTTTTACAGTGGCTTCGGTGATGGGCGATTCGTCCTCTTGACGTTTCTCGACGATGACGCGGAATCCGATAAAATCAAAGAATATTTTTTTCTGTCCGAGTGCATCGCGCATGAGCAGTTCGAAGGAGCCTTCGGCACCTTCGTATTGATAGCCAAGATTTTCAGAGCTTTTTAATTGCTCCAGGGTTTTTTGTATTTTGGGATCATTGGCTTCGATGTCGATGCCATATTCCTTGGCTTTGAAAAGAATGTTGCTCTTTCCTGAAAGGTCCGATACCAGAATACGCTGGGTGTTGCCTACTGCTGTCGGATCGATATGTTCGTAAGTGGCACTGTTTTTCCGGATGGCACTCACATGAATCCCGCCTTTATGGGCGAACGCGCTTTTGCCAACATAAGGTTGTCGGTTCCAGTGAGATCGGTTGGCCAACTCATCAACAAAACTGGATACTTCTTTGAGTCGTTTGAGTTTGTCGTCGTGCACACAATTGTAGCCCATCTTAAGCTTCAAGTTGGCGATGATGGAAATGAGGTTGGCGTTGCCACAACGTTCTCCAAATCCATTGATCGTGCCTTGCACTTGTTCAGCTCCAGCGGATACTGCGGATAGGGCGTTGGCTACTGCCAATTCTGAATCATTGTGACTGTGAATCCCGATGGGTGTTTGAATGTGTTTTTTAACATCTCTCACAGCAGAGGCCACTTCTTCAGGAAGAGAACCGCCGTTGGTGTCGCACAATACGATCCAGTCGGCCCCTGCCGATTCGGCAGATTTTAAAGCTTTCAGGGCATACTCTGGATTTTTCTTGTAACCATCGAAGAAATGTTCGGCATCAAAAATCACCTTGGGACAATGTCTCTTGAGGTATTCCAGGCTGTCAAAAATCATTCGCAAATTTTCGTCGAGACTGGTAGACAAGGCTTCCTTCACATGCATATCCCATGTTTTCCCGAAGATGGTGATTGCGGAAGTTTCTGATTCCAGCAGTTTTTTCAAATTGGGGTCGTTCTCGGCTTTGATGTCAGGGCGTCGAGTTGAGCCAAAAGCGGTGATGACGGCATGTTTGAACCAGAGGTGCCGGGCTTTTTTAAAAAAATCGATATCGCGCGGATTGGAACCGGGCCATCCACCTTCAATGTAGTGAACGCCGAGTTCATCCAATTTGTGCGCGATACGAATTTTATCTTCAACTGTGAAGGAGATATCTTCGGACTGGGAGCCATCCCTTAAAGTTGTATCGTAGATTTCTATTGATTTCATTGTGCCGTATTTTTAAGTTATGACTTTTGGGTCACTTTACGTGGTTTTTTATCCAGCTTGAATACGGAATGTAGTTTTTGTACGGCCAGTTTGCTGTGTTTCTTCTCTATGATGCAGGAAACCTTGATTTCGGATGTGCTGATCATAAGAATATTCACTTTTTCTGCCGATAAACTTTTAAACATTTTAGCGGCTACGCCAGAATGGCTTCTCATGCCCGCACCGACGATAGAAATCTTCGATATTTTTCGGTCGGAGATGATTTCCTGAACCCCTATTTTGCTGGCAATGGCTTCCATTATAGCGATGGCTTCGTCACAATCGCCAGAGGCGAGGGTGAATGAAATATCAGTGTGTCCCTCTTCGCTGATATTTTGAATGATCATGTCGACCGATAGTCCTGCTTTCGCCAGTGCTGAAAAAATTTCTGAGGCGATGCCTGGTTTATCGACAACACCTTTGACAGTGATCTTTGCTTGCTTGTCATCGCGCATAACGCCCGAAACAATGGGTTGTTCCATATCCTTATTCTCCTCGCAAATAAGCGTTCCCTGGCTTTGGTCATCGAAAGAAGATTTGACCAACAAGGGCATATTGTATTTTTTGGCAAATTCTACGCATCGGATTTGTAAAACTTTGGCACCGAGACTTGCCATTTCCAGCATTTCATCGAAGGAGACCACGTCGAGTTTGCGTGCCTCAGGAACGATGTTAGGATCGGCGGTAAAAACCCCATCCACATCCGTAAGAATCTCGCATTGCTTTGCTTTGAGTGCTACCGCTAGAGCTACTGCGGAAGTGTCTGAACCACCTCGGCCCAGAGTTGTGACATCACCTTCCTCGTTGATTCCTTGAAATCCGGCGACAACGATTACCTTGTTTTCCTTGAGCTTTTTAACTGCCTTGGTAACATCAATACTAATAATGCGGGCGCGAGTATGGGCATCATCCGTGCGCATGCCTATTTGTCTGCCCGTCATAGCTTCGGCGGGGCAACCGAGGGCCTGGAGTGCCAGCGACAAAAGCGCGCAGGAAATGCGTTCTCCCGAAGACAATAGAAGGTCGATTTCACGACGTTCAGGTTTGTCGACGAGTTTTTCCGCCATAGCCAACAATTTATCTGTTTCTCCCGCCATTGCGGAAACTACGACCACGATGCTTTTACCAGAGCGTTGCAGTCGTGCAATCTTTTCGGCGACGGCTTTGATGCGGTCGAGTGTACCGACTGAAGTTCCACCGTACTTTTGAACGATTAAATTATCCATGCTTTCCTAATTGAACAAAGATTTTATCCAGTCTTCTGCAGACTCATAGTATTCCGATTTGAGCTGATTCAAATTTTCATCAAACGCGTCCGCCGAGCATTTTTCCTTGATGGGCGGGTAGATGACGAAAGGGACAGGCTCTTTATCGTATTTCATTTGCACGACCGAGGCGCAATGATTGACAATAACGGCCATACGCAGGTCGCCATTCAATTCGACTTCTTGTGCAATAGGGCCGATGAGATCGCGATCCATATCTTCGATGGCAAAAATTTTATCATCGATCATACCCTTTAAAGAGGGTCCTTCGGCAGAATTGGTGTGAACGTAGACTACATCTGAATCGTCCAATGCTTTGATCGCGGCTTTGACTAGATTTTTATTGGCAGATTCATCGTTTACTTCGGTTTCATCTAGTGGAGCAATCGTCATTCCTGCTGATTTTGCAATACCTTGAAACAACAGATCATGGGAAACCGCAGTTGCTTTTCGACCTTGAGTGTCTGCAAATTTTTCAAGTTTGAGTTCGGGGCCAGCTCCCCAAAACCAAATGCTATTGACGAGATCCTTTTTTTCATTTTGCCGTTGTTTGTTCATCGGGTGGCTGTGAAGGATGATTTGTGCCTGATTCATGAGAAAAGGCAGGTCCTTGCTGGTGTCGTCGCTGGGCAGATATTTTCGGATACCTTCACCAATCATTTCAAAGGGAGATGTCAGCTTTTCTGGCACCGTTTCGGCATCTAATAACACTAAATTGTGTGGGCCTCTTCCATGATGGAATTCCGCCGAAACGTCGTATACATTCTTCTGCAATGAATCGAGCAGATTTTTTGAATCAGAACTGGCAAGATTCCCAGCACTGAAATCTTTCATTACCATGTCGTTGTGACTCGACTGGAGAATGACAAAGTTACAACACAGAGGGACCTGGTTTTCCTTTAAGGGAAGACCCAGTGCTTGCGCGCTGAAATAACCCGCACCTCCCGTTTGCCCAGCGTATCCCATTAGAGAGAGGTACGAAACCTGGTTTTCCGCTGAGGCTTCATGTGGAATGGTTCGAACCGTTCCGCAAGATCCATTTTGGGTCAAACGGTCGAGATTGGGTGTTTCTGCCAATTGCAGGGGCGTTCGATTGTCTCTTTCAGCTACAGGATGATCTGTTAAGCCGTTGGCAATAATCAGTATATATTTCATCAATTAGAGAATAGTTCGTTGTGAGAGAAATCCAAACTTTCCATTATATAGTCAGACAACAAAAATATCAATTTCAGCTTTTATTTTTATATTAATTACATGGCATGACATAAGTCAAATATGCAGTAAATATCAGAATATTACACTTGGATAATTATTAATTCTAAAGTCGAATTCGATGGAGAAGGTTTCTTAAAAGTGGTAAAATTAACGACCTGATATTTTGCCGGTTACGTCTACGATCCCCTCTCATTCGAATAACCCGAAAATATTTACGAATCGGTTTCTTTGTGTTCTCTCTCTATAATATTCGGGCAAGGTCAATATGAAAGAATTAGCCAAAGCACTTGAAGAATTACCAAGTACATTTTTGCATTGGTGGGACCAATTCATTGCATTTTCGCCCAAGTTGATAGGCGCAGTTATACTAGTTGTATTGGGGTGGATTGTTGCACGGACACTAAAAAATCTAAGCGTTAGGCTGGTAAAGATTTTCAATAAAATTTTGAACCGGCTTTTCTCAAAGGGGCTTTTTTCTGGTTTTCAATTGTCAGAAGCACTGACAAACCTCTTGAGTAAGATAATTTTCTGGGGAACTCTTATTTTCTTTGCCACTGCGGCAACAGGAATTCTAGGATTAACAGTCTTTTCGTTTTTGCTTGATAAGCTGGTTGCTTTTTTCCCTCAAATTTCGGCAGGTGTTCTGATCATTGTGTTTGGTGTGCTACTGAGCACTCTTGGGCGAGATCTTACCCTTTCTGCGACTGAAGCAATGCATGTTACCTATTCCCGGTTGATGGGAAGGGTTGTTCAGGGTGCCATTTTAGTCACAGCTGTAATCATTGGCCTCGAGCAAATTGGAATAGAAGTTAGTTTTATCGTGACTATCTTTTCGGTTGTTTTAGGGGCACTTCTTGGCAGTCTTGCCTTGGCTCTAGGCTTAGGAACAAAAGACCTGGCGAGCAACCTTATAAGCGGAAACCAGGTAAGGAAAGTTTATCAGTCTGGTCAAAATGTAAGGTTTGGAAATGTCGAAGGAACTATTCTTGAGTTGACTCCAACCGCCATAGTTTTGTCAACGGAAGAGGGCCGAATGATTGTGCCCGCAAAAATATTTCATTCGAAACCATCCCTTCTAATTATCCAGGAGAAAAGCTCGAATGAGTGAGATCACTCCTTTTACATTAAGCTTTTTAAAACTGCACAGACAGAATGCGGCAAGTGTGTTGGAGCGTCTTCCTGTAGAAGATACCGTGGCATTCCTTCAAGAAGTTCCCATAGACCTGGCGGCGAAAACTCTCGAGGTCATGGCACCTCAGTATGTGGCGCAATGCTTTCTTATCATGCCTTCCGAAACTTGTTCAAAGCTGATGCAGGAGATGAAGGCCACTACAGGGATTTCTTTATTTCGCTTTATGCCTAGCTCGGCAAAGCAAACGATTTTACATCAATTATTGCCCGATAAAAAAGCATTGGTGAAGAGGCGATTGTCCTACACTCAAGAATTAGTAGGGGCTTGGATGAATTCTGATAATCCGCCTGTTTCTCCGACCACTTTGGTA
This sequence comes from Nitrospinaceae bacterium, assembly GCA_029261475.1. Taxonomy (GTDB): domain Bacteria; phylum Nitrospinota; class Nitrospinia; order Nitrospinales; family VA-1; genus Nitrohelix. Next base: position 45,549 of record JAJDBG010000065.1, read on the forward strand.
GGAGAGGTCAGAAAATATCTTCGATTAGCCAAAACGGAAGTAGCGTATGCACCTTGCGTCGTTGGTAAGGATGGAAAGGTCATAGGGGTGTTGAGTCTGGCAAGATTAATTGTTGCAAAGGATTCCAGTGCTGTTTCCAAAATTATGGAAAGTGATTTTAAAGTGATTTCTGATCGAGCCACTGTTAAATCCATTTCTTCCTTGCCTCATTGGGAACGTTTTGATTCCCTTCCTATTGCGAATCGTGCGGGTAAATTTATTGGAGTGCTGACTCTAAAAGATTTGAATAAGGCCTTGTCTGTAGTGAAAGGTGGCGTTTCTACTGAGCAGATGGATTCCGTATTAATGGATGGGGTCAATGCTTATGTTTCCACTTTGTCCTGGTTGATCCAATCGGTTGCCACACCGTCGGCTGATTCTTATATAGATTCGAAGGGGGGGCGCAATGGCAGCTAATGTTGATTTTGCTGTTGAAAGTCTAAATCGCCAGTTTTTCTTGGATTACCCTTCTGAAGCGGTAAAAGAGTTAGAGCTGTTCGACCCTAAAATGAGTGGGAAGCTGTTGAGCCGTCTTCCTATCACTCTTGTTTCCAATATTCTGGAACTCCTCAGTCCCGATGCCGTAGCTCCTATATTTAGCTGTATGTCGGATTCTGCAATCAGAGCGTTGCTCAAAGAAGCAAATCCTAATTTCATAGTTAATTTGCTGGGAAAATTTGAAGAAGAAGAAAAAGCACGGTTTCTATCTTTGGTAGATTTGTCTATCCAAAATGATTTTAAAACCATGATGTCCTACAGGGAGGATTCTGCTGGCAGCTTGATGGACACCCGCTCTCATGTCTTTCGTGAAGACATGAATGTGAAGCAATGCCTTAGAAGATTGCGCCAATTGAAATACAAGCCCACGCGGACATTATTTTTGGTCAACAAACACAATAAACTGGTATCAAGGTTGGAAATGCAAGATTTAGCATTGGCTGAACCTATGCAGGAACTCAAGCAACTGGCACAAAACCTGAAAGCCTTTGTGACCCCAACCGATCCTCGTGAAGAGGTTGTGTCAAAAATGGAGGAGTTTAAACTTTCCAGTTTACCTGTTCTCGATCTCAACGGTGGATTGGCTGGAGTGGTCCGCTACGATGCACTTGTCAAAGCCGTTGAAGAAAGTGCGTCTGTTGATATCCAAACCATGTTTGGTGTGAGTAAAGACGAGCGTGCTCTATCAAAGCCCATGTTTGCAGTGAGAAAACGATTGCCGTGGTTGGAGATAAATCTTTTAACTGCGTTTCTGGCGGCTAGTGTCGTGGGATTATTTGAAGAGACCATTGCAAAATTTACTGCGCTTGCGGTTCTTCTCCCCGTTGTTGCCGGTCAGTCTGGAAATACAGGGGCGCAAGCATTGGCCGTTACTATGCGAGGGCTGGCACTTAAAGAGATAAGTGTTCGCCAATGGAAAGCTGTTGTTTTTAAGGAAATGTGGGTCGGATTTTTAAATGGCATTGCTGTTGCTTTGACGACAGCAATTGGTGTTTATTTTTGGAGTCATTCGGTGGGACTGGCAATGGTCATTGGAATTTCGATGGTTATTTCCATGGTTCTGGCAGGTTTGGCAGGAGCTTCTGTGCCTATTGTTCTTACCCGTTTAGGGCAAGACCCTGCTACGGCATCGTCCATCGTTTTGACGACGGTTACCGATGTGGCAGGATTTTTCTCGTTTCTGGGAATTGCGACTTTGCTTGCACATTTATTGTAGGCAGTTTCCTATTCACACTACTTTCCAAGTCAACGTTTAGAAAAGAAAGGTTTTATGTCTACAAAATCTTCAAAAGTAGCTATTTATGCGGCTTTGGCAGGCAATGGGCTCATTGCGGTAACAAAATTTGCGGCATCTGCCTACACAGGTAGTTCGGCTATGTTCAGTGAAGCAATCCATTCTGTAGTCGATACAGGGAACCAAATACTCCTTTTATACGGGATCAAGCGCTCAAAACAGCCCGCTGATAAAACCCACCCCTTTGGGTATGGGATGGAAATTTATTTCTGGAGCTTCGTGGTTGCGATATTGCTGTTTGGTTTGGGCGCAGGAATTTCTATTTACGAAGGGGTGCACAAAATTCAAAACCCTCAACCCATGACTGACCCATTTGTGAATTATGTTGTGATCGGGTTTGCTATTATTTTTGAAACCATTGCTTTCTCTGTCGCGTACAGGGAATTAAGAAAAACAAAAGGTTCGCTGGGGTTGATAAAAGCTATACGTGCGAGTAAAGATCCAACCATCTTTACAGTACTATTTGAAGATTTTGCCGCACTCGTAGGTTTGCTTGTAGCGGGATTAGCGATTTATCTGGGGGAAGTATTTCAAATGCCAATCTTGGATGGCGTTGCTTCTGTCATCATTGGGTTGATTCTAGCGATAACGGCATCCTGCCTTGCTTTTGAATGTAAAGGCTTACTGTGTGGAGAGGGTGCGAGCGAGCATATTGTGACGGGTATTCGAAGTATTGTTAAAGCGGAATCGGATGTTTTGTATATCAATGAAATTTTAACCATGCACCTTGGGCCGCAGGACATCTTGTTGAACATCAGCCTGGATTTTCGAGATGCAATTTCCTCTGGAACAGTAGAAGCAACTATCTCGGAATTGGAAGCTAGCATCAAAAATAAATTTCCAGAAATCAAACGGGTATTCATAGAAGCTCAAAGCTGGATGGCTCAAGGCAAAGAGTAAAATAGTGGATAATAATTTGGAGTAAAAAATTCCAAAAAAATTTATTGATTATGGAAACGAATAAAAAAGACTTGGTTGCCATTGGCTGGAGAGAGTGGGTTTCTTTTCCAGAGCTAGGCATAGAAACCATTAAAGCAAAAATCGATACAGGGGCTAGAACTTCGGCACTTCATGCCTCAAATATCAGAATTTCAAAACGAACGAATGAAGTAACGTTTACTATTCATCCAGCTCAAAGACACCGCAATCCAGTCATCAATGCAACCGCTGAGTTAGTGGAGGAGCGTTTAATAAAAAGTTCGAATGGTGAAACTACTCAGCGCCCTGTAATAAAAACAAAATTGAAAATTGGAAAGAAGTCCTATTTCATTGAGTTGACTTTATTAAATAGGGACTTGATGGGTTTTCGCCTGCTTTTAGGCAGGTGTGCCTTGAAAAAACGTTTCCTGGTTGATTCTGGTGAATCGTTCCTAATGGGCGAAAAATCAAGCACGAAGAAATCAAGCACGAAGAAACCAAGCACGAAGAAACCAAGTACGAAGAAACCAAGTACGAAGAAATAAAACTAAAGAAAGGTTAAAAAATGAAAATAGGAATTTTATCGAGAGGGCCAAAACTGTATTCCACTAAAAGATTGGTCGAGGCCGCAAAGAAAAGAGGGCATGAGGCTGAAGTGGTCGATTATTTAAAATGCTATGTGAATATCACATCACATAAACCTTCGGTACATTATAAGGACCGGATACTCAACGAATTTGATGCTGTCGTTCCGCGCATTGGAGCGTCTAGAACCTTTTACGGGACTGCTATTTTACGGCAATTTGAAATGATGGGCGTTTACGCTCTGAATGAATCCGTAGCTATATCGCGTTCGAGAGATAAGCTTCGTTCCCTTCAGCTGTTATCAAAAAAAGGCATTGGCTTGCCTGTAACAGGGTTTGCCCATTCGACCAAGCACACAGACGATCTCATCAAATTAGTGGGTGGCGCGCCTTTGGTTGTGAAGCTACTTGAAGGGACTCAAGGGAAAGGTGTTGTCTTGGCTGAAACTCATCAAGCGGCAGAGAGTGTCATCGGAGCATTCATGGAACTCGACGCACATGTGTTGGCACAGGAATTCATCGAGGAGGCTGGAGGTGCGGATATTAGGTGCTTTGTCATTAATGATAAAGTTGTGGCATCGATGATAAGGCAGGGTAAGGAAGGTGAATTCAGGTCGAATTTACATCGTGGTGGAAGCGCAAAGGTAATGAAAATTTCTCCTGAAGAGAGAAGCACTGCCGTACGTTCAGCCAAAGCGATGGGGTTGAATTTAGCCGGTGTGGATTTGTTGCGTTCCAAGCATGGCCCCCTGGTAATGGAAGTCAACTCTTCCCCTGGTCTTGAGGGAATTGAAGTCGCAACGGGAATTGATGTTGCTGATAAAATTATTCAGTTTATGGAAAAGGATGCGAAACCCTGGAATACCAAAACGGTTGGGAGAGGGTGAATGCGCTCTAGGTTGAAAATTGGTGGTGTTTTGATCAAAAAAGGTGAGCGCAAGAAAATAAAACTTGCGGTCTCCAACCTTTATGATGGGACTGATTTGTCGATTCCCGTGGAAGTCATCCGTAGCAAGGAAGATGGCCCTGTTCTGTTTATTTCGGCCTCGATTCATGGTGATGAAGTTAATGGGACAGAAATTGTAAGTCGCATTCTTAAAAAGAGAGCATTAAAAAAAATGAAAGGAACGTTGATTGCCGTTCCTATCGTTAATGTTTTTGGCTTCAATATGCTGTCTCGATATTTGCCAGATCGACGTGATTTGAACCGATCATTTCCTGGTTCGACAACCGGATCTCTTGCTTCAAGATTAGCAAATGTCTTCATGAAGGAAATTGTAAAAAACTCTACTCATGGGATTGATTTTCATACGGGGGCCATTCATAGAACCAATCTCTCGCAAATTCGTGCGTGTATAAGTGATCCTGAAACAAAACAATTGGCATTCGAGTTTGGGGTGCCTGTTGTTTTGAATTCTAATATTCGTGATGGATCTTTGCGGGAAGCGGCGCGAAGAAAAAATATCCCCATGTTGCTTTTTGAAGGTGGGGAGGCTTTACGCCTTGATGAAAGGGTTATTAAAATTGGTGTTCATGGTTGTCTCTCTGTCATGCGATCCATCGGCATGCTGGTTAAGAAAAAAAATGCTGAGAGAAGAGAAGTTTTTGTTTCTTGGGATAGCCAGTGGTTGCGTTCTCCAGTCAGTGGGCTCTTTAGAACCTTAAAGGACGTGGGCACGCATATTAAAGAGGGCGACTTGTTAGGAGTTGTCAAAGATCAATTTGGAAACTCAATGGGAGAAATCAGAGCCCCCTTTGAAGGAATCATTGTTGGGTTATTGAAACTTCCTTTGGTCAATGGTGGTGACGCCCTATATCACATAGCCAGTTTTCACAACACACGGAAAGTCCAAAAATCTCTGAAGCAAGTGGATGAAGATATGTTTCAATCTTTTTATGACTGACCTCGGCTTTTGGGTGGGGTTGCTTAAGATGTGTGTGAAACAATTTTTTAAAAAATCAGCAGGATTGCCTTGGTTACTAGTTGCGTAAAATTGTATGACTTTTATTGAGAAATCTCATGAGTGTTGAGTGGCCTTTGCCTGAAAATGATCCTTGGTCTACGCCCTTTGCGCAGGCTTTATTGCAAAAGCTGGAACTTTTCCCCGGTGCGACAGTTTTGGATATTGCCGCAGGTGGTGGTATTCCCTCGTTCCATCTGGCCGAGAAAGTTGGTTCGGGAGGGCGAGTGCTGGCTATTGATGCCAATCAGTATCAAGTTTCGCGCGCCCGGTCTGTGCAAGGAATGCATCTGCCCTGGTTGGAATTTGAGGTGGGCGACATGCGTCGTCTGCCATCAGAATTGCCGCAATTTGATCGTATCACTGGCAATCTTGCCTTCATGTTTTTTCGTCCAGACCGACCCGAGGCACTAAAAAATCTACTGCAATTTTTGAAGCCCGGGGGGCAAATAGTTTTGACCTTTCCCTCACTTGGAACCTTTGATTCTCTTTGGACGAAAGTCGATTTAGAAATGAGGCAAAGAGGATTCGAAAAGGAACGAAGTGCATTGGAAGAGTACATAAACGAGCGGCCTTCTGCAGGACATGCGGAAAACTGGTTGCGGGAATTGGGGATGGAGAGGACCGAGGCAATAGAACTTCCGCTGGAGATAAAAACAGGGGCGGGTCGGGCTTTTCTAGAACATCCTCTTCTTAGAGGGGGCTTTCTTGAGGATGTCTATGAATGTTTTACAGATAAAAACCTGGCTGAGCAATTCATGACTGAAATTTCACAAGACATCGAAAGTTTTACCCCATTGCACGCGATACGATGCGCAATGTCGGGATGGAAACCCGCCGAAGGTTGATCTTCCTGCCTGCCAATCAAGCTACTGAAATTCTACTTTTTTGTTTTCTTCTTTTTCTTGTCTCGCCAAAGGATAAGCCAATGTTGGATGAGGCGAAGTGGGGCAGTCCCGGTGAATTTTCGGCGCTTGAATTTTGGCGTCTGCTCGTTCTGGAGCTTGGCAATTACTGTTGATCCCACTGCTTCATCGACAACAGAGCCTCTTTGCGCATGTTCCAATTTTTTAGAACCGCAGGAGTCTCGGAAAGCGACGACCAAACGGCAGTCCAGAGGGCGTGCGGAGTAAACTGCGCAGGAGTGATCTTCCTCAAGGAAGGGGCAGGGTTGATTGACCAATAAATTGTGCCAATCGAGTTGTTCCAGATCTTTTCCAGAATCCAGAACTTTTTGCACACGATTGATCGTTCTCTCCGAACGTTCAATAATCTTGTCGAGGTCGATCTTCTCTTCGCTCGCCAGTTTGAGAATGCCATCCCATTCAAGTTGCGTTAGACCAACGGCCTGATAACAACAAAACCCGCAACCCTTCTCGCAAGTTCTGGGAGGCAGGGTTTTTTCGTAGCTTCTTTCCAGTAAAACCCAAAAGGCACTCAAAGGCGTGATTTTCTTTTCCTTTGCCAACTCTTTCGCTTCCAGAACTCGACTTTCATAAGCCGTTTGGATTTGCGCTTCACTGAATTTCGTTTGCAGATGTTGTTGAAGGGCTTGAGGGTCGGTCATCCCTTGGATGAACACACCAAGCGCATCGGAATAGGTCATACGGTATGAGGCTTTAGAGCCAATGGTTTATTTGTTTTTTGCAAGATATTTCATTTGCAACTCGTAGATAAGTTGTTCGAGTTGTTTGTGTTCCTCGGCTGTTAAGTTGCCTTGGGTTTTTTGGTTCAACATCCTCAGCATATCAATGGTTTGTTCAACCGCAGGGAGATTGACGTTCGCTTCCCCTGTTGTGGGATCGGGCGTGTCTCCTAAATGGTAGAAGGCCGTTGAAGCCAAGGATAAAATGAAAGTGGAAAAATCGATTTTAAAGTTATCCGTTTTTGCTGAATCACTGGATGAAGAGGCTTGCTTTGCATCAGTGTTTTCTTTCTCAGGAGAATTCTTTTCCTTAACATCGTCTTCAGACAACTGCGAAGAACGGTTGTCATTAATCACGAAACCATCGCCTTCAGTAGTCATTAGCTAAGTCCTTTCAGTTCTTTTAGGTGACTCATTCGTCATCGAGCCCCATAAACAAACGGATGGAGAATCCCAGAACAATCATAACCATTCCCATAATAAAGCTAAGGTAGCCTTCGCCTTCAATGAATTGCATATAGGATTTACCGATGATTGGCCATTGCCGAATCAACCCCACAATCGTGAATAAGAAACCCGTGCCGAGTAAAATCTTTTTCATCCAGGCGGCACTTTTTTCGTCTTCAATTTTTATGTCTTGCTTCATAATTGATAGAAGATCGGAAAACCTTGTTAGCTCAATATCAGTCAAGTATTTCGTGTAGCAAAGGGAATGATTATCGGTTTTGATGCTAGCAAATTGGAGGTCTCATGTCAAAGCTTATGGCTTCGACTTGGACTCCTCTTCGGGTTTTGGTAAAGTGATACTATGATTATAAAAAATCTACTTTTTACTATTGTGTTCGCGTTGGCATTAGCGGGTTGCTCCGTTCGCCAAATGGCGACTCAATGGGCACTGCCGATGGTAGCGGATCAAGTTCAGGCCTTGCAGGAAGAATCCGATCTGGACCTCGCCCGAAAAGCCATTCCCGGAAATTTGAAAATTCTGGAAGGGCTGTTAAAAGGCGATGAGTCAAATCCTGAATTGCTCACCTACCTTGCTGAAGGGTTTTGTTCGTACGCTTACGCATTTGTGAAAGATGAAGACCCAGAGCGTGCGAGAGAGTTCTATTTGCGCGGTAGAAATTATGCCCTGCGAGCATTGCCCGTTGCAGGATTGGAAAAAATGTCGCCGGATGCAATCAAAGAAGCGACCGTTTCTTTGATGCCTGCTGATTTGCCAGCTTTGTTTTGGACCGGACAATGCTGGGGAGAATGGTTGACACTTAGCTTG
>JAJDBG010000066.1 GCA_029261475.1 Nitrospinaceae bacterium
TTAAGTTGATGTCTTTTAAAACCTGGGTTGATCGGGTTGGGTAGCGAAAGGAAACATTTTTGTACTCGATATGATCTTCTAATCGGCTCAGTTCAAGTGTTCCCTCCTGGACTTTCTCTTCTTCTAAATCAAGAATTGAAAACACTCTCTCGGCGCCCGCCAGAGAGATTTGAAAACTTGCAAAAATTTTGAACAGCAAGCGAATAGGACCGTAAAGCATGAACAATGCAACGAGAAATGCGATAAAAGTACCTTGTGTGACCGTACCATTTAAAACCTCAGTTCCTCCGTACCACAAAATAACCGTTGCGCTTAAAACTCCTAAAAATTCGAGCAATGGGGAGGTGATCTCGACATACTTTACGTTTTTTTTCATCACCGCTAGGTAGTCGTTATTGAATCGGTCAAACTTCTCAACTTCCTGAGGCTCCAAGCCAAAAGAGCGGACAATTTTAACGCCGGAGAAGGATTCTAAAATCACTGAATTCATATGCCCAAGTATTTCCTGACCTCGATGACTCAAACGTTTTAGTTTGCGCGCTATATTTGAGACAGGGATGACGATGACAGGAAAAATTACCATTGAAATCAATGCCCAATCCCATTTCATGTAAAACAGCCAGCCGAGGAGACCGATCATCATGATGCCATTTTGAATGACTTCTTTTAGCAAGCGAGTCACAGTGGATTGCATGACAGATGCATCGTTCATAATACGAGAAATCAACTGGCCGACTTGGTTTTTCTCAAAAAAACCAAAGGGTAGGTGATGAATGTGGAGGAACATTTGGCTACGCAATTGGGAAACCAAGTCCCATGAGATTCCAAAAATAATCAAGTTTTGCGCGTAACTCAGTACTGCTTTCAGAAGGTACAATAAGGCCAAGCCGATGGGAACGGCTTTCAGCATGAAATAGTCTTTCTCTACAAAAATGTCGTCGAAAACTTTTTGGATGATTGGGACAGGTGAGGTTGCGATTGCTCCAACGATAATGGAAAAAAATATCGCAAGGATCAACTTTGGCATGAAAGGGCGAACAAAGGCGAGAACCCTTTTGTAAAGTTGGAAGTCCATAGTTAATTTGTTTTTCTGTTAAGGATACGACGGTGACATCAAGTGTTCTTTAACTGCAACCGTAATGATATCAAAAATGAGACGATTGAAAAATTTAGATTATAGAAATTGAAGGTTTCCTGCAGCAAGCTGCGGCACCTTACAAAGTTTTGGGGCTAACCCGTAAGAGCTACGAGGAATGGGCCCGCTTTCTTTTCCAAAAAATAAAAACCATTGATCTTTTAACAGGTCCCTTTTCTGGAATTTCTCCGTACGGGGTTTTGCCGACGTGCCCAAAATAGCAGGAATAAAGAATAGATTTATTTCTTAAAAGTTGAATGGGTAAAATAAAAAAACCCGTATTTACGTGATTAGCGTAAATACGGGGCGATACTATTTTTTATACTGAGAAATAACAAGCAAATAACATCCCTCTTGACCTTGGTGTATCTGGGTCAGGCAGAAACTTCATTTTTAGGAATGAAATCTTCCAGACCTGCACCGTCGGAGATCGCTTGCTCCATCATTTTGACAGATTCCCGGATTCCTTCTTCGCAGGCTTCAAGCGAAATATCCTTGATGTTATTATCAGCACAATATCCCATGACACGGTTTTGAGTATTGTCTCTCATGAAACCCTTGGGAACGCGCTCCAGTCTCTCCAAAGCTTCTTTTGACCAATTGAAGTCTTTGGCATCGTGTTCGGACCCGTAGTTCATATAGTTTTTTGCAGGTACTTCTTCCTTTTGTTTCACAATTCGATCGTTCAAAAGACTGTCTGCAAATGCTTTGGAAATGGTTTTAATGTTTTGCAGGCGGGCATTTTTCTCGACCCTTGCACTTGCTTTTCGGCGTATATGTCCTATTGGGTAGCTATCAAGCAGTGACAGTGCATCTTGTGTCCATTCGATTTCGATATCATCGAAAGTAGTGACTGTCTCCAGGCCCACCTTTTCTTGTTCGTTTGGAACAAACCCGTCTTTCCAGATTGGGGATAAGGTTTCACCCGTTGCACCGCAAACAAAACACTTGATGACATCAGATTTCATCATGGTGCCACACTTACTACATTTTAATGTGACCTCGTGACCCACTGCATCTTTGCTGAAAGCTTCTTCAAGCTCGGGAGTGATGGGTTCTTCAAATTTTTGAATGACCTCTTCACTCAGACGGGCTTCTTTTTCTTCTTCTGTTTCTTCCACAGTCGATTCTTGAGTTTCAGCGTGAGCTTTCATAATTTCATCACTCACATCATCAAGCAGGGTGCCTTTTAAAGTTTCGTCTTCTTCTTTAATGCGCTGACCTACAGCACGCATTGCTTGCATAGCACCTGCAGGAAGAATATTTTGGACTGCTTCAGTAATTACGCTGGAAGTGATCATGCTATGACCGCGCTCCAAGGCATAGCGCAAAATTGCCGATGTAGCCATGGGACGAACAAAGCCTGGAATTTTCTTGAGCCGTTCTTTTCCTTCGACTGTCCACTCAATGGTTTCTTCTGCCTGCATGTCGATCGGCGGCTTAAAAACCTTGCTGGAGAGAAGAACGTTACAAGGAACGAGGCGAAGTAGATTTTCGGTATTGCCTCCAATATCCATGTCGGGAGCACTATGAACGCCAATCCGTCCTAAAATGAGAAGGTAAGGATTTTCTTCGCGTGCGTATTGCAGGACTTTTTCAAAAACTTTGCCGTCTAGTAGACGAATGGTGCATTCCATTCCTTCGTCTTCAGCGATCTTTCTCGAAATTTCAAGATGCGCTTGATAAATCTTGGCAAGGCCTTTGTCGATGATGTCTTCATGCAGTTTTTCTTGTTGCTCGAACTTGAAAACTTTTGAAGCTTCCCGAGACAATACGCCAGTCAGACTATTGAACATGGCGTAATGGAAGTAGGGGTCAAATGTGGATATGATTTCCAATGGCTTGTTTAAGCTTCTAGCGATTTCGATACCGGTCATTAAACCGCCAAAGGAGTGACCGCTTCCGTCAACGGCGACAACAACTTTATCACTAGAGTATGATTTTTCGCCATGCAAAGCGGGGATATCTTTAACGACGAGAGTGTCGGTTTGAATACGGCGAATAACGCGCTCGGCAACCGTTCCCATTTGGCTATCTTTAATCGCGCCAAGTCCCATGGCCCCTATTACCACCAAATCGTAATCTGATTCCTTAATATCTCGAACCAGTTCGGTCCAGTTACGGCCTTCCAGAGATTTGCCTTCAAAGGGAACGTTTGCTTCTTTACATCGGTCTT
>JAJDBG010000067.1 GCA_029261475.1 Nitrospinaceae bacterium
CTCGAGCACTTTGAAGCTTTGCCCCGAATCAGGAATTTGATTCAGATTCGCCTATTGCATAAAAAAATCAGCTACCAAAACTACGTGCTCGAACAAAAGGTTTTGGACCGCACTCATCAGTTAGAAGACACCCGCCTCGAAATCATTCTTCGCTTAGGAAGAGCGGCAGAATACAGGGACAATGAAACCGGTCAGCATGTCCTCCGCATGAGTCATTTATGCGCACAATTGGGATCAGAAATTGGTCTTTCAGAAAGGGATTGCCAAATTCTCCTACACGCCAGTCCATTGCATGACGTTGGAAAAATTGGAATTCCAGATCAGATTTTGCTCAAGCCTGGAAAGCTGGACGAGGAAGATTGGAAGATCATGAAGATGCATCCAGAAATTGGAGCTGAAATTCTTTCGGGCAGTTCTTCACATACCATGCAAATGGCAGAAACCATTGCTCTCACCCATCAAGAGCGTTGGGATGGTTCAGGCTACCCCAAGGGCTTGAAAGGTTCTGAAATTCCCCTTGTAGGCCGTATCGCGGCGGTGTGTGATGTTTTCGATGCATTGACCAGTGAGCGACCTTATAAAAAAGCCTTTTCCACAGAGGAAGCCAACAAATTTATGGAAGAAATGAGCGGTAAGCTCTTCGACCCGGAACTGATTCTTGCCTTCAAGAACGCCTTTCCGAAAATGCTCAAAATCACTGAAAAGTTTAAAGAGTTCCCTGATGAAACTCACGATAATCTAAAGGTCTATCGGCTCGCCGGAATTAAGGGCGCAGTAGCGGGCTGATCCTTCAGTTCGATAATTTTTCTGCTATCCACTTGTCGTGCTATCTGCGCAAGAATCATATAATTTTTGCGCATTCGGGTAAGTATCGTCTTTTTTCAGAACCTTCTTCAAATACCGCTTCGCCTTCTGACATTGAAGTGTTTTTGCATACATCTCTCCTAACAAAAATTGCATGTGAATGTCATCAGGGTCGTGCAACTCCAGACGCTCTCCGTACATAATCACTTCCCGGGGTATCCCTAACGACCGATAACTGAACACGATGCTCTGCAATGCCTTGATATTGTTGCCATCCATTTCCAAAGCTTTCAAAGAATACTCCAGTGCTTTTTCATATTCTCTCTTCATATTATAAAATTGCGCCGCTGAGATAACCAGCCCGGGACTATCCGGCTTCAAATCCAGTTGGTCCAGCAGATCGGCGAGCGCGGTTTCCTGCATGACTGCACGAAAATTTGCAGGGTCCTTTTTCGCCGCATGTGTGAAGTATTTACGAGCCAATTTACGACGCTTCATTTCCATCAAGCTATACCCCATGTAGAGATTGGCATAGGGGTTATCGGAATCAATAGCCAACGCTTTTTCTAAAGACGCAACGCTTTTTTCATAGTCTCCCATTTGGAAATAGGCATGCCCCAGATTGAGATGATTTGCAATTTTAGCAGGCTCTTCTTTACTAGCCAGAATCAATCGTTCGATATGATCTTCCCCAGCTTGCAAATGGTAGCGTAATAAACTGCTGTCTTCTTCCAGGCGAGAGGCAGAAAGCAGTTGTCCGCGATTCGCGTACATGACACCTCTTTGATAGAGGTCCATCATCTCATAATCACGTTTGAGGAGTTTTCTATCCTCATAGGACAGGTTTTTTATACGCTCAGAGATATCTTCAAACGGCGTTCGATTGAACACATATTTTTCCTGCGCCTCCAAGCCCACCACATCACCGAGATCCAAATAAAACTCAACGTAAGGCCGATTGTCGGTGATCTCTGGGCTATCCTGACCCAAAGCGATCATTTCATCTTCCAGATACCAGATATTACTTAGCAATGAATAAATGTCTGGAATTTCTATTGCCGACATCAAAGCACGAGATTCCGGATGCTCGAAGCGCTTTTTCAAAATCTCAAAATCCAACTCGATAGGAGTTTCCGAACCAATGATCAATATTTCATTGGCAACCGATAGCCAGGCTATCGCGTGTGGGAAAACGGAAAGAAAGGTTTTGAAATGCATGTCCACCTCTTGCTCGCCCTGACTGTGTAGTGGAATCCACTGTGCAACGATTCCACCGGGTTTCAAACGATCACGTGCCGACTCGTAATATTCACGCGTGTATAAGTTGACCGTGGCCGCCGTGCGTGGCGGTGGTGGCTCGGAGGTGATGATGTCATAACGTTTGTCTGTAGTGAGCAAATGGTTGCGACCGTCCTCAAACACAATATTGACCTTGGGATTGTTCAAGACATCGTGATTCTCTTTATGAAATACTTTTCCCGAACGCACAACACCTGGCGAGAGATCGACCGCTGTCACCGACTTGGTAAAAGGATGCGCCCCGGCGGCACCCACGGTTTGCCCTGTCCCAAAACAAACCACCAACACGTCCTCGGGTTTTTCTGCAAGAAGAATCGGAACATACGCGAACAGCTTCATGTAACGCGTGGCGATCTTGTTGGAGGCTGACATCGAAATGCCATTGGTGATCAAGCGCTTGGCTTCGGGATCAAGTCCACCATAGTTGTCTTTAAAAACAGCAACCGTATCGGTCAAGCCTTCCTCAAAGTAAAGCAATTGTGAAACCGCTCGTTTGCCCGCGCTGTCCCGCATGAAAAATTTATCAAGCAAACCGGAAGGAATACTGACATTGACAAAAAGAATCAAACCCACAAAAACTACGGTCAATCCCTTACGGACAGGAACCCTCAAGTAAGAACCCGTACGAAACAACAAAACAGCCGCCAGCATATTAAGAGCTGAGATCGCCGCCAAACTGTTTTGGACCCCCAGCCGTGGAAGAAGAAGAAATCCCGCTAATAGAGACCCCGTGATCGCGCCCAGCGTATTGAAAGCGTATACCCAGCCTGTTCCTTGGCCTAAATGATCCCTGTCACCCGCTACGATTTTTATCAAAATCGGGAAACTCATTCCAATCAATGCAGTCGGAACCAGCATCAACGCAGAGGAATCCATAAAATACCGGGCAAAAGCACTGATCGGGTTCTGCAAGTTGTAGCTGTTCCAGGGAGGTGAGAGGATGGAATCCATCGTGTAAATGGAAATCAAAACGAACAGACCTGCGCCCAACTGAAGCACAGCCAAGGTCCCGCGTAAATCTGTCAGTCTTGAATTTAAAAGACCTGCAATCAAACTTCCCAAGACAATACTGAAAAGGAAAACCCCCAGCATCATACTAAAAGAATAGACCGTGCTGGAAATGCTGAACACTAACAACCGTGTCCACAACACTTCATAAGCCAAGGCAGTGAACCCACACAAAAAGCTGACCCCAATCCACAAACGATGTTCTTTTTCCCATTGTAATTCAGGAAAAGAAAAACTGGGCAGGCGAATTGGCGTACGATCCGTCTGCGGCATTTCCTGATAAATCCGAATCGCACCTATGCCAACAATCAAATTAACAAAGGCCGCAAAAAGAACTGTCTGCAAAACGCCAAAGGTACCTATCATAAAAAAACCAGTTCCCAATGCACCCAATGCCGCACCCAGTGTATTGAGTCCGTACAAGAAACCGATTTGAGCACCCAGCTTGGAACGACTCGTGACCGCATATTTGCTTATGATCGGCAAGGTAGCACCCATCAAAGTTGCGGGGATTACCATGAAACCAAAAGCCATCCCTGCTTTTGCCAAATTGTGAACCAATGTGGAATCGGGCAACCAGGAATGGACCCAGGAATACAGACCTGAAAAATCAGAAAACACAAGTGACAACAAAGCACCTGTGATCGCAATCCCAATTTCTATCCAGCCATAAACCAACAAGGGTGCGGAATTATCCCACTCCTCATTTTCCACAGCCGACTCACCTGCACCTGACCTGGATTTACAAAGCGCGTCTATCCAAGGTCCAAAATAGAAGGCTCCCAAACCAAGCCCGGCCATAAAAGCAGAAAGGGTGACGGAAACGGAATACACCGTATGCCCAAAAGAAAGTGTCAACATCCGCGCCCAAACGATTTCATACGTTAGTGCCGAAATTCCAGATGCAAAAAAGAGAAAGTAGATGAGTGGTGATCGTTTCATAATTTTATTCGTATTCGATACAAAATTGGATAGATGATTCTAGCCAGACTTCTATGCCTTGCCTGTTTTGAATTCTTACCCGTTTCTATAGTTAAGGATATCTTCGACATAATTTTCTGCCGATCTTTTGATGCGTAAGACTTCTTCGTCACTCAAGCTTCGTCTTACTTTTGCAGGGGAACCTAAAACCATACTGCGTGGCGGAATAATCGTTCCACCCGTCACCAGTGAGCCGGCACCTATGATGGAATCTTCACCCACTTCCGTTCCATCCATCACCACCGCACCCATACCGATGAGGCACCGATCTTTCACATCGCAGGCATGAAGCGTTACATTATGACCTATGGTGATATCGTCACCAATTGTCAGAGGATGGGTTCTTCGGGTGACATGCAATACACTTCCGTCCTGAATATTCGTTCGGCTTCCAATGCGAATGTAGTTAACATCACCGCGTATCACCGCATTGAACCAGATACTACTCATTTCTCCAATTTCCACATCGCCGATTATTTTTGCGCCATCAGCAACATAAACGCTCGTATGCAATTTGGGAGTTTTTCCTTTGAAGGGATAAATCATTCCGGAGTCCTTTCCTGTTCGTATCGTTTTCTCAATTCGAGAATTCCGGCATCTATATTCTCTCTGCTTTTTTGCGCCAGAATGCGGCGGTCCTTTTCTTCGCTCAAAGGTGGATGTATTTTAACCGAGACATTCAACTTGGGTAGCGTCAACAAATTCCATATATGTTCAGCAAATGATTTATTGACCCAACAGGCAACTGAAGGAGAGGCACCATCGTGATAAACGATGGAAACAGGGACCACAGGTTTTCCACTCTTCAAGGCAGATTCAAAATGTGCCGTCTTGAAAGGCAAGGTTGTATCCCCTGCCCCGGCTGTCCCCTCTGGAAATAGTAGAGCGGAAAATTGCATATTCAATCGGTCAGCAATATCAGCGATGACCTTGCGAACTTGCATGCGTTTTTCGCGAACAACATAAAGAGTTCCCCCCAATCGTGTCAACCAGCCAACAAGAGGCCAGTCAGCCACTTCTGCCTTCGAAACAAAAAAAATATCAAAGCAGGATCCTAACACAAAAATGTCTGGCGTTCCGGCATGATTGGCAACCATTAAGGTTCCACCTGATGGCAGACACGGCAAACCAAATCTTTGTATATGAATGTTAAGGACTTTGCAAGAAACACCATGCCAAATTTTTGCGAGCACCAGCGCGCGCCGAAGGTAACCCCGGGTTCGGCCTCCTTCAATCGCCAAAAGG
>JAJDBG010000068.1 GCA_029261475.1 Nitrospinaceae bacterium
AGGCAGAATGGGAAAAGGCGGCTCGCGGTCCCTTGGGAAACATTCATCCCTGGGGAAATTTGCGGCCGAATGAGTCTCTCGTCCGTTACAATCAGCGCTGGACCGACGAAGTAAAACATGGGGTGATGGTGCCTGTGGACTCGTATGCAGAAGGGAAAAGCTTTTACGGTATTTATAATATGGCAGGGAATGTAAAAGAATGGGTGGACGATTGGTTCGATCGAGAGTATTATGACGATCCTGCAAATCACATCAATCCTCCAGGGCAAATTGGAGGGGAGTTTAAAGTATTGAAGGGTGGATCATGGCGGGACCTTTCAGGATTTCTTTATTCGTCTTTTCGCAATAACAGCTATCCGGATACGAGGATGGCTGATTACGGATTTCGATGTGCTAAAAGTGCAGAGACAAAAAGGAAAATCCCACAGGGGAAGAGAAAATTAACGCAATGGAAACCATCGCACCTTTCCCCTAAGGTTGCAAAAGTTAGAGTCTGGGAGTGAGTTCATGATCGGCGCTATTGAAATATTGATAATCGCAATTATCTTTGGGATCATTTATGGCAAAGATGCCATTGACGATACCTTTAAGAAGCGTCCTGACGAAAGCGTCGTGGAAAGCTTTGCGGAAGATGTCAAAGAGTTCTACCACGAGGATCCACAACGCCTTGTCAAGCTGGGTATTTTCGTTTTCAGTGTGATTAGTTTTGTCGGAGTTGGTGTCTATTGGATTCTTACCCGAACTAGTTTCCCGAAAATGATGGCCGCTTTATTTCAATAAGAGAACCCATTTTTACGCACATGTGTGTATGGTGTGCCACCTTTCAGTACCCCACCATCGACGATTTCCCCTACATACACTACGTGATCCCCGACAGGTGTTGAACTGATTACTTTGCATTCCAGCCAGGACACAGCTTCGCTTAGAATACGTGGTTTCTTGCTGGATTTTTTGGTTTTCAAACCTTCGAAGACATCCTTTTTGTTTGGTGCGAAGAATTTTTTCATCATGACGCCGTCTTTTTCCAGAACGTTTACGGTAAAGCGTTCCGAAGCTTCTACAAGTAAACGGGCCGGGCGAGTTTTGGCGAGAACCATTGTCAAAGCCGGTGGGGCAAAAGAACATTGGTTCACCCAACTTGCCAATACCGCATCTTCTTCCTTCTCATGCCGGGCGGTAACGATGAACAATCCGCTGGCGACGAGTCCTAAAGCTTTTCCAACCTCTTTTTTATTTTTCAATATTTTTTCCTCACGAATAATTTTTAAAGTTTAAATTAGAAATCACCTTTTTTGATTTTGAAAATATCAGGTGCTTCTGGATTCTCAATGTATGACAATCTCAAGCTCATATTTTGGGGTGAATCTGCTTCTTTTTTTCCTGCTGAAATCTCTGAATTTTGCAAAAGAAGAATCGCCATATGTCCGAGGCGGTCTTTGCCTCTGAAAACGAGCACGGAGCCATCGGGAAGACGCGCATTGACAGCCATCCCATCGCGTTTATAGCCTTCCTTCAGGAAATGGTCGCGAAGTTGATTGGCGGTATCGACGACCTTTTGAGGATTTATCTCGGGATCGACTGGGTTGCCCCAAATGATATTCACCTGCATTAGCTTTTGGGAACGATAACCGAAGATATAAAAAATGTGCGCTGTGCCGCTTTCGGGAATCAGTTCGTTGGCTTTGATTCCCAGGGTCACTGTTTTCTCAGTTGGATGCACATTGCGTATGACCTGATCTTTGGGAATTTTAAAGTCCATTAAAATTGCCCGATAAATATCTTTCTCAGTCATGGAAAATTTTGCAGATCGAAAACCGTTGATGACTGCTGTTGCAACTTCGGCTTGGGTTTTCTTCTGTGGGTCGGCGGTCTTGGCTGTGGTTGTGGCCGCTAGAAGGAAAATGCCAAGAGCCATGCTACTTGCCAGTAGATAAAAGCTACTTCTTTTTTGCATATATGATTCTCCATTCAATAATAGTCCTCTGTTCCATAATACCTCTACAAAAAGCGGACTTCAAGAAGACTCCCTGTTTGTTCGAAGAGTTGTCCTTTTTGATATAGAATTTCATCTGAGCAAAAATCACTCCCAACAACCGGGGATCTTGCATCGGCATTTGGGGCAAGCACTGTCGATGATTCGATTGGCGATCACTTGGAATCCGTAACGTTCCACCAGGGTCAGGCCGCAGTCGGGGCAATACGTATTTTCATTCACTTTGCCGGGAAGGTTTCCGGAATAAACATAATTCAAGCCCGCCTTGTGCCCGATTTCCCAAGCGCGCAGAAGTGTTTCGGGCGGTGTTCTCTCGCGATCCTGCATTTTATAGTCGGGATGAAAGGCGGTGATATGCCAGGGGATGTCAATGGATAGCTTGGCGATGAATTGTGCGATGTCGTTCAATTCGGAATCGGAATCATTGTAACCGGGAATGACCAGGGTCACGATCTCAAGCCAAATTCCGCTTGTGTGCAGATGCTTGATGGTGTCGAGCACGGAGGGGAGGTTTCCGCCGAGACGACGATAATTTTTTTCTGAAAATGATTTTAAATCGACCTTGTAAAAATCAATCCAGGGGCTGAGGTAATTCAGTACCTCGGGAGTCCCATGTCCGTTAGAGACAAAGGCAGTTTTTAATCCTCGACTTCTTGCTTCGCGGAAAACAGCGACTCCCCATTCAGCCGTTATGAGTGGCTCGTTGTAGGTCGAAACGATAGTTCGAGAGCCTGCGGCCTCGGCGGTATCGCACAATGATTCTGGGGTGGCTGATGAATGCCTGGAGCTTGCTTCGGGGTCTCTGAAGGTTTGCGAACTGAACCAGTTTTGGCAATAAGCGCATTTAAAATCGCAACCGAGCATTCCAAAGCTCATGGCCCGGCTACCGGGCAGGGCATGAAAAAATGGCTTTTTTTCTATGGGATCGTTTTGCAGACCTGCAGTGTAACCGAAGGGAACTTTGAGGACTCCATCTTCGTTCCAGCGAACGAGGCATACGCCGCGCTGACCGGGTCGCAATTTGCATAGATGACCGCAGGCGACACAATGGAGGACATTGTCTCCTAGATCCTTCACCAGCTCTCCGTTGCTAACCGGGAGGCTACTATTCAAGGGATCGTTCATTTGCAAACTCAGAGACTGGGGTTTGCCGCTTTGTAGGGCTTGGATCATTGCCGCCGGCAGTTGGCGGGTTATTCGGTGCTTATGCCTTCAAATTTTTTGTCGAGGGCACCGACCATTGTGTGCCAGGCCAGTGAAGCGCATTTGGTCCTTGATGGATACTCGCGAACGCCCATGAACAATGAAAGTTTCCCGAGATGATGTTCTTCTTTGTCAGGGTCCATTGTACCGATGATCATGTTCTGAAATTCTTTGAAATTGATCCGAGCATCCTCGACGGTTTTATCCTTCAAGTGAGTGGTCATCAAGGAACAACTTGCTTTGGAAATAGCACAACCCGAGCCTGTGAAGCTCACGTCTTCAATCACACCCTTGTCATTAACATTGAGGTAGATGTAAACATCGTCACCGCATAGGGGATTGATTCCGTGACAGGAATGGCTGGCATTCTCAATTTTACGGAAGTTTCTGGGTTTCCGGTTATGATCCAGAATTACTTGTTGGTAGAGTTCGCTACTATAGGCCATGGGATTTTGTAGGTGTTCGTTAATATCAGGAAAATATTTTAATGGTTCTTTTGATGCTTTCAGCGAGCGCATCGAGTTCTTCTATTTTATTGTAAAAAGACATGGAGGCTCGTGCGGTAGCGGGAACGCCAAAACGTATCATCGTCGGTTGCGCGCAATGATGACCGCCGCGTACCGCGATGCCATCTTGATCGAGACAGGTGACGACATCATGCGGATGAACAGCTTCGAGATAGAAAGAAAGGATGGCGGCCTTGTCTTTAGCGGTGCCGATCAATCTTAGCCCGTCGATATTCTCAAGACATTTTGTGCCGTACTCCAACAGCTGATGCTCGTATTCGGCGATGGTATCCATTCCTATACTGTTCATATAGTCGATAGCCGCTCCTAGGCCAATCACTTGAGTGATCGGTGGAGTGCCTGCTTCAAATCGTGACGGTGGCTTGGCGTAAGTTGTTTTTTCGAGGGTGACCTGCATGATCATATCGCCACCCGTTACATAGGGGGGCATTTGTTCCAGCAGTTCCATTTTCCCAAACAGCCCGCCGACACCACTGGGGCCGTACATTTTATGACCGGAGAAGGTGTAAAAATCGCAATCAAGATCTTGTACATCGACTTTCATATGGGACGTACTTTGCGCTCCATCGACCAGCACACTAGCACCGACGGCATGCGCTCGTCGTGCGATTTCTTTGACGGGGTTCACAGTTCCCAAAGCATTGGAAACGTGGTTGACTGCAACCATTCGAGTTTTTTTGGAGAGGAGTTTGTCGTACTCTTCCAAAATCAGTTCGCCTTCGTCGTTGACGGGAATGACTTTTAGATGAGCGCCTTTTTCCTCGCACAATACTTGCCAGGGAACGGTGTTCGCGTGATGCTCTATATTGGAGATAATGATTTCATCGCCAGCTTCGACAAACTTTTTCCCGAAACTATAGGCGACGAGGTTGATGGCTTGAGTGGTTCCGCTGGTGAAAATGATTTCAGATTTGGAACCCGCTCCTAAAAAGTCAGCAACTTTTTGCCGTGCCTCTTCGTAAAGTTGAGTGGAGTGTTCGCTTATTTTGTATGCACCACGCCGGACGGTGCCATACTCCTCTGTGTCGAATTTTCGCACGCGCTCAATGACTTGGAGGGGCTTTTGCGTGGTCGCTCCATTGTCGAGATAAATGAGCGGTTTGCCGTGAACGGTTTGCGAAAGGGCCGGAAAATCGGCGCGAATTTTATCGACGTCGAGAGTCGAAGCCAAGGTCTTGCTGTCATTCATTATTTTGCCCCTAACTTTTTCAAAAGAACGTTCCGCCAATCTTCTGCCGCTTGCGGAGACGACGATGTCTGGATTAAAATTTCTGCAAAACTTTGGGTGAGTAAAGTACGTGCCGCTTTTTCGCTCAATCCTCGAGTTTTTAAGTAGAAAACCTGATCTATATCGAGTTGTCCCACCGTTGCTCCATGAGTACACTTCACATCGTCGGCATAAATCCTCAGATTAGGTTTGTTATCGGCTCGACAATCGTCCGACAACATGAGGTTGTTGATGAGTTGATCGGAAGAGGTCAATTGCGCCCCGGGGTGTACAACCACCGTCCCATCGATACTGCTCCGAGAGGAGTCGGTCACAATATTGCGGAACAATTGCGCACTTCTACAATGCTCGGCCTTGTGATGGATCTGGACGTAATTGTGTGCTTGTTCCTTGCCTTCCAGAATACTGAGATTGTTGAGTTGCAGTTCCGCTCCAGGCTCGTTGAGCCACATTTCGTAATGACATCGTGCCAATCGCGCTCCCGACATAGCGTTGGAAGCCAGGAAACGGCTGTCCCGGTTCAAGGTTGCGCGTAGCTTGGAGAAATGCCAGGCGGAATCATTTTGAAACTGAGTGTAAGCCACACTGGCATTTTCTTCGACAATCAGGTCTTGCACTGCATTTACAAAATTGGAACTGCCTTCTCCAGCAAATTTGACGACAAGATTCAAGGATGAAGAACGTCGGGCAAAAATCAAAACCCGAGGGCAATGCATCACCGGAGAGTTGGTGTCAGAGGAGATATAGAGAATCTGCAAAGGTTCTGTGACTTGTGTATTTTCTGCGATCTCGAGAACTTGTCCTTCGGAGACGATGGCACCATTAATAGCCGCGAACACATCGTTTTCTTCCGTCACCGTTCCGAGCAAATAGTCCGACACCTCGCTTTGCTCAATGGCTTTGCTCAAAGGGGTCAAACTAACGCCTTTGCCCAAGCCGGAAATGTCTGAAAATTCTTCAGAATAAACACCGTCTACAAAAACAATGCGGCTTTTTTTGCTGGTCGAGTAGATCAACTCATCGACAGAGTCTTTTGAAATTGCCCCGGGTGTGGTCAAAGTAAATTTTGTATCGACCAATTCCTTTGTGCCAACGAAAGTGTACATTTCGTGTTTGCGCCTAGGAAATTTGAGGGTTTCAAATTTTTCCAACGATGCCTGATTGAATTTTTTGAGAGCGGGTGACGCACTTTTATTTTCAGTCTGGCTTTTTTTGAAGAGATCGAGAATAGCCGATTCGGGTCCGTTTGCTGTTTCAGTTGTTGTCATATTTATCCTCAGACTTTCGTCAGCCAATCGTAGCCCTGTGCTTCCAACTCAAGAGCTAGATCTTTTTCACCCGATTTTATGATGCGGCCCTTGCTCAGGACATGGACGTAATCGGGTTTGATATAGTCCAGCAAGCGTTGGTAATGTGTGATTAAAATGAGGCCCTTATCTTTTGTGATGAGCTTATTGACTCCTTCGGATACGACTTTAAGAGCATCGATATCCAGCCCGGAATCGGTTTCATCCAATATCGCAAGCTTGGGTTCTAAAAGAGCCATTTGAAGCGTTTCATTTTTTTTCTTTTCGCCGCCAGAGAAGCCATCGTTCAAGTTTCGTTCCTTGTACTTTAACTCCATCCCCAGCACATCCATTTTGTTTTGGAGGATCTCATCAAAGTCGAGAGGATCGACTTCTTCTTTTCCCTGATGAACGAGCCGGGCATTGTACGCCATGCGTAAAAATTCGGCGTTGTTGACTCCGGGAACTTCGACGGGGTATTGATAGCCCATGAATATGCCATTGAGAGAGCGTTCCTCAGCAGACATATCCATAAGGTCTTTTCCTTCAAAAAGAATTTCTCCGCTGGTCACGCTATAGGAGGGGTGCCCCGATAAAACTTTCGCGAGAGTGCTTTTACCTGATCCATTGGGACCCATGATGGCATGAACCTCACCCTTTTTGACGGATAGGGAAATGCCCTTCAGAATTTCGGTTCCTTCAGACCCTGCATGCAGGTCCTTGATTTCAAGCATGTATAAGACCTCTAAATTTAAAATGATTGTATGGTTTTCAGTAATGAATTACTGATGAAAATTAAATAAAAACGCCCACCCTGCAAAATAAGGGAAGGCGTTTTTGAAAATAGAATCCTTATTTTTAACCCACGCTGTCTTCCAGTTTCAATGTCAAAAGCTTTTGCGCTTCTACTGCAAATTCCATTGGCAATTGTTGAAAGACGTCTTTACAGAAGCCATTGATAACGGCGGTAATGGCGTTCTCGCGGGAGATACCGCGCTGTTCAAAATAAAACAGTTGTTCTTCGCTGATTTTAGAGGTGGAGGCTTCGTGTTCCACTTGCATCGTGCTGTTTGCAGATTCGATGTAAGGGAAAGTATGCGCGCTACACTTGTCGCCCACCAGCATTGAGTCGCATTGCGAGTAATTGCGTGCGCCGCTCGCATTTTTGCCAACTTTGACTTGACCTCGATAACAGTTGCTCGACTGGTCAGCGGAGATTCCTTTGGAGATGATACTGGACCGGGTATTTTTGCCGATATGGATCATCTTTGTTCCCGTATCGGCTTGCATATGACCATTGGTCAAGGCGACGGAGTAGAATTCGCCTACCGAGTTGTCACCTTGCAGAATACAGCTTGGGTATTTCCAAGTGATCGCGGAGCCGGTCTCTACCTGAGTCCAGGATATTTTGGAATTGTCACCCACGCATTTACCGCGCTTGGTGACGAAATTATAAACCCCGCCTCTGCCCGTTTCCTTATCTCCTGCATACCAGTTTTGAACCGTGCTGTATTTGATTTCCGCATTGTCCAATGTCACAAGTTCTACAACAGCCGCATGGAGTTGGTTGGAGTCGAACTGTGGGGCGGTGCATCCTTCAAGATAGGAGACATGACTGTCTTCGGCGCAGATGATGAGCGTTCTTTCAAACTGACCCGTCTCTTCGGTGTTGATTCTGAAGTAGGTCGATAAGTCCATCGGACAACGTGTGCCAGGTGGAATGTAAACGAAAGACCCATCAGTAAAAACAGCACTGTTCAGAGCGGCGTAAAAATTGTCTCCCACAGGGACGACGGTGCCGAGGTATTCTTCCACCAACTCAGGGAACTCATGAACGGCTTCAGAGATAGAACAGAAGATAACGCCGACTTCCATCAATTTTTTCTTATGAGTTGTGGCTACGCTGACGCTATCGAAAACTGCATCCACAGCAACATTGGATAAGCGTTTTTGCTCGTCGAGAGGAATGCCTAGTTTCTCAAAAGTACGGAGTAACTCAGGGTCCACTTCATCCAGACTTTCCAGTTTCTTTTTCTTCTTCGGTGCAGAGTAATAGGAAATGTTCTGGTAGTCGATCGAGGGGTATTTGACATTGTGCCACTGCGGCTCTTCCATCGTCAGCCATTTTGCATAGGCTTTGAGACGAAAATCGAGCATGAATTGAGGTTCATTTTTCTTTTTGGAAAGAGCACGAATGACATCTTCATTCAATCCCTTTGCAAAAGTTTCAGTCTCAATATCAGTGACGAAGCCGTATTTATAATCCTGGCTGTCTTCTAAAGCTTCGGACAGTGCTTCTTCGGTTTCCATTATAAGATTCTCCTTGAAATTGGCTGGGCAGACACCGTTACATACTGGGCGTGACCACCAACTGATTATACACTTCTTTTCTGAGGGACTGCTCGATAAACGACAGAGTGGCACCTAGAGAGGAACCACAACTGCCACAAGCACCCTGATATTGAATCAATACTTTCTGGCCATCGGTTACGCTCAATACCTGAACATTACCGCCATCGTTCATCAATGCGGGCCGAACTTTTTCGTCAAGTGTTATGTCGAGCTGTTGAATTTGCTCTTTTTCGCTCAATTGCAACCAAGCCTGCTCCACGAGTGTTAACTCTTCGAAGCTCACTGGTGCGACTGGATTATTTTTTGCCGCTTGTCGGGCAATGGCCAGTCCCTTCGAGCCGGGGAAATCGTCTTTGACGACTTTCAATAACTCTTCGACTCGGTCAAACAAGGCCATTTTGGACTCTGGGAATGCAGGAACCCCTTCCTCGTCGCGAAGAAAGTGTTCAACGTCTTCTCCCTTCAAAGAGCAAGCTTCTGGAATCGTCAAGCCTTTGACCATTTCACAAAGCGCATCTCCGATAGCAACGGAGGGTTTGCCGCCATAAGCGAAGAACCTGGCACTGCAAACTCTGTCTTCCTCAAGTTCGACGAGCCAGTACAGCTTGGTGTCTTTGAACTTGGCTTCGATCAGAGCCATGCCCTGTTCGTCGGCGTCTTCCGTATAATAGGCACCCCGGTGTTTTGGGGATTTGGTGATTTCTTCAAATTTGGTTGAAAATTTCTCTTCAGCAGTAGACATAAGCTAAATCAGTTGTGTTTCTATCTCATTATTAAAAAGTATAGCCCATTCCCTGCCATTTAATCGTTGGGAGGCGGGAAAGCGCAAATTATGCAAAAATAAAGGTTTTTCTAAAGCACATAACTTTAGATGCCAGTTAAGCGGCAAGGTTCCTATCTTAATTAAGGAAATCTTTAATTAAAGATAAATACTCTTGAAAAATATCATGGTAATGTCTACATTAATCTAAACTATTTCATGTACATATTTCAATTTAAAAGGCTATAATCAGCGACATACAAAGTATTTACGGTCAATCGGTTTTTAATTCGATCCACCCGGTTGAGCAAACCCGGTCTTGGCGAGAACAAGACTGTCTTACAGGGACTTGAGTCTTATGACTGCACCAGTAAGTAATACACCAAGAAAACTGGTTGACGGTATGGGGAGAACCATCGTCAATCTACGCATATCTGTTACCGACCGTTGTAATTTCCGATGCACTTATTGCATGCCGGAGAACAACGTCGAATTTATGGAGCGTAGCAAGCTCCTTAGTTTTGAAGAATTGACACGAATTGCAAATATCGTTTCGAAAATGGGGATCAGCCGCCTCCGTATCACCGGTGGCGAGCCGCTCATGCGTAAAGATCTGCCGACCTTGATTGCGATGCTCAACGATGTCGAAGGGATCGACGATATTGCCATGACGACTAACGCCTTCTTTCTGAAAGATCAGGCGGAGGCACTTTGGAAGGCGGGATTGCATCGATTGAATGTGAGTCTCGATGCACTCGATCCCGAAAAATTTCGCGATGTGAATCGGAAAGACTGTCTGGCTGAAGTATTGAAAGGCTTGGAAGTCGCTAAAGCAGTGGGTTTCAAGTCGATCAAGATCAACGCTGTTGCGATGCGAAATTTTTCCGAAACGGAAATCATGAGTCTCATCGAAATGGGACGCACTGAAGGATTCGAAATGCGTTTCATTGAGTTCATGCCTCTGGATTCCGATCAGGTTTGGGCTCGCGACAAAGTGCTCTTTGGTCACGAGATCATTGATCTCATCGGCAAGCAGTACGACTTAGTTCCCATCGACAATTCACGTGAGATCGGCCCTGCAAGCGAATTCACTTTCGCTGATGGGAAAGGCAAGATCGGTATCATCACTGCCGTGAGCAATCCGTTTTGCGATCATTGCAACCGTATTCGCATGACAGCAGATGGAACTTTGCGCACTTGTCTGTTTTCGACTCAGGAAACGAATCTCAAAGAATTGATCCGGGGTGGGGCCAGCGATGAAGACATCGATGAGGCCATCACCACTGCGGTCATGCTCAAAGAACCAGGCCACAAAATCAATCTGGATGATTTTGAACGTCCGCAACGTGCTATGCACGCTATAGGCGGTTGAACAGTCGTTCTCCCATGATTTCGCAGGCGCAAAAGAAAGAGAATCTCTTCGCGCATTTTAAGCGTTACGATAACATTCTCGTTGCATTTTCCGGCGGTGTCGATAGCGCGCTGGTGTTATCCGTAGCCGTTTCTGCGCTTGGTCCGGAAAATGTTCTGGCGGCCACCGCTCGCTCAGAAAGTCTGCCCGCAAGGGAATTAGAATTGGCGCAAGATTTTGCTCGTCAATTGGGTGTCCCCTATATCGTTATCCGTACACAAGAAACCGCCTCGCCTGAATACCTGAAAAATTCCACACAGCGCTGCTACCACTGCAAGTCCGAGCTTTATGGGAAGCTGACTGAGTTGGCAAGAGAAAAAGGAATTGAGGCCGTCGTCAACGGTGTCAATGTCGATGATCTGGGTGATTATCGGCCTGGAATCGCGGCTGGGCGCGAAGCCAATGTGAAGAGTCCGCTAGTAGAAGAAGGGCTGACGAAGGCAGATGTTCGTGCCTTGGCACTGGACATGGGACTTTCGAATTGGGACAAGCCGGCGATGGCTTGTTTGTCTTCACGTATCCCTTTTGGGACGCCTATAACGATCGAAAAGCTTTCGATGGTCGAGCGCGCTGAAGATGTTTTGATTGCCCTGGGTTTTTCGCAAATGCGAGTAAGACATCATGGTGATGTGGCTCGAATCGAACTGACTTCCGAGGACATTGCACGGTTTTTTTCTGGATCGGCACCTGAGCAGACTCAAAAAGCGTTCCGGGAAATCGGGTTTCGTTTCATCGCTGTTGATATCGAGGGTTTTCGCTCTGGGAAGATGAATCCTGTTTAATCTTTTTGTATTTTAGGAATTTTTTATCATGTGGAATGTAGAACTGAAGCCAGAAGTAAAAGCAGGTTTGAAAGATCCAGAGCGTTTCAAAAAGGGCATAAATATTGCCTTTTCTGGGATACTCATTGTCATGCTGGGCGTGGCTTTTATGTTTGTTCTGTATTTCCTGCAACCCAATGACGTTCTGCGTCCCGGTTGGATCATGTTGATCGGTTTTGGAATCGTCGCCTGGGGAGAGTACACAAAGTTCAAAGCCCGCTGACTGAGGTCGGCAAGGTTAGACGCATAGTGGGCAGAATACCTTTGCGGTAGTTTTCAGAATCTGCCTTTTTCAACAGACCCTCGTTTGAATTCTTCCATTTAAAAGAAGCCAGTTCTATCTAGAGTTGAGTTCATTTCAAGTTCAGTAATTGTCGGAGTTGGTTCTGGCTGTGGGGAAATAATTTCAAGTGCAGAACCGCACCTTCCGCACCGTATTCTTCCTCGACGATGATGCATCGTTTACGAATTTCTGGCATGGATTTCATTTGGATGTAATCGAGCTCCAGACGCCAGGATATCATTTCGCTTTCATAGCATTTGTCGATTTCCGTTTTGAGTGGGTCCATCCCTTCTCCGGTTTTGCAGGACACAAAAAGTGCATCGGGGTATCTAGACAAAGCGTCTTTTTCGATGGCTGGATCATCAACCGCGTCGATTTTGTTGAAGATGAGGATGGATGCGATTTTATCCGCTTCAAGCTCAGCAAGCAAGGAGTCGGCGACTTGCATCTGTTCCCGATAGTGAGGATGTGAGAGATCGACTACTTTGAGTAGAAGATCGGCAGTTCTTACTTCATCGAGCGTGGATTTGAAGGAAGCAACGAGATCGTGCGGCAATTTGTCGATCAAGCCCACCGTGTCTGCCAGCAGGATGGGGTAAGGATAATTTTTACGAATTTTCCTCACTGTCGCGTCTAGAGTCGCAAACAATTTGTCTTCTGCCAAGGCACCTGCCGAGGTCAAGTGGTTCATCAATGAAGATTTTCCGACGTTGGTGTAGCCGACGAGTGAAACGGTATAAGTTTCCTGCCTTCTTTTATTCTGCGTGTGTTTTTCCGTTTCCAGACGTTTTAATTTACGTTCCAGCTTTGTGATGCGGCCGCGAATCAATCGGCGGTCGAGCTGTATCTGAGTTTCACCGACATCGCGCATACCTATTCCACCTCGTTGCCGAGATAAATGACTCCACATTTTTGAAAGTCTGGGCAGTTCGTATTTGAGGCGGGCCAGTTCTACTTGTGTTTTGGCGGTTCGGCTACGTGCGTGGCGACTAAAAATTTCAAGAATCAATGCCGGTCGGTCGAATACGCGACAGCAGAGAATTTTTTCCAGATTGCGATTTTGTGTTGGCGATAAGGCTTCATCAAAAATAACTGCTTCGACTTCGTGATGTTCTACCGCAACCTTCAACTCGTCGAGTTTTCCCTTGCCGAGAAAATGACCGGGGTGAACACGCGAAAGCTTTTGCGTCATCTGTGCTTTCGTGTCGTAGTCTGCCGTTTCTGCCAGTCCTTCTAATTCACTCAACGACGCTGAGAGCGACTGCGAATTTGTGCCGTGTATTTCCGTTCCAACGAGTAGAACTTTTGGTAATGCAAATTTCGTAGAGAATCCTGATCCTGAATTTTTCGGGTTTGTAGAGTGGTCTTCCGGTGAGGGCATACGAGTCAAATATTACTTTTCATGGCTGAAGCAAGTTTTTGGTTCATCTCTTCAAGACGTTGTACCAGAAGATTGATGAGCTTGCTTTGAAATTTCTTTTGCAGGTTTGGATCCAGTCTGTCCACCATTTCTTGAGTGATTCGCATGACGACCACTTCATTGAGTGCGGTGACGTTTGTTGTACGCGCTTTTTTGCTGATGAGGTTGATTTCCCCGAATAAGGAGCCTGGCCCCAACTGTGCAAGGGTTGCGTTGGGTTTGGATTGCTTAGTCACGGCAACCTGACCTTTCAAAATAATGAAAAGGCCATCGTCAATGTTCCCCTCCTTTATTATTAATTGGTCGGGCCAGAACTTGATGAACATGTCTTTCGACTGAATCAGCTCTGCCTTGTCTTGTAGCGAGAAATCGTTAAAAAAGGAAATCCCTGCTAGAAAAGACATAATAAGTTTGTGTTCCAATTTACCCTCAGGTTAGGAGAAGGTTAAGCATCAAATCAGCAAAATTTTAAGCTTTGACTCTAAATCAAGGGTACATTTTTTTGAATGGCATATCCACTCTTAAGAAGTAAATCTATTGAGAAATCGAGCTTTAGCGTCGAAACATTCTGTCTGTATATATATCTAAAAAATAAAAATACAAATTGATTTCGGTGCTCTCTAGTATTTAATCGGAATCTGGGCATAGGGGGAAATGCAAGCGATTGCGTTTCATGCCATCAGCGAGCTGTGTGATCTTTACAGCAATGATGAAATGCGCCTTTCATAAAATTTTGTTTATCTTGTTGAAATTAAAGGGATAATTGGCTATTATAGTGGTATGAGAATCAATAGGGATTTTATAGTCATAGGCGGTGGGATCGCAGGTTTGACCTTTGCCCTTCGTGCGGCAGAGTTGGGTTCGGTTGCGGTTATCACCAAAGATGCACTGATGGAGTCGGCTACTCGCTACGCTCAAGGTGGCATTGCCTCGGTGATGGCACGTGAGGATTCGTGCGATTTTCATGTGCAGGATACTTTGACGGCAGGTCGTGGTTTGTGTAACTCCGATGTTGTGAAGATAATCTGTGGCGAGGGGCCCGCGCGGGTTCGTGAGTTGATCGACCTTGGTGCAAGATTTTCCCGTATGGGAGCAGAGGGGTATGACTTGACCCGAGAGGGAGGACATTCTAAGCGACGCATTTTGCATGCCAACGACATCACCGGTTGGGAAATTCAGCGTGCCTTGATAGAAGCGGTGCGTAATAAGAGCAACATAGAAATATTTGAGCATCACATGGCGATCGATCTGATCACCTTGGCGCAGTTGGATAGTTCTATTCTACCCGGTTCCCCCAGAGACGAAGCTCTGGGTCTTTACGCTCTCGATATCAAATCTAAAAGAGTGAAAACCTTTCTGGGAAAGTCGACCTTATTGGCGACAGGTGGAGCCGGAAAAGTTTACCTATATACATCCAATCCAGATACCGCGACAGGGGACGGTGTGGCGATCGCCTATCGTTCCGGGGCAAAAGTTGCAAATATGGAATTTTTTCAATTCCATCCCACCTGTCTCTATCATCCCGAAGCGAAGTCGTTTTTAATTTCCGAGGCAGTGCGGGGCGAAGGTGGCATCTTGCGTTTGAAGGATGGAACGGCCTTCATGGATAAAATTCATCCGCTAAAGGATTTGGCACCTCGCGATGTGGTGGCTCGGGCCATTGATTATGAGATGAAAAAAAGTGGCGACGATTGTGTTTATCTCGATGCCACTCATATTGAGGGATACCGCGCTCGCGAGCGTTTCCCAAATATTTATAAAGCTTGTATGGATTTTGGGTTCGACATGTCAAAAGAGCCTATCCCAGTTGTGCCTGCGGCGCATTATATGTGCGGCGGAGTCGTTGTGGATATTTGGGGACGGACCAACATCCGCCGTCTCTTTGCTTGTGGCGAAGTTTGCTCTTCCGGTTTTCATGGAGCCAATCGTTTGGCTTCTAATTCATTGCTCGAAGGTCTCGTTCTTTCGCACCGGGCTATCGAGAAGGCGGGGGAAGTTTTGAAAGACTGCGGCGTTTTGGAAAAAATGGCAGATGAAATTCCGGAATGGAATCCCGGCTCTGCGGTAGATAGCGATGAGTCGGTTGTGGTCTCTCATAATTGGGACGAGATTCGTCGGTTGATGTGGAATTACGTCGGGATCGTGCGTTCCGACAAGCGCTTGTATCGTGCGCGTCGAAGAATAGAATTATTGCAGGACGAAATCAGTGAGTATTATTGGAATTTTACCATTACCAAAGACACCCTGGAGTTGAGGGACATTGCTATCACGGCGAGCTTGATCATTGACGGTGCTCTACAGCGCCGGGAGAGTCGCGGTTTGCATTACAATCTGGATTGCCCAGAAACGGATGATGCCAACTGGTGTAAGGACACGATTCTTCAAGACAGCAATCCCCGATTAATCAACTCTGGAAAAAACAAGGCAATTTATCATGGCTGAACAATCAAACCACAGTATCGCCCGCGACTTTTTGGGCATCGTTTTCATCGCGCTGACTATGTTTATCATGATTTCCATGATGACCTGGTCGCCAGAAGACCCTTCGTTCAACAAGGGGTTCTCCGAAGCCGTTGATGCTCGCAATTCCGGTGGCATCGTGGGCTCTTATATTTCTGACGGCCTGGCTCAAACATTTGGGAGCGGGGCATTTTTCTTTCCAATGATCACTTTGATTTTTGGATGGTCCCTCATTCGTGGTCAGAAGAAGGAAACATGGAAAATGGCTCCGGTTCCGGCAATCGCTTTTCTTGCGACAATCTGTGCCTTAATATCTATTCATTATTTTGAAGATCCTTTTTTTGGTGACAATGTTCCTTCTGGAGGAATGGCGGGAAGCGTTTTTGGCGAGTTTTTGATTGCCTGGTTGAGTCAAGTGGGAGCTACGTTATTTTTGGTAACGGCAATTGCCCTTTGCCTGTTGGTTATGACAGGCAGATCGGTTAACGAATCTCTTGAGAGTCTGGGGGCTAATGTATTGTGGGGATTGAACAAGCTATGGAAGGCTTGTCTTGTCCTCAAACAGCGTGTGATCCTTTTGGTAAAAACGTTGAGAAAACCGGAGGTCGATCAAAAGAAAGAAAAGCGACCTTTGCCCGAGCCTCTCATTGTACTGCGTAAACAAAAGCCAGAACCCGTGTCTGCCGTCGATAGCAAGCAGAAGAAGAAAGAACCCGATTTTGTGGTTCAGGAAGATTTTGATTTCGTGGCAGAATTGGGGTCTTATGTGACACCCCCACTTTCTTTGTTAGACGATCCACCTCTTCAAATGTACAACGAGCAGGCCAATGACGAAATCCTGGCGGGTGCGGCTATTCTTGAAAAGAAACTTTTGGATTTTGGTGTCGAAGGCAAAGTGGTTCAGGTTTTGCCTGGGCCCCTTATCACTTTGTATGAGTATGAACCTGCGCCGGGCATTAAGGTCAGTCGTATTGTGTCACTGGCAGATGATCTGGCTTTGGCAATGCGAGCGATGAGTTTGCGTATTCTTGCTCCTGTTCCAGGCAAACCAGTCGTTGGTATTGAAGTCCCGAATTTAAAGCGGGAGACTATTTATTTTAAAGACGTTATTTCTTCAGACGAATTTGCGCAGTCAGAATCAAAATTGACGATGGTCATTGGTAAAGACTGTTTTGGCGAACCGATGATCCAGGATTTAGCAAAGGTTCCCCATTTACTTCTGGCAGGTTCTACAGGCTCGGGGAAAAGTGTGGGATTGAATGCGATGATCTGTTCCATACTTTTGAATGCTTCTCCTGATGAGGTGAAGT
This sequence comes from Nitrospinaceae bacterium, assembly GCA_029261475.1. GTDB lineage: Bacteria > Nitrospinota > Nitrospinia > Nitrospinales > VA-1 > Nitrohelix. The sequence goes on from JAJDBG010000068.1 coordinate 17,055, forward strand.
TCATCATGGTTGATCCAAAGATGCTGGAGCTTTCAATTTTTGATGGGATTCCACATTTGATTTCACCTGTGGTGACCAATCCCAAAAAAGCCGCGGCGGCACTGCAATGGGCTGTTTCGGAAATGGAGAGTCGCTATAAATTGATGGCAGAATGCGGTGTTCGTAACCTCAGCGGTTACAACGCGAGAGTTGAAAAACTGCAAAAGGAATATGAGGAAGCAAAGAAGAAATTTGAAAAAGAAGAAAAACTTCGCTCCAAGGCAATCACTCCAGAGAATGAGGATGAACTGGAAGAGTTGGAAATTTTACCGGAGCCACCGAATAAATTACCTTATCTCGTCGTTGTCATTGACGAGCTGGCAGACCTCATGATGGTCGCTTCAAAAGGAGTGGAGGACGCTTTGATTCGGCTCGCACAAATGGCTCGTGCTTCCGGGATTCATCTGATCATTGCTACCCAGCGTCCATCGGTCGATGTTTTGACGGGAATCATCAAGGCCAACTTCCCGTCGCGGATTTCGTATAAAGTGGCATCGCGCGTAGATTCGCGCACCATTCTGGATTCGATGGGTGCCGAAAAATTATTGGGTCGCGGTGATATGTTATTTTTGCCGCCGGGGGTCAACCGTTTGTTGAGGGCACATGGTGCGATGCTCAGCGATGAGGAGATCAATCGTATCATTGACTTCATCAAAAAACAGGGCAAGCCGGAATTCACCGAGGACATTTTTAAGGAAATTCCTACGGACAGTAAAGGTGCTGAGGATAGCGAAGATGAATACGATGAGAAATACGATGAAGCTCTGGAAATTGTTGCTAAGGATCGACAGGCTTCCATTTCTTATATTCAACGACGACTGCGGATCGGCTACAATCGAGCCGCGCGTATAATCGAAACGATGGAGCGTGAAGGAGTGGTTGGGCCTTCGGATGGCGTTCGACCAAGAGAAATTTATGTAACGCCTATCGTTGTTGAGTAAAGGGAGCCGATTTGTTGTAAAAATGCAGGCCAACGTTTTTTCGCGAAGAGGGAATGTCGTAATAAATTGTGAAGCCAGCCCCTTTTTAACAGATGTTCGTAAGTGAATGTATGGCCGATTGCCTTGGCAGTTTGCCGGGGTCATGCCTGTGAATTATAAAAAAACTCACGATTGCAATATTTTTCAAGCGACGCGCTATGGATTGCCTATAGCGCGATCGTTTTTTTGGGTCTCACTGATTTTTATCTTCTTTTTGGCTGGGGTCGCGCATGCCGCTTTGTTTTCCTGGAAGGATGACAAGGGGCAACTGCATGTGACCGATAATTACTCCAACGTTCCTCCCGAGTATCGCAAACAATCTGGAAGGATTAAAACCTTCGAGAGCAAACCCGCCCCGGCTTTTCCTGAGAAAGCAAAATCTTCCCGACAAAGTGAATTTGAAATTCCTTTATTGCCCGGTGGCGAAAATCATTTCCTGGTTGAAGTTGTCATCAACGGAAGAGGCAAGGCCCGTCTATTACTGGATACCGGTGCTTCGATGATTACTTTGAATCGAAGCGTTGCCCGCAGGTTGGGGTTGGATGTGCTTTCTGCACCGAAGATTCCTTTTTCAACTGCAGGTGGAAAAGTGGAAATGCCTCTAGTTGCCCTGGACCTTGTGGATGTAAGTGGTGCCAGTGCCCGCTTGGTCGAAACAGCGATAAACCCTATGGATATGGGAGGTATCGATGGTTTGTTGGGGATGTCTTTCCTGAGTAATTTTAAATTTGAAATTGACCAGATACATTCTCGCCTGGTTTTACGTCCGCTTTCAGATAAAGGGGAGTTTTTGTATGGTGATAGACCGGGAGATTGGTGGAAGCTACGATTCGATTATGTCACGCAGAGGATTCAACAATCTTCTGCCAACGCACACGCATTGTCATCGCAGGGAAATCAAGAAGCGAGAAATGCAAAAAAGCTAGCGGCCTATTATAAAAGGCTCTACCGTAAGCTGGAGCAACGCGCATTCCGAGTGGGTGTGCCCTCCCAATTTAAGTGAAGTTGTAATTTCTGCTCGGATTTTATGTAAAACGCTCAGAGGCGGTAGAATAAAAATTCCCAACATAAAAATATGGATTCCGTTTAGTATGACTGAGTTTCTGCTTCAAAATTCAAACCGCTATTTTCATACTTGATCCTATCTCAACAGACCGTAAGAAATCGCTTTACCTGCGCAAGGTGACCCCGTAACATAACTCGGATGAATAGCTCTAAAATTGAAAATTATTTAGGAAGCGATGGACTTGCCTCCGAAGCTCTGCCTGGCTTTGAGTACCGTCCTCAGCAAATGGAAATGGCCGATGCCGTTTCGCGTTCTCTCGATGACGGTAAACACTTGATGGTAGAGGCTGGGACAGGGACTGGGAAGAGTCTGGCCTATTTGATACCCGCCGTGCTATGGGCGGTAGAAAATGATCGTCGTGTAGTGATTTCGACATACACGAAAACTCTTCAGCATCAAATCCTGCACCACGATATTCCTCTTCTTCGCAAGCATTTGGGTTTGGCTTTCCGCTATTCAATTTGCCTGGGCCACGAAAATTATCTCTCACTTAGAAGATTAAAACGATCCGCACAGGCGGGACTTTTCACCGACCCGAAACTGGAAGGGCAGATGGCGGAAATATTTGAGTGGTCTGATTTGACGGCAACGGGAGTGAAAGAAGAACTAGAATTTTCACCCTCACCCATTGTTTGGGAGGAGGTAGGTCGGCAGAGGGATTTATGTCTCGGTAAAAACTGTGAAACCTATAAAGAATGTTTTTATTTTAAAGAACGCAAACGTTGGTTCGGATCGCATTTATTAGTGGTCAATCACCATTTATTTTTTGCAAACGTTGCCGGCGGCGGTGGTGTATTGCCACGATTTGATGCGGTGGTGTTCGACGAAGCGCAAAATATTGAAGAAGCGGCAACATCGTTTCTGGGGCTGGAGATATCGAATTCAGGTTTGTTTTATTTGTTAGACAGATTGTTCAACGCGCGAACCAAAAAAGGTTTGTTGACGCGGGCTGACAGGCATTTCGCTCAACCGGCGATTGATTTGACACATAAAACGCGCCGTGCCGGCGAAATTTTTTTCCAGAATATTCTTGAAGCCTATGGGAAAGAGTCTCGCACTGTGCGTTTGTACAAGTCACCGCCAGTAGAAAATCCTTTATACGTTCCACTTGAAGAACTGCGCGAGTCCTTGAAAGAATTGGAAGCCTTGGCAGGGACCGAAGAGGAAAGTGTTGAATTTGCCTGGGCGGCTTCGCGTTGTTTCGAGTTCAACAATGCTTTGACAGCTCTTTTGGGGCACAACATAGAGGGCTATGTTTATTCTTTGGAAATTGCCGAAAGGAAACGCTTTCGTCGAGTTGTATTGACAGGCTTGCCGATCAACGTTGCAGAGGAATTGAAAAAACAGGTTTATGAAAAAACCGACCGCATTATTCTGACCTCTGCCACCTTGACTACAAACGGAAAATTCGATTTCATCAAAGAGCGGATCGGTTTTGAGCCAGAGGAAGAATACTCTTTGGATTCTCCCTTCAACTATTCGGAACAAGCCCTGTTGTATGCACCTGCTGATTTGCCAGAGCCTTCTGCGGAAATTGAAGAATACGCAACGGCAATTGCCGATCGTTCGAGGGAATTGGTGGAAGCTTCTGGAGGGCGGGCCTTCATTCTTTTTACCAGCTATGCTTTGCTGAATCGTATCTATGAAAAGATGGAATCGCTGTCTACTAAATATCGCTTGTTGAAACAAGGGGATGCTTTACAGCGTAATGAAATGATCGAACGTTTCAAAGCCACACCTTCTGTTATTTTTGGGACTTCAACCTTCTGGCAGGGAGTCGATATTCCTGGCGATGCCCTGCGGCTTGTCATTATATCCAAACTCCCTTTTGATCCACCGGGTGAACCCTTGACGGAAGCTCGCATGGAAGATTTCAAACGTCGAGGCATCGACCCGTTCTCACGTTATCAGGTTCCTCGGGCGATTCTCCAGCTGAAGCAGGGCTTTGGAAGGTTGATACGAAAAAAAACAGATTCGGGAGTAGTGGCCATCCTGGACTCAAGGATCGCACATCGAGGTTACGGTAAAAAATTCATAGCCTCTTTGCCGAATTGCAAGCAGACAGAATCGATGGAAGAAGTCCGTAACTTTTTAAAAGAATCTGAGCCTGAAGTAGTAAGCTCCCTGTAATATTTTTTAATGATGAGAAATTCGACCAATATTCAAACAGGATTGATGTGTATAGGAGTCTTGCTATCCATATTTTCCATAAATGTTTTCTGGAATTTCCCCGCACTGGCGAACGCTGATTTATACATGAACAGCGATGAGGCTTTTGTCGCTAACAATCTGATAAAAATGTTAGAAGGTGGGAGTTTTAACTTTTATTACGAACACAATCGATATGTGGGTGCGCTGGTGGACTTTACAGCCGCTCCCTTTATTTATTTTTTTGGTCCTACCTCCCTTGCATTTAAACTGACCAATATTTTTGTATACAGTTTGTATGTGGGCAGCATGTGTTTGCTGGCTCGTCAGTTTGGATTGTTTGTTGTTTTTTTGCTGGCCTTTTTCCTACTGCTTCCACCGCCTAGTATTTTAGATATCAGTCTAAGTTTTATACCCCACATGATGGTAGGGTTTTTGGCGAATCTTTGTTTTTTAATTTATTTAAAAATTGAAAAATCTGGTGGTGGAGGTCTGTATTTTTTTGGCCTTGGATTTTTGATGGGTTTTTCAATCTATATATATACCTATGCAGTTTTATTTATCACGTCATTGATGCTTTTGTTTGTCTTGACCCGAGAAAATTGGGATCAACTCAGATCTCGAATAAATCTTTCCACTCTTAAATCATTATTTCAAAATTTGAGCACCCGGCAGAGATTTATCCGCTTTCTGGATGGCGTGATCGTTTTGTTTTTTCTGGCCATTGCTTTCGCGTATACCTTTGGCGGTTTTGGCTTGGACATAGCGGGTGTTACCCTTCTTCAAATCAATAATCTCTATAGCCCGTTATGGCAAATTGCAATTTTATTATTGCTTCGATTCGGACTCGATCGCAGTGCATTCGCAGACGTAAAAAATCGCGCAATGGATCAATGGCACTTGCTTTCAAGTCAAATGCGTCAATGGATTATGCTGGGAATGGCGGGCTTTGCGCTGGGATTGTCTCCGCGTATAACGAGTATCTTAACGGGAGAAACCAAGCGCGGTGGGCAAGGGTTTGATATGGATTTTATGCCCTTGCGGCTTATAAAGCACGCCTGGATTTTGCTAACGAACAATATTCCTGAATTGCTGGGGATTTTGAGTCCGATCAAAAATTTCATGGATCGTCCTTTCGGGAACGGGACAACTTCTCTATTATTCGTATTGGCATTGATTATTACAGGAACCTTCTTGTTCGTATTGAGGTTTATTTTTCAAAATCACAAGGAATTGTTGGGGAAGATTTTTCGTCTCGAAAAGATTGAATTTTCCCCCAAATTATTTTTTATTATTTTTCCTATTGTGATTGTGTTTGCCAATATTGCAACACAAAGCGGGCCGCTTGTACGCTATCTTTTCCCCATGTATGGAGCTGCATTATTTTGGCTTGCTCTATTTCTTAAATCGCAGTGGAAGAAAGGTTTTATTTTCGTTCCGGCATTCATGGCAATCTGGGGAATGTTTTTTTCTGTGACTCTTTATCAAAACTATGTTGAACGCGGCATGCTCGATGGTAGCCAAGTGGTGCGGTTGGCACCTGACCCGGCTTACGAAGTCATCACTTTTGCTAAAGAGAATGACATCCATCTTGTTTATGGCGGCGTCAATGTTTTTAGAATTTCATTCCTTAGCGAGAGGACGCTACCTGTAGCGGAATACTCGCGGTCTCCTCGGAGCAAGATTCGGAATGAAAAGGCACAATCCGTTCCAAAATTTGCGGTTGTAACCAGGAAGGACGCGTTGACCGATACTGTATTGGAAAGTTATTTACTAGAAAATAAAATCACTCATCAAAAGTCTGTGCTGGAGCATCATGTTATTTTTTGGAATTTCTCTGGAAATAGAGAAGCGATTGATGCATTGAGAACTTTTTTCCCTTAGGTCGGCATTGAATTCTTCACCGAAAATATCAGCGGTCGTCCTTGCCTACCAAAGTGCGGACAGCATTGCTGGGTTCGTTGAACAACTGGTCATCTCTTTGGATGCATGCGAACCCGACTGGGAAATTGTTTTGGTTGGAAATTATTTCGATAATCAGGGCGACCGAACGCCTGAAGTGGTTCGAGAAATTGCCGACGGACATGACTGCATCGTTGCAGTGGCCCGGAAGAAGGAAGGGATGATGGGATGGGACATGAAAACCGGTTTGGAAATAGCGAGAGGAGAAACTCTTGCGGTGATCGATGGCGACGGACAAATGCCTTTTGAAGATGTCGCGGCTGTTTTCAAAAAAATGAAAGAGGAACAGTGCGATTTTGTCAAAACCTATCGTGCCCAACGTGATGATGGGACGTATCGAAAATTCATTTCTAAGGTTTATAATTTTATTTTTAAACTTTTGTTTCCGGGTCTGCATTCCAGAGATATAAATTCCAAACCAAAATTAATGACTCGTGCAGCTTACGAACGGATGGATTTGAAATCCAACGGTTGGTTTATAGATGCTGAAATAATGATTCAAGCCCGTCGCCTGGGATTAACCATCAGTGAAATACCGACTACTTTTCAATGTCTCGAACACCGTTCCTCTTTTATCAAGCCGCAGGCGATATTGGAATTCTTTGCTAATTTGTTATGGAGCAGGATTCTTGAATGCCAATGGTGGTTTAAGAAAGTCCGTTGAGTCGTTTTAATTTTAGACAACCAGCAACGAGATTTCTAAAGCTTTTATAAATCCAATTTAGAGCTGATATTTTTTCATTATGTGTCATCATTCCTTGATAAATTTTTCCGCCGCTTTATTCAAAAAACCTTTTTACATTGCACTGTTCAATATCTTCAGGAATTTTAAAGATCCTGTTCAGATATTACGACGTTACGTTTTGGGGCAGGGATCGTATCCTGCCGAGCTCACCGTAAAAACTCCTATCGGACGGCAGACCGCTACGGTTTTTGATTTTGCTGATATCATTACTTTGGTGGAGTGTTTTGGAAAATTGGATTATAAGGTTCCCAATAATATTTCTTGTGCTGTGGATTTTGGCTCTAATATTGGTCTGAGTGCCCTTTACTTTTTGACTCGCGGAAAAGAGGTAAAGACCTATTTGTTCGAACCGTTGCCGCAAAACATCGAACGCCTCAAGGATAATCTGAGTGATTTTAAGGAGCGGTGGAAACTGGAAGAAGCCGCTGTTGGTTTGTCAGAAGGAACTGCGGCATTTACATTTGAAGCGACCGGACGTTACGGGCGGCTGGAGGAATCGTCTGCAGGTGCTGAGCAGGTGGAGGTCTCTGTCAAAAGCGCTGTTGCCATTCTGGAAAATATATTGGCTCACCATGACAGGATTGATATTTTGAAAATTGACGTCGAAGGTTTGGAAAATGACATACTGGCATCTCTCGATCAAAAAGTTTTAGAACGCATCGATCGTATTTACGCTGAAACCGAATCGGGGCCTCCCTTGTCTGGTTTCAAACAAGAGCAGTACGGTGCCATTGCACGTTATTTTAACTTGAAGGTTTGTGCGAAATGACTTCATCGACTTTTCATAGAGAAGCCAATCCTTGCGGTCGCATCTTTTGCATTGGTAAAAATTATACAGAGCATATCCGTGAGCTGTCGGGCGTTGTTCCCGAAGAGCCAGTTGTTTTCATTAAGCCATGGTCTTCTCTGGTTGCCCCTGAGGAAACTGTAAAAATTCCTCGCCACGGTTCCCAACTCCACCATGAAGTGGAAGTGGTTTTTAAAATAGGGGCAGAAGGACAAGGCATACCGGAGTCTGAGGCTTTTGACTATATTGACGGCGTTACACTGGGTTTGGATTTGACTTTAAGAGACGTGCAATCTCGTCTCAAGAAAAGTGGGTATCCCTGGGAGTTGGCCAAGGCTTTTGAGCAAAGTGCGCCTCTTGGCGAATATGTTCCCTTACAGAAGATCAGGGATCCGCAAAATCTGGACTTTTCATGTTCTGTCAATGGACAGGTTCGTCAAAAAGGCAATACGGCGGAGATGATTTTTTCTCTTCCAAAGCTGGTGAGTTTTTTGAGTTCCGTGTGGTGCCTTCGCCCGGGAGATTTGATTTTTACCGGTACCCCCTCAGGCGTAGGCATTTTGGGTTCGGGCGATTCTGCTACCATCGCAAGCCCCGAGATCGGGGAGTTCTCTTGGCAATTCAAATAGCCCGATCAATATTTTCCGCGAATATGAGGATGAACTTTATCCTGATAAAAGCTTTCCAGTTTTTCCAGAAGAGCGTTGTCAAGCGGAGGTAAATCAGAAGCCTTTGCGTTCGATCGAACCTGTTTAGGATTTGTCGCACCGGGAATGGCAACCGTTACCGCAGGGTGATCCAGAACCCATCGCAATGCCATTTGCGAGAGTGTCATTCCTTCTGGAAGAAATGATTTCAAGTCTTCTGTCAATGCGACTCCCTTGTCAAAAGGGAGGCCCGCAAAAGTTTCGCCCACGTTGAATTGTTGTCCGTCCCGATTGTAGTTGCGATGGTCGTCTTTAGGGAAAGTTGATGCAGAATTTATTTTACCTGATAAAAGTCCCGAGGCCAGTGGCAATCTGACGATCAAAGCAACACCTTTCTCCAAGGCTTTGTCGAATAGAACCTTTGCAGGTTTTTGTCTGAAGATGTTGAAAATAATTTGTAAAGACGCGACCCCTTCTTGCTGAAGGCAAAGCTCTGCTTCCTCCATAGATTCTACGCTGAATCCAAAGTGCTTTATTTTTCCCTCGCGCTTGATTTCGCGTAGCCAGTCGAATATTTCTCCATTTTGGAGAAGCTCTGTTGGAAGGCAATGAACTTGCGTTAGGTCAATGGCCTCGACTCCCAGCCGCTTCAGAGAATTTTCTGTATGCTCACGAAATACGGGGAGCGAAAAATTATCAGGCCCGCCGGGTTTTGGAAATCGACCTAGTTTAGTCGCTACAAAGACAGATTCTTTTCGAGTCTTCAAAAAATTACGGATTCTTATTTCACTGAGGCCCAGGCCATAAACATCTGCTGTATCGAAAAAGTTTATTCCCGATGCGAGAGCTTCTTCTAGAATTTTTATGGCAACCGATTCTTCCACGACACCCCAGTCGGCTCCCAGTTGCCATGTTCCCAGTCCAATTTCTGAAGTATGCCAGCCAGAGATAGGAAAATTTCTATAATTCATTCTGCCCTTGTTTGATTAAAAGTGAAAAATATTAGAACTTATTTCATAGTTCGGTTTATCATGTTTGTTAAACAATGGGTTAATTTTTTTGGAGAAAAACCAGTGAAACGTGTTTTTAGATATTTATTACTTTTTGTGCAAGATGGAAAGAAAACAATAGCTGAGCTTGACTCGCATGAGGAATTTGAGGAGTTTAAGAAAGAATTAGACAAACAGGAAATCGTCAATCAGCTTATCAATGAGAGAGAGATGGAAGGTGCCATGTACAATGGGGCTCAATATGTAGACATGAGGGAGTAACCCTTACGCGGGTGCTAATATTTTTTCTTTCCGAAGGGCTTTGCGTCACGAATGGACATTTGATGTATTATTTGTCATCAGACAGATCCATTTCATTGTCGCCGTTCAGGAACAACTGATTGACGAATAAGGTGTTTTCTATTATCCTATTGAAATAAGTTGCCTTGGAAGTGTGTTGGTTTAGCGCACATTATGTGATTATGTATCCATTTGTGTGCGAGTTGCTTTTCACTCTTCCCCCCCCATTTCCTTCTAATATTTTTTTATGGAAAACGATAGTTTTAAAGTGAAATTTTGGGGTGTTCGAGGGTCGATTCCCACTCCCTTGACATCGGACCAAATCCAAACAAAATTGATCAAGGCATTGGAGCAGGCGAATCCTGAGGATATACAGGACAGCGCAAGCATTCAAAGTTTTGTCGATGGTTTGCCACCTGAAGTTGGTGGGTGCTTTGGCGGTAATTCCTCCTGTGTCGAGGTTGATATTGGTGGCGAGCATATTGTTTTCGATTGCGGTTCCGGGTTGCGTCCTTTGGGATTGGAATGGATGGGAAAGGATTTTGGTAAAGGTCAGGGCAGGGCGAGCATTATTTTTTCGCACACGCATTATGATCACATTTTAGGGATACCTTTTTTTGTCCCATTTTATATTCCCGGCAATCAGTTCACGTTCTATTCAGGTTATGAAGACCTGCACACCCGACTGGAAGATCATCAGAACAGTCGTTTTTTCCCAGTTCCCTTTAAAGCATTTGCTTCTTCAATTGATTTTAAGTGCATCGAAGATGGCGCGGAGCATATTATCTCCAACGCCAAGGTGACCAATAAGCTGATGTATCATCCCGGCAAATGTTATGCCTGGCGGATTGAGTACAAAGGGAAAACGATTATTTATGCAACGGACTCTGAGTATAAGCAGTTAAGGCAGAGTGATTTGCAACCAGCCGTTGAGTTTTTTGCCGATGCAGATTTGCTGATTTTTGATGCTATGTACACATTCAGCGAAGGTTTGGAAAAGACGGATTGGGGGCATAGCTCAACATTCATTGGCATTGATTTGGCAGTGGAAGCCAATGTGAAAAATATAGCATTTTTTCATCACGAACCGACCTACGACGATTGCAAGCTGGTTGAGATTTTAGATCGAAGCAAAAAATATTTGAAGCTAGTGGGACCTGAATCAGAGTTAAATATGTTTCTTGCGCGTGAAGGCTTGACCTTGGACCTACTTAAAGAATAATTCCCTCCTTTTCATTTTCAAACTTTCCTTGGCTGAGTTTTTCATAGCGTCAAGGCCTGTCTATTCGACCTTATAATTTATGTCCGATCCCAACCGTTTCCGATTTTCTATCGATCGTGGTGGAACCTTCACCGACATCTATGCCGAGGTTCCCGGTCAACCGGGTTGGCGGGTGTTGAAACTTCTTTCAGAAAATCCGGGCGTTTATGATTCGGCTCCTTTGGAAGGCATCCGGCGTATTCTGGAAGAAGCTACCGGCGAAAAGTATCCTCAAAATAATATCAGCGGTGAGAGAATCGAATGGGTTCGTATGGGGACCACCGTTGGGACGAACGCCTTGCTGGAACGAAAGGGTGCACGCTTTGCCTTGGCGATCACCCGGGGATTCCGCGATTTATTAGAGATCGGTTACCAGAATCGCCCTGCCTTGTTTGACCTTGATATAAAAAAATTGTCGCTCCTGTATTCTGCCGTGATGGAGGTGGATGAACGGGTTTGTGTTGCCTCGGGCATGGGTGCTTACGGTTCCGCTTCTGGAACGGGCAATGCTTCCGTTGAAGTTTTAAAAAGAATCGATCCTGATCGAGTGAAACGTAGTTTGCAAAACTTTCTGGATGATGGAATCGACTGCCTTGCGGTGACTTTACTGCACTCGCATATTTTTCCGGATCATGAGCAGGAAGTCGGAGAATTGGCCCGTGAAATGGGTTTTCGTCATGTCTCTTTATCATCAGAGGTCATGCCAAGGATTAAAATTGTTGGGCGGGGACACACCTCTTGCGTGGATGCTTACCTGACACCGCATATTATGGAATACATTGAAAGCTTCCGTTCCGGATTTTGTGGAAAAGTTCCCGATCTGTATTTCATGCAGTCCGATGGGGGGCTGGCATCTGCCGAGGCTTTTTCTGGCAGTCGGGCTGTTTTATCCGGGCCTGCGGGTGGAGTGGTGGCTTGCGCTAAATCCGCATTCGACCCACAGTCTGACAAAGCTGTGATCGGATTTGATATGGGGGGAACGTCCACCGATATATCTCGTTATGACGGTGAGTATGACTGGCGTCATGAAAATGAAACAGCGGGGGTTTTTATTCAGGCACCGCAACTGGATATCCGTACCGTAGCGGCGGGCGGCGGCTCGCGATTGTTCTTCAGGAATGGATTGTTGACGGTAGGGCCAGAATCGTCGGGAGCTTACCCTGGACCGGTTTGTTATGGCAACGGGGGACCACTTTCGTTGACAGATGCGAATTTGATTTTAGGGCGATTGCTTCCAAAATATTTCCCGAAAGTTTTTGGTGAGGACGAAAGTTCGGCTCTGGATATTTCTTCAACACGCACGGCTTTTGAACATTTGGCGAGAGAAGTCAATCGTTCGAATGCGATGAGTCTGGAGGAAATCGCGCTTGGATTTCTGGATGTGGCCAATGAAACCATGGCTCGGCCGATTCGAGAAATTTCCATGCAAAGAGGGCATGACCCGAAGGATCATGTCCTCGCATGCTTTGGAGGCGCAGGGGGGCAACATGTGTGCTCTTTAGCAAAATTGTTGGGAATCAGGCGTATTTTTGTCCATCGATTCGCCGGGATACTTTCCGCTTGCGGGATAGGACTGGCAGATGTGACAGAGGAGAAGAGGGAACCGCTTGGGATGATTTATACACCCGTCCTCTGGCCTGTACTAAAAACAAAACTGGACGCACTGGCCAAAACCGTTTCCAGGGAGCTTCGCCGTCAAGGGCAAATGCAAATCGATTTCCAATACTTTCTGAACATGCGTTTTGAAGGAACCGATACTTCATTGATGATGTCGGCTAACGAAGAGTCTGATCTTGAAATAAAATTCTTCCAACGCTGTGAAAAAGAATTTGGTTTTGTTCTACAGGGAAAGAAAATTGTGATAGACGATTTGCGAGTGCGAGGCACTGGCAGAACGACTCCTATACAGGCGGTTTCTCTTTCAAAGAATCTCGAGCCTGCGAAACCTGCTGAGTATTCTCAATGCTATTTTCGCGAGGGTTACCTGCAGACTCCCGTTTACTTGATGGCAAATATGGGAGCAGGAGAAGTTATTCAAGGTCCGGCAATCGTATTGCAGGAAAACTCCGCTATTTTGATCGAACCAAAATGTACTGCTCAAACAACGGAAACGGGGGATTTGTGGATTGACGTTGCTTCCACAGAAGAACCGAGTTTGGATGGCTTAGCTAATCCTGCGCAGTTGGCGATTTTTTCCAATCGAATTTCATCCATTGCAGAACAAATGGGCAATGCTCTGCAGAGAACGGCGATCTCTACCAATATTAAGGAGCGCAGAGATTTTTCCTGCGCGGTGTTTGATGTCGATGGAGAACTTGTTGTTAATGCCCCTCATCAGCCGGTTCACCTGGGTGCCATGGGTTCTGCCGTGCGCAAGCAAATTGAATTTTATCGAGGCTCCATCCACCCCGGAGACGTGTGGGTTTCTAACTGTCCACAAATGGGAGGGAGCCATTTGCCAGACATCACCGTGATCAGTCCTGTTTGGCAGGATGGGGTACCCGTATTTTTTGTTGCCAGCCGAGGACATCATGCGGATATAGGCGGCTCTGTTCCTGGTTCCATGCCGCCTTTTTCTCAAACCCTGGATGAGGAAGGGGCACGGATAGAGTCGATCAAATTGGTAGAGGGCGGAGTCTTTCAGGAAACACGCATTCGCGAAGTATTAAAAGGAAGCCGACGACTTGAGGATAATTTATCCGATTTGCGCGCACAGGTATCGGCTAATAATCAAGGGGCTGAGGCCTTGTGTGATTTGGCCAGGCATTACACATTGCCTGTCGTTCTGGCCTACATGAAGCAAATCCAAGGCTCTGCACAAGAAGCGATTGAAAATGCCATTCGCAAAATTTCGTATGAAAAAGGCTTGAAGAAAATTGATGTTTTATCGGCGGTGGATTATTTGGACGATGGCACTCCCATAAAGCTCAAGCTCACACTCGATCAAATAAGAGGTCGAGCAGTGTTCGATTTTTCTGGCACGGGTTTAGAGTTGAAAGGAAATTTGAATGCTCCGCGTGCTGTGGTTGATTCTGTTATTTTGTATTGTTTGCGGTGCCTCACGCAAGAAGATATACCTTTGAATCAAGGTTGTTTTTCTCCTGTAGAAGTCATCATTGAAGAAGGTTCTCTATTATCTCCATCGGCGCAAGCCGCTGTTGCCGGGGGCAATGTGATGACCTCACAAAGAATTGTAGATGTCATATTCAAAGCCTTGGGACTGTGCGCCGCAAGTCAAGGTTGCAT